>JAFLUW010000002.1:13915-42942 GCA_022508615.1 Prevotellaceae bacterium | reverse complement strand
GCCGTTGATGTAGAGCGAGCACATGCCGCAGATGCCTTCGCGGCAGTCGTGGTCGAAGACGAAGGGTTCCTGTCCGTCTTCGATGAGCTGCTCGTTGAGAATGTCGAGCATCTCGAGGAAGGAGGTGTCGTCGGGGATGTCTTTCATTTCGCGCGTGTCGAAATGGCCGGCATCTTTGGGGCCGTTCTGCTTCCAGTATTTTATGGTGAAGGATATGTTTGCCATGGTTAGTTCTTGTAGTTACGGGTTTGTACTTTGATTGCTTCGTAGACGAGGGGCTCTTTCGTGAGTTCGGGAGCCTGGCCCTTGCCTTTGTATTCCCAGCAGCCTACGTAGAAGTAGTTCTCGTCGTCGCGCTTGGCTTCGCCGTCTTCGGTCTGGTATTCCTCGCGGAAGTGGCCGCCGCAGGACTCGTTGCGCGAGAGAGCGTCGTTGGCCACGAGCTTGCCCATGGTGAAGAAGTCGCGCAGGTGGATGGCTTTGTCGAGCTCGATGTTGAGGCCTTCGCGTGTGCCGGGCACGAAGAGGTTGGTCTCGAATTCTTTTTCGAGAGCGTCGATTTTCGTGAGCGCGGTCTTGAGGCTTTCGGCCGTGCGGCCCATGCCGACGTATTCCCACATGATGTGGCCGAGTTCTTTGTGGATGCTGTCTACGGAGCGCTTGCCCTTGATGTTGAGCAGGCCGTTGATGGCGTCTTCAACGTCTTTCTCGGTCTGCACGAACTCGGGCAGGTCGGTGGAGAGACGGGGCCAGATGGACTGGTCGGCCAGATAGTTCTGAATGGTGTAGGGAAGGACGAAATAACCGTCGGCCAAACCTTGCATAAGTGCGGAGGCGCCGAGACGATTGGCTCCGTGGTCGGAGAAGTTGCACTCGCCGATGGCGAAGAGGCCGGGAATGGTGGTTTGCAGTTCGTAGTCAACCCAAATGCCGCCCATGGTATAGTGAATGGCGGGGAAGATTTGCATGGGGTTGTAGTAGTCGATGCCGCCGGCGCTGCGGGCCAGTTCGCCGGGATTGACGTCGGTGATTTCTTCGTACATGTCGAAGAGGTTGCCGTAGCGTTGGCGGATTTCGTCGATGCCGAGGCGCTGTATGGACTCGGAGAAGTCGAGGAATACAGCCAAGCCCGTGTTGTTCACGCCGTAGCCTTTGTCGCAACGTTCTTTGGCGGCGCGGCTGGCTACGTCTCGGGGCACGAGGTTGCCGAAGGCGGGATAGCGGCGTTCGAGGTAGTAGTCGCGGTCTTCTTCGGGAATGTCGCTGCCTTTCTTCGTGCCGGCTTGAAGGGCTTTGGCGTCTTCGAGTTTCTTGGGCACCCAGATGCGGCCGTCGTTGCGCAGCGATTCACTCATCAGGGTGAGTTTGGATTGCTTATCGCCGTGGACGGGAATGCAGGTGGGGTGGATTTGCACATAGGAGGGGTTGGCAAAGAAGGCTCCACGGCGATAGGCGGCGATGGCGGCGGTGCAGTTGCAACCCATGGCGTTGGTGGAGAGGAAGTAGGCGTTGCCGTATCCGCCGGTGGCGATAACTACGGCGTTGGCCGAGAAGCGTTCGAGTTTGCCGGTGACGAGGTTCTTGGCGATAATGCCGCGGGCACGGCCTTCAACAAGCACGACGTCGAGCATTTCGTAGCGCGTGTAGAGTTTAACCTTGCCGGTATTGACCTGACGCGACAAGGCGCTGTATGCACCGAGCAAGAGTTGCTGGCCGGTCTGGCCTTTGGCGTAGAAAGTACGGCTCACTTGCGCGCCACCGAATGAGCGGTTGGCCAGCATGCCGCCGTATTCGCGGGCAAAGGGCACGCCCTGGGCCACGCATTGGTCGATGATGTTGTTCGACACTTCGGCCAGACGGTAAACGTTGGCTTCGCGGGCACGATAGTCGCCGCCTTTGACGGTGTCGTAGAAGAGGCGATATACAGAGTCGCCGTCGTTCTGATAATTCTTGGCTGCGTTGATACCGCCCTGGGCTGCGATGGAGTGTGCGCGGCGGGGCGAGTCCTGAATGCAGAAGTTATATACGTTGAAGCCCATTTCGCCGAGCGAGGCTGCGGCTGAGGCACCGGCCAGGCCGGTTCCGACCACGATAACGTCGAGCTTCAGTTTGTTCTTGGGGTTCACCAGACGCTGGTGTGCTTTATAATTGGTCCATTTCTCAGCGATAGGACCTTCGGGAATTCTGGAATTAAGAGTTGCCATTGATGTAGGTTTTGGTATTACAGGGCATTTTTCCGGCATAAAAGCCGGGTGCGTGTTGGATTAGCAGCTGGGGTGGCAAACAGCGCCGCCGCACAGCGCGAAGCAGATGACTACTGCGGCGAACATGAGCATGACGACTGTCACGTAAATGTTGCCGATACAACGCCAGCGGTTGAACCAGGTCTTTCCGCTCACGCCGAGGGTCTGCATGGCGCTCCAGAAACCGTGGGTCATGTGAAACCAAATGGCAGCGAACCATACGAGATAGAGTACGGCATTGACGGGATTGCCGAAGGTGAGGGCAATCATGCCGAATCCGTCGCTGGCTTCCAGTCCGCCGACGAAAGCGTCGCCGTCGTTCACGAGTTCGGCGAACATCATGTTGTACCAGAAGTGGTAGAGATGAATCACGATGCCGAGCACGACGATAAGTCCGAGCACGAACATGTTTTGGCTGGTCCACTCCACTTTGTCGGGCTTGGCCGTCACGGCGTAGCGGTTCGTGCCGCGGGCTTTGCGGTTTTGCAGCGTAAGGATGATGGCGAAAACGAAATGGAGGACTACCAGGGCGGCCAGACCGGCGGTCGCGGCCACAGCGTACCAGTTGGCACCCAACATCTCGCAGACCGTGTTGTAGGCCTCGGCCGAAACAAGGGCCACGACGTTCATGCAGGCATGGAACGTCAGGAACAGAATGAGTGCGATGCCGGTCACGGACATCACGACTTTCCGTCCGATAGATGAGTTAGTTAACCACATAGTTGTTTTGTAAGAAGTTAAATTGTTATTGTGAAGATGTTTGTAATTCGTGATGCTGGCGTTCTCCTCATAAATAAGGATGGGCGCCCTACGCCGGCAAAATTAAGATAATTTTGCGAATAACGGTGGGGCGTCCGGTTTTTTTATGTTGTGCAGGCCGACGTGTTTTGTCGGAATTGTTCAGTGTTTGGGCAGAATAGCGCGCAATTGGGCGGCGATGTCGGCCTGTCCGTCGTTCACGACGATATAATCGGCACGGCGGCGTTTTTCCGCTTCGGGCATTTGCAGCGCCATCCACCTGGCTGCTTTGTCGCGGTCGACGCCGTCGCGCGCCATGACGCGGCGTATGCGCTCTTCGTCGGGGCAGGATATAAATATGGTCTTATCGCAAAGCCGGTCGAAACCGGATTCGTAGAGCAGGGCGCATTCCATGAACAGCGGCTTGCGGCTTTCGCCGAAAGCGGCGACCCATTCCATCAGTGAAAGCGCCACGCGAGGATGTACGAGGGCGCCGACGTGGTCGGCCTGCTCTTTTCCTCGGTGCAGAAAGGCGCTCATAACGTCTTTGCGCAGTCTTCCCCGGTTGTCGTAGACGTCCGGTCCGACGATCCGCCGCAGTTCGTTCTGCAGGCCGAGATCGACGTGCATGAGCCGCCGTGCCTCGTCGTCGCAACGGAAGACAGGATGCCCGGCTTGTTCCAGCAGGCGGCATACATGGCTTTTCCCCGAGCCGATGCCGCCGGTGACGGCGTAGAGAGGCATGGCTTGGGCGGATTATTCTTCGCTGACGTCCTCGATGATGAATTCTACTTCGTCAGGGACGATGCGAATGTGGCCCGCTCCGTGCGGCAGGCTTTTGAGTTTCAGCTTTATTTTGTTGTCGGGGGCGGCCATAAGTTCTTCGTAGCTGACTGTAATGACGAATTTCTCAGCCGTGAGGTTGCGGTAGATTTTTGCGCCGGTGCGGAAGGTGACGGTTACTTGCCGCGGAAAAGTTCGCAGATGTTTTCCGGCGGGAAAGTTCACCTGGCGCACGGGAATCTGCACGCTTTTCTCCGTCAGCCGGTCGGCCTGCAGTTTGAGCAGCACTTCGCGCGGCTCGAATTTCGCGCCACGTATGGGTTGCAGCGGCGCCATGCAGACGAGCGAGTCCATGATGACGCCCGTGTTGAGCGGAGCGATGCGTGCGGCGGTGATGGTGTCGAGTTGTGCGGTTTCGGCGTAGACCCACACGCTGTCGGGCAGGATGCGGATTTCGGAAAGATAGGAAGTGCTTTCCGTGCGGAGCGTCTGGTCGAGCCTGACAGGGACGCGCTTGGGCTTTCCCTGAAAATAGAAGTATTCGACTGTCTCGGGACGAATGCTTACTGCGGCTGTGCCCGAAGGCAGCGCGGCGCGCACGCGCTTGGCCAGCTCGGCGCTGGACACGACGGCGTGCCCGTCGCTGTTTTCGCCGCTCGAAAATTCGATTTGCACGGGGCGGAGGCCCCGGTACTGGTAGTTGAGCAGCGTCGAGGCCTTGTCGCGGAGTGTGATGCGCAGGCTTTCGGGCAAATCGGTCGAGATGATGACGGATTTGGGCACGCCTGTCACTTGCAGCGGCACTTCGAATTCGTGCTCAATCGTTTCGTTGAGCACCGTGAACAGCCAGAAAGCGGCCGAGACGACCAGAAAGAAGAGAAAAGCCAGAAAGTGCCTGTTCCAAAGTCTGGAAAGGCGCGCACGGAGGGGTTCGCGTTTGCTGGTAGACATGGATTGACGCTTCGGGGCCGTTTCTGTCGGGCCGCAGGGCTGGGTTGCGGGTGCATGTGCCGGGGCTGCGGCCCGGTGTTTAGCGCTGAGACTGGCCTTGGGGCACGATGGCCGATTTTTCGAAAGTGAGCTTCACGCCCGAGGCGGCTTCGAGCACCACGGTGCCGTCGTCGTTGATGGCGCGCACGGTGCCGTGCAGCCCGCCGACGGTCGTCACTTCCTGTCCGGGCTGAAGCGCGTTGCGGAAGTTCTGGATTTCTTTCTGCTTCTTGTTTTGCGGACGTATCATGAAGAAGTAGAAGATGACGAAGATGGCTGCCATCATGATGAAAGTGGGCATCATCGAGTTCGGCTGGGCTTGCAGCAGGGTGAACAGGGGAGTTGTCATGTGCAGAGTGTTTGGTTATGGGTTGCAGGTTTGTCGTCAGGCCTTCATCAGCGTGCCTGTTTCGCGGAGTTGCTTGACGATGTTGTCGAGCAGCCCGTTCAGGTAGCTGCCGCTGCGGGGCGTGGAGTAGGCTTTGGCGATTTCGATGTATTCGTTGAACGTCACGTTGAGCGGAATCTGCGGAAAGTCGAGAATCTCGGTCAGTGCGATTTGCGCAATGACGATATCCATCGCGGCCATGCGTTCGAATTTCCAGTTCTTGCAGTTTTCGCGTATGAGGCGGCGCGTTTCTTCGGCGCGGGTGAGTGTGTGTACGAAAAGGTTGTGGGCGAAGTTTTTGTCTTCGGGGTCGGTGTATTCGGGTTGCAGCGGCTGGTCGGGCTTGTCGCCGGCGGCGGTGCGCTTGATGGTTTTCAGCACGAAGGAGTCGACCACGTCCTTGTCGTCGTTCCAGTAGAGCCCGTGCGCTTCGAGCATGGCGTCGATGTCTTCGTTTTGTGCGATGCAGGTTTTGTAGAGTTTGCGCATCAGTTCGCGGTCGGCTTCGAAGCTGAAGTCGCCTTTGGCCATGTAGGTCTCGGTCACGGGGCTGGCCGCCATGCTTTCGTAGACTTTCAGCAGGATGCCGTCCTCTTCCGGCCAGGGTTGTTTCTCCTTTTCTATGTATGCGCCCACGGTCGCGTTGTCGGCCAGTTTCTCCAGCAGGGCGTTTTCGGCCAGCCGGCTCTGCGGCGAGAGGCTGCCGTCGGCTTTCCCGCTGCGGCGCAGGCGGGCCTGGAAAGCGTCGTTTTTCTGTCGGGCCAGCTGCCTGAGCGCGACGAGAAACGACAGCTGGTAGAGATAGAGTTTGTAGGCTTGTGTCAGGCTGTAGTCGAGCTCCTTTTCGGCAACGGGGATGGTCTTCCCCTCGTTTTGGTAGTAGGCGTAAACGAGTTGCACGATTTTCAACCGGATGAGTTTTCTGTTTATCATGGAGCGTTCGTAGTTAAAAACGACGCAAAGGTAGCGAAAAAAAACGACCTGCCGGCTGCCTGTTCCGACGTTTTTTTGTCCCTCTGCCGGGCTGCCAGGAAAACGATTGCTCCGATAGTTTCAACTTTCTTTGTGTAAGTTCGAACTTACTCAGACTAAGTTGAAACTATCAGGGCGTTAGTTTTCGCTTTCGCAGCGTGCTGATTTTCCGGGGCTTTGTAATGCGTTCGAGAGATAACGCGACGGCGAAGCCCATCTGCCGAAAAAAGAGGGGCTAACGGAAAAACTTAAAACAATGATTGTCAGGATTTCTTTTAAGTTTTTCGGAGTTAAAATAACTTACAAATTTGAGGCGAAATCTTCGCTTAGAGTAAAATTTTAACACCGAGAGGGTAGGTCGAAAGGCCTGCCTTTTCCGTTAGCCCGATGCAAAGGTAGTCAATAAAAGCGAAAGCGTAAAAAAGCCCGCCGAAGCGGGCCTGACACTTTGCGGCAAGTCGCGGGCAAGTTGCAAAGTCGCCCGAGCGCGGCCGTTTGCCCTGCGTATTTCCGGTTCGTCGGTTCCGCCGAGTGCGCGCAGCGCGCGGCCGAGGCTGCGAAATCCGATGCTTTGTCCCGCCCGATGTTGTCCACTTGCGCGAAAGACAGTCGGGAATGCGTCTTGCCCGGCCGTTTTCAGCGCTTCGCAATTCGCAATTCGAGCACCACGACTTCGGGCCACGCGCCGAGGCGGAACGGCAGGTTGCCTCCCGTGCCGGTGCAGACATAGAGTCGTTGCCGGCCCTCGGCATACAGCCCGCCCCACTCGCGGGCGAAAAATTGCGCGGGCGAAAAGCCGAAAAGTTTCAGTTGCATGGCGTGCGTGTGGCCCGAGAGCGTCAGGTCGGCGCGGCCGTCGGGCAAGACTTCGCTGCGCCAGTGCCACGGGTCGTGGCTCAGCAAAATCGTGGCCGCGCCGGCGGGAATGCCGGCGAGCGCTTTTCCGAGGTCGCCGCGCGAAGGGAACGGCCGCCGGCCCGAGTTTTCCACGCCGGCCACGTAGAGCGTGTCGCTGCCGCGCACAAGGGCCCGATGTTCGTTGCGCAGCAGCTGCCAGCCCAAAGTTCGCTCCGCCTCGACGAGGCGCTGTGCGGCCCGCGCCGCGCCGTCGGGCGACGAATGGCGGTCGTAGAGGCAATAGTCGTGATTGCCCAAGACGCTCATCACGCCGTCTTTCGCCCCGATGCGCGAAAGGGCTTCCGTAAAGGGCGCAATTTCTTCGGGGCGGCTGTTCACGAGGTCGCCCGTGAAGACGACGAGATCGGGGTCGAGTGCTGCGATGCTGTCGGCCAGCGCGTGCAGAAACGAGGCGTCGCGGCCGAACGTGCCGACGTGAAGGTCGGAAATCTGCACCACGCGATAGCCGTCGAAAGCCGCGGGAAGCCGGTCGAGCGTCAGTGTTATGCGATTCACGGTCAGCTGTTTCCACCCGCGGGCGAAGCCATAGGCGCTGCCGGCAAGCGTGATGAAAGCCAGGGCGAGGCCCGCGCAGTTGAGCCAGAGGCTCCGGCCCCACGCCGGCGCAGAGAGCAGCACGAAGGCCAGTTTGGGCAGCGCCGCACACATCAGCAGGCCGAACATGAGCCGCATCAGCGTGTCGTTCCACCAGCCCGCGAGCCCGCAGGCAAGGCCCGTCAAAATGATTATCGAGGATAAAACGATGACAAAGCTGCCCCATGCCGGCAGATGACCGCGCAGCGGGCCGAACACAAGGTAGGCGTCGGGCAGAACGACGGCTGCCAGCGCCACAAGAACAAAGATAAGCGCAAACATACGTTGGCAAATATAGCGCAAAATCGCGACAGACAAAAAAACGCGCGGCGCCGGCCGTCATCCGGCTTTTGTTTATTATCTTTGCGCCAATATGGAGAATTATATCGTTTCAGCCCGGAAATACAGGCCGGCGACGTTCGACGCCGTCGTGGGGCAGCATGCGCTGACCACCACGCTGCGCAACGCCATCAGCGGCGGGAAGCTGGCGCATGCCTACCTGTTCTGCGGGCCGCGCGGCGTGGGGAAAACCACTTGCGCGCGCATTTTCGCCACGACCATCAACTGTCTCTCGCCGGACGAGAGAGGCAACGCCTGCGGCCGGTGTGAGAGCTGCCGGGCCTTTGCCGAGGGACGCTCATTCAACATTCACGAACTCGACGCGGCCTCCAACAACTCGGTGGACGACATCCGCGGACTCATCGAACAGGTGCAGGTGCCGCCGCAGGTGGGACGTTATAAAGTGTTCATCGTCGACGAGGTGCATATGCTCTCGGCCTCGGCTTTCAATGCCTTTCTCAAAACGCTCGAAGAGCCTCCCGTGCACGCGATATTTATATTGGCTACGACGGAAAAGCACAAAATCCTGCCGACCATATTGAGCCGCTGTCAGATTTACGACTTTCAGCGCATGGAAGTGCCCGACATCGTGGCACATCTGCGGCATGTGGCCGGGCAAGAGGGCATCAGGGCCGAGGACGAGGCGCTCGCCGTCATCGCCCGCAAGGCCGACGGCGGCATGCGCGACGCCCTTTCGATTTTCGACCAGGTGGCCAGTTTTTCGGGCGGCGACATTACCTACGCCAAGGCGCTCGAAGACCTCGGCGTGCTCGAAACCGACGTCTACTTCCGCATGGTCGACGCCATGCTCGGCGTCGATGTCACGGAATGCCTGCTGGGGCTCGACGGCGTGCTTGCACGCGGCTTTGCGGCCAACGATTTCGTGGCCGGACTGGCGTCGCATCTGCGCGATCTGACCGTGGCGCGCGACGAACGCACGCTCCCGCTGCTCGAAGCAGGTGCAGACATGCGCACACGCTATGCCGAGCAGGCGGCACGCTGCACGCCGCGCTTTCTGCGCGCCGCCCTGCGGCTCTGTGCCGACTGCGACCTCAACTATCGCCAGTCGCGCAACAAACGCCTGCTTGTAGAGCTTACGCTCATCGAGGCGGCTCAACTCTCCGCCCCCGATGAGCCGGGCTGTGGGCGTGGCCCTGCACGAAGACTCAAACCCATATTCAAGCATCTCGCCCCGTCGGGCGGGACAGCGCCCATAGCTCCGAAGGAGCAGGCTCCGGCGGAAGTGTCGCGGCCGGAAACGACAGAGAAAGAACCCGTTGCAGCCCGGCAGGAAGCCGTTGCGCAACAACGTCCGGCCGCTGTGCCTCCGCCGGTGCGGCCGACCTTGCGGCGGACAGCCGGATTTTCGCTTAAAAGCGGCACTACGGCCGACGAACGCCGGCAAAAGGAGGCGGAACCCGACACTCCGGCCGCGCATCGCGTGCTCGGCACGAAGCCTTACGGGGCTGCCGACGTGAGTTACCACTGGCTGCGCTATGCCAACGAACTTCCGCAGGCTTTGGCCGCGCTGGCTGGACAGATGAAGAACCATATGCCGGTGGTGGACGGGGATGGCCGCGTGGAAGTGCCTGTCGACAGCCAGACCGTGCTGGACGACTGCAACCGCCACCGCGCGGCTATCGAGACTTATTTGCAAGAACAACTCGACAACGGCACGCTCGCGCTGACTTTCCGCCTGGCTGCGCCGCGCGAACGGCCCCGACCGCTGACGAAGCGCGAGATATGGGCGAAAATGCTGGAACATCATCCCGAATTGCGCACATTGCAGGAGGCTTACGGCCTCGAAGTGCACGCATGAACCCGGCAAAAGGCCGTCAGGAAAGCGGCCGGCACCGACAGAAGACTTATCAAAGAAAAGAAAAAATGATACACAAGTACATTTCCGTGGCTTATAGGCTTTTTGCCGGCAGAGAGGGCGAAAACGCCGAATTGGTGGAGCAGGTGAGCGAGGAACATCCGTTTCAGTTCCTGTCGGGACTGGGTACGGCGCTCGACAGTTTTGAAAACAGACTGCTTGAAATCGGTGCAGCGGGCGAATTCGATTTCACGCTCAGCGTGGACGAGGCGTTCGGCCCTTACGTGGACGAACGCGTACTCGAATTCGACCGCTCGATGTTTGAGGTGGACGGACACTTCGACCGCGAAACATTTTATCCCGGGAACATCGTACCCATGGTCAACGCCGACGGGAACCGCTTCGACGCGCTCGTACTCGGCGTCGGCGAGGAAAAAGTGCGCCTTGACTTCAATCATGTGTATGCCGGCAAGGTGTTGCGTTTCGTGGGCCGCATAGTGGAATTTCGCGACGCGACCGACGGCGAAGTGACCGGGGCGATCAACCGCCTTTCGCACGCGGACTGCTGCTCGTGCGGCTGTGGCGGAAGAGAAAGCGGGGGACACGGCAGCTGTTGCGGTCATCATGGTGAAAAAGGCGGCTGCTGCGGCCATGGCGGAGGGGAGAATTGCGGTTGCGGCCGGCATTGAGCAGCATTGACGCAGGATAAAACGAGAAAAAACCGAATGCACGCATGAATACTTTCGGACAAATTTTCCGCCTGACGACGTTTGGCGAAAGCCACGGGCCCGGAGTGGGCGGTGTGGTGGACGGCATGCCTGCGGGCATAGCTGTGGATGCGGCTTTCCTGCAGGCTGAGCTCGATCGCCGCCGGCCAGGACAAAGCAAGCTGACGACAGCGCGCGCCGAGGCCGACCGTGTGGAAATCCTCTCAGGCCTGTTCGAAGGTCGCACAACGGGACAGCCGATTGGCTTTCTTGTGCGCAATGAAAATCAGCATTCGGCCGACTACGACAACCTGCGCGACGTGTTTCGCCCCTCGCACGCCGACTATACTTACCAAATGAAATATGGTATTCGCGACCACCGCGGCGGCGGGCGCTCGTCGGCGCGCGAAACGATAAGCCGGGTGGTAGGCGGTGCGCTGGCCAAAACGGCTCTCGCGCAGTTGGGCATAAGTATCTCGGCCTATACTTCGCAAGTCGGGCCGTTGCGGCTCGAAGGCGCTTATACAGACTACGATTTGTCGCTCACGGAGACCAATCCCGTGCGTTGTCCCGACCCCGAAATGGCCGTTCGCATGGCCGAACTCATAGCCGAGGTGAAATCGGCGGGCGATACGATTGGCGGAGTCATTACCGGCGTCGTCGCAGGCTGCCCTGTCGGGCTTGGTTCGCCGGCTTTCGGGAAACTGCACGCCCGTTTGGGCGCGGCGATGCTCTCTATTAATGCCGTGAAAGGCTTTGAGTACGGCGCAGGCTTCGATGGCGTCGCTGCGCGAGGCAGCGAGCAGAACGATATCTTCGACGAAGGCTTCCGCTTGCGCACCAACCGCAGCGGAGGCGTGCAAGGCGGCATCTCGAACGGCGCCGACATTTATTTTCGTGTGGCCTTCAAGCCCGTAGCCACGTTGTTGCGCGAACAGCCGACGGTAGACATCGACGGCCGTCGCGCTACGGTTCATGCGCGAGGCCGTCACGACCCCTGCGTGCTGCCTCGGGCGGTGCCGGTAGTCGAAGCAATGGCCGCTATGACCGTGCTCGACGAATATCTGCTCAACCGAACGGTTCATTTGTAAACCCTATTTGTAAATAACTCCCTATGTTTGAAAATTTAAGCGAACGCCTCGAACGGTCGTTCAAGATATTGAAGGGCGAAGGCCGCATCACGGAAATCAACGTGGCCGAAACCCTGAAAGACGTGCGTCGGGCGCTGCTCGATGCCGACGTCAATTATAAAGTAGCCAAACAATTCACCGACACCGTCAAGCAAAAAGCCCTCGGACAGAACGTACTGTCGAGCGTGAAGCCCGGACAGTTGATGGTGAAAATCGTTCACGACGAATTGGCTGCCCTCATGGGCGGAACGGCTGCCGAACTCAATCTGACAAGCCGTCCGTCCGTCATTCTTATGGCCGGCCTCAACGGCGCGGGCAAGACGACACTTTCGGGTAAGTTGGCCTTGCTGCTCAAAAACAAGAAGAATCGCCGCCCGATGCTTGTGGCTTGCGACGTCTATCGCCCGGCTGCCGTGGAACAACTGCGCGTATTGGCCGAACAAATCGGTGTTCCCATATATATAAACGGTGCGTCGAAAGACCCGGTGCAGATTGCGCGCGAAGGCATACAGGAAGCCAAGGCCAAAGCCTGCGATACGGTCATCGTCGACACGGCCGGCCGCTTGGCGGTGGACGAGGAATTGATGCAGGAGATTGCTGCCATCAAAGAAGCCTGCAATCCCGACGAAACGCTCTTCGTGGTCGACGCCATGACGGGCCAAGACGCGGTGAACACGGCGCGCGAGTTCAACGAGCGTCTCGACTACGACGGCGTAGTGCTCACCAAGCTCGACGGCGACACGCGCGGCGGCGCAGCCTTGTCCATTCGCACGGTCGTAGACAAGCCTATCAAGTTCGTCGGCACGGGCGAGAAGATGGAGGCGTTGGACGTGTTCCACCCCGAGCGCATGGCCGACCGCATTCTCGGCATGGGCGACATCGTAAGTCTCGTGGAGCGGGCGCAAGAGCAGTACGACGAAGAAGAAGCCCGCCGCTTGCAGCGCAAAATCCAGAAAAACCAGTTCGGTTTCGACGATTTCCTCGGTCAGATTCAGCAAATCAAGAAAATGGGCAACCTGAAAGACCTCGCATCGATGATTCCCGGGGTGGGGAAGGCCCTCAAAGATGTGGAAATCGACGACAACGCCTTCAAAAGCATCGAAGCCATCATTCATTCCATGACCCCGAAAGAGCGCCGTCAGCCCGAGTTGCTCAACGTGAGCCGCAAGAACCGCATTGCCAAAGGTTCGGGCACGTCGATTCAGGAAGTGAACCGCCTGATCAAGCAATTCGACCAAATGCGCAAGATGATGAAGATGATGAGCGGAAAGAAAATGCCCGCGATGCCCAAAATGCCCGGATTCTTCGGGCGCAGATAAAATAATTCCGCCATACATTCATCCTGCATAGCAATAAAAACTCCCGCCATGACAATAATCGACGGAAAGGCGACGGCCGCCCAAATCAAGGCAGAGATAGCTGCCGAAGTAGAACAAATCGTAAGTAACGGCGGCAAGCGTCCGCATCTGGCAGCCGTGCTGGTCGGCCACGACGGCGGCAGCGAGACGTATGTCCGCAACAAAGTCCTGGCCTGCGAAGCCTGCGGCTTTCGCTCGAGCCTCATTCGCTTCGAAGACGACGTGACCGAAGACGAACTTCTGGCCTGCGTCGGCCGTCTTAACGCCGACGCCGACGTCGACGGCTTCATCGTGCAACTCCCGCTGCCCCGCCACATCTCCGAACAAAAGGTAATCGAAGCCATAGACTACCGTAAGGACGTCGACGGCTTTCATCCCGTCAATGTCGGCCGCATGGCCATCGGTCTTCCCTGCTACATTTCGGCCACGCCCAAAGGCATTCTCGAATTGCTCAAACGCTATCGCATTGAGACGGCCGGCAAAAAGTGCGTCGTGCTCGGTCGCTCGAACATCGTGGGCAAACCCATGGCACAACTCATGATGCAGAAACAATACGGCGACGCCACGGTCACCGTATGCCACAGCCGCACGCAAGGCTTGGCCGAAGAGTGCCGCTCGGCCGACATTCTGATAGCCGCCATCGGCCGTCCCGGCTTCGTAACGGCCGACATGGTGAAAGAAGGCGCCACCGTCATCGATGTAGGCACGACCCGTGTGCCCGACGCCTCGCGCAAGAGCGGATTTCGCCTCGCGGGCGACGTCGACTTCGAGGCCGTGGCGCCCCGATGCGCGGCCATTACGCCCGTGCCCGGCGGCGTCGGCCCGATGACCATTTGCATGCTCATGCTCAACACGCTTGCCGCCGGCAAGCGCGAGTACTACGAATAACTTTTTTCTCTCTCGAAATGCCGCTTCGGAAAGGCCTGACAGGCAATGCTTTGCGATTAGTCAAAACTTAGTTTGAGAAAGTTTCAACTAACGCCGCGTAAGTTTAGCCTTTCTCCGCGAAAGAAAAAACTCCCCGTTTTATGCGAAAACTTTTGTCCCTTCCTCTCAACCTCGTTTCGTCGTTTCACGACGTGACGGGGCTGTCTCGTGAAGAATACTTCTGCGTCAGCGACCCCGTGGGCGCCAAGCTCGGTTCGGGCGGCGGCACGGCGTGGCTGCTCGACGCCTGTCGGGCCGACGAAGGCGCCGCCGCACAGCCGCTCGGCGAATGGCTCGCACGCGAAAAACGCATTCTGCTGCACGCCGGCGGCCAGTCGCGCCGGCTTCCGGCCTATGCCGCGAGCGGAAAGGTGCTCGCGCCCGTTCCCGTGTTCCGTTGGGCGCGCGGACAAAAGATAGACCAGACGCTGCTCGACCTGCAAATGCCGCTCTACGAGCGCATATTGGAGCAGGCCCCCGCGTCGCTTCGCACGCTCATCGCCAGCGGCGACATCTGTCTGCGCGCCGCCGAACCGTTGCAGCCCGTCCCCGAGGCCGACATCGTGTGCTACGGCCTCTGGACGACGCCCGAGCAGGCCTCGCACCACGGCGTCTTCCTCATGCGCCGCGATACGCCCTCGGTGCTCGACTTCATGTTGCAAAAACCCTCGTTGCAGCAGCAGGCCGCCCTCTCGCAGACGCACTTGGCGCTGATGGACATCGGCGTATGGCTGCTCAGCGACCGCGCCGTCGAGTGTCTCTGCCGCAAATGCGCGGCCGGCGGAAAAATCGGCAACTACGACCTCTACGGCGAGTTCGGTTGCGCGCTCGGCGCCGCCCCTTCGCGTCCCGATGCCGAGGTGCAGGGGCTCAGCGTGGCCATATTGCCGCTGCCCGGAGGCGAATTCTATCATTTCGGCACGTCGCCCGAACTGCTTTCCTCGACCGCCGCGTTGCAAAACGTCGTGAAAGACCAGCGCATTATTCTGCAAAAAGAAGTGCGCCGCCAGAGCGTGTTCACGCAAAACTGCGTAATGGCCAACCGACCCGGCGAAGAGAACAGCGATCTCTGGATTGAGAACGCCGAGCTCGGCGCGGGCTGGACGCTCACGCGACAAAACATCGTCACGGGCGTGCCTGCCAACGACTGGGTCGTGACGCTCGCGCCCGGACACTGTCTCGACATGGCGCCGGTCGGCGAAAAGGCTTTCGCACTCCGTCCGTATGGTTATTCCGACCCCTCGCGCGGCGACCTTCACGATTCGTCGACGCTTTATCTGGGCCGGTCTGTCGCCGAATGGCTCGACCGTCGCGGCCTCGTCCCCGAAGATTTCGACCGTGCCGACGATATTCAGTCCGCACCGCTTTTCCCCGTGAGCGAAGACCTCGACTTGCTGGGCCGTCTGCTGGATTGGATAATTTCCGACGCGCCCGATGCCGCCTTGCGCGACATCTATCTCGCCACGCCGCGCCTTTCGGCCGACGCCATCAGCGATACGTGCAACTTGCGCCGTCTGGCCGCCTCGCGCCGCGCCCTGCAAAGCCGCAATCTCCGCACGTTGGCGGCCAACTGGCGCAAATCCGTCTTCTATCAGACCGATTTGAAAGACATGGCCGCGAAGTATGTCGCCGCAGGGCTCGAACTGCCCGCCGCATTGGGCGACGAGGCCGGGCTGATGACCCGCATTCACGACGCGATGTTCCGTTCCGAAGCCCTTCGCGGCCGCGACGCCGAAGTTTCCGCGCGTTGCGGCGACGCAGCCTTCGCCTTGTTGCGCGAAGGCCTGACGGGCGACGCCCTTCGCCACAAAGTCAGCCCCCGAACGACGACGGCGGCCGACCAAATCGTCTGGGCGCGTTCGAGCGTGCGCATCGACGTGGCCGGCGGCTGGACCGACACGCCCCCTTACAGCCTGCTCTCGGGCGGAAATGTCGTCAATCTGGCCATCGAGATGAACGGACAGCCGCCGTTGCAGGTCTATGTGAAACCTTCGGCCGGCGACTACGCCATTATCTGCCGTTCCATCGACCTCGGCGCCATGGAACGCATCGAAACCTACGAAGAACTGGCCACTTACAACAAAGTAGGCTCGCCTTTCTCCATACCCAAAGCCGCGCTCACGCTTTGCGGCTTCCTTCCCTTCTTCTCGGCCGAAAGTTACCCCACGTTGCGCAGCCAACTCGAAGCCTTCGGCTCGGGTATCGAAATCACCTTGCTCGCTGCCATTCCCGCAGGTTCGGGTCTCGGCACGAGCAGCATTCTTGCCTCTACGGTGCTCGGCGCGCTCAACAACTTCTGCGGCCTCGGGTGGGACAAACACGAAATTTGCAGCCGCACGCTCATTCTCGAACAACTCTTAACCACGGGCGGCGGCTGGCAAGACCAGTATGGCGGCGTGTTCGAGGGCGTGAAACTCCTGCAAACGGGCGCCGGCTTCGACCAATCGGCCTCCGTGCGCTGGCTTCCCGAAAAGTTGTTCCGCGACGCCGACCTGCGGCCCTGCCATTTGCTCTACTATACGGGCATTACCCGCACCGCCAAGCATATTCTGGCCGAAATCGTCCGCGGCATGTTCCTCAACAGCGGCCGTCACCTCTCCCTTCTCGGCGAAATGAAGCAACATGCGCTCGCCATGTTCGACATTTTGCAGACCGGCGACCTCGAAAGCTACGGTTCCCTGCTGCGCACCACGTGGCAGCAGAACAAAGCGCTCGACGCCGGCACGGCGCCGCCCGTTATCGAAGAACTGTGCCGCCGCATCGACGACCTTTGTCTCGGCTATAAACTGCCCGGCGCGGGTGGCGGCGGCTTTATGTATATGGTGGCCAAAGATGCCGAGGCCGTCCGCCGCATCGTAGGCCTGCTTACGGAAAATCCGCTTGCGCCCACGGCCCGTTTCGTCGACATGACGCTCTCTTCGACGGGCTTGCAGGTCAGCAGGTCGTGACATCGGACCGGCTGACGCGAAGTTACGGGCCGACAAGTCCCGACAACGCCACACTTTCTCCCATGAAACGCATACTTACCGCCTTATTGTTCCTGCTTACCGCGCTTTTCGCCCGCGCCGACGGCCGAAAAGTCACGGTAGCCGTGTTTTGTCTCAACGATTTCCACTCCGGTTTTGCCCGCGATGCCGAAAAGGAAATGCCCGGCGCGGCTGCCGTGTGGCAGACGCTCGACAGCCTGAAAGCCGTCTACCCTTATCATGTAACCGTGTCGGCCGGCGACAACTTCGGCGGCTCTTACTTTCATTCCGCCACGCGCGGCGCGCTGCTTCCCTACTTTTTCGCCGGCTGCGGCATCGCGCTTTCGGCCGTAGGCAACCACGAGTTCGACGACGGTCAGGATTTCTTCAATCGGCGTTGGGCCGATGCGCCGCTTCGTCCTGATAATTGGACAATTGACTACGTCGGCGCGAACGTAAGAGACGCTTCGGGCCGACTTCCGCTCGGCATTTTGCCCGCAAAGACGGTTTCCGTGCCCCTTGGCCCCAGTGGCGACAGCGTGCGGGTGGCTTTCGTCGGCCTGACGACGCACTCCACGCATTGGCAAGCCTCGAAATCGCGCATCAAAGACCTCTATTTCGACCGCAAATACCGGCAAACGCTCGACAGTCTGCGGCAAACGCCCGCCTTTGCGCCCGTAGCGGCGGCCGATGTGCGCCTTTTGCTCATGCATGTGGGCACGGCGCAGGATTCGCTCGGCGCTTCGCGGTGGATAGACCCCGCTGTCGACGATTTGGCCGCGCTCGACGACACGACTTGGCACGCTTTGTTCACTTCGCACACGCATCAGCCCGTTTGCGGCCGCATCGGTCGCTATCCCGTCACGCAAGGTTACTGGCATGGCGGCTATATTGCGATGATGAAAATCAATTTCGACACCGATTCCCGCCGCGTGCTTTCGGTCGAGCCCTCTTTGGTGCCCGTTCGTCCCGATATTGCGCTCGGCCCCGGCCCTCGCCGCATGGAAGCGCTGGTCGACTCCGTGCTGCGCCACACGGTGACGGCCGCCGGTACGCCTATCGGCACGCCGCTGACCGTGGTGCGCGAGCCGATTACGCATTCGCGTTCCGACAAAATGCGGCAAACGCGCATGGGCAGCCTCGTTTGCGAGGCTTATGCCCGTGCGGCGGCCCGAGCGTTGGGCGATAAGGGCGACGAAGCCATGGTCGTAGGCGTCAGTCACTTCGGTTCCATTCGCACAGGCTTCGGCCCGGGCCGCCTTACGGTGCTCGATGTGGGCGAAGCCCTGCCTTTCGCCAACGCAATCCGCGTCTATGCGATGACGGCCGGGCAATTGGCGGCGCTTGTGGCCCGCGGATACGGAAATACCGAGTACGGCCGCATGCAGACGGCCCGTTTCGAGGCCGTTCGCGAGGATTCGGGCTGCCTGTTGCACTTCTACTATGTCGCGCCCGACGGTCGCCGCCGTCGTATCGAGGCTTCGGACACCATATATATAGCCGCCGACGAATATATGACCACGGGCGGCGACGGCTACGGCCCCGAAGTGTTCCCGTCGGCCTGCGACGTCACGCCGTCGGGCCTTCCGTGCACGACGGACGCCTTTATCGACTATCTGCGCACACTTTCCGAAATATGAACGCCGCGCCTTTCTCCCTTTTGCCCGAATGGGCGCCCCAAAGCGGCGTGATGCTGACTTGGCCGCACGCCGAAACGGACTGGGCTCCCCTGCTCGACGAAGTCGTCGACTGCTATCTGCGCATAGCCGCCGCGATAGTGGAGTACGAACCCCTGCTTATCGTCACGCCCGAGCCCGACGCCGTGCGCCGACAGCTCTCTGCGGCGCTTTCGCCGGCCGAAATGTCGCGCGTGCGGCTGTTCGAGTGCCCCACTGACGACACTTGGGCGCGCGACCACGGCTTTCTGACGCTCGGCGGCCCGCGTCCCGCGCTGCTCGACTTCCGTTTCAACGGCTGGGGCGGGAAATTCGCCGCCGAACGCGACAATGCCGTGAACCGAAGGCTCTTCGATGCGGGCATGGTTCGCGGCGAATATCGCGACCACCTCGATTTCGAGCTCGAAGGCGGCAGCATCGAGACCGACGGCTGCGGCACGCTGCTCACGACTGAGGAATGCCTGCTCAACGCCAACCGCAACGGCGGACTGACGCGCGCCGAGGCCGAAGAGCGGCTCGCGCAGCTGCTCGGCGTGAGCCGTTTCCTCTGGCTTGGCAACGGTTATTTGTCCGGCGACGACACAGATAGCCATATAGACACGCTTGCCCGCTTCGCATCGGCCGACACGATTCTGTATAGCGCTGCCCCGGCGGGCGACGAACACCATTCCGCCCTCTCGGCCATGGCACGCGAACTGCAAGCCTTCCGCACGGCCGACGGCCGTCCCTATCGCTTGCTCCCACTGCCCATTCCCGAACCGATTGTCGACGAATGCGGCGAACGATTGCCCGCCACTTATGCTAATTTTCTGATATTGAACGGCGCCGTGCTCGTGCCCGTCTACGGGCAGCCCCGCTGCGACGAAGCCGCCCTCGCTACGGTGGCCCTTGCCTTTGCCGACCGCGCGGTGAAAGGCGTGGACTGCCGCGCATTGATTCGTCAGCACGGTTCGCTCCACTGTGCCACGATGCAGCTGCCCGCCGGCGTGCTTCCGCCCCGCGACTAATCTCTCCTCACACATGAAAATAGGACTCATACAACAAGCCTGCACCCCCTCGGTCGCCGAAAATCGGGCTCGTCTCGCCGATTCCGTGGCCGATGTGGCCGCACGCGGCGCCGAACTCGTCGTGTTGCAGGAATTGCACAACACGCCTTACTTCTGTCAGGTCGAATCGACCGACAACTTCGACCTTGCCGAGCCCGTGCCCGGCCCTTCGACCGACTTCTTCGGCGAGGTGGCCCGCCGCTGCGGCGTGGTGCTTGTGGCCTCGCTTTTCGAGCGCCGCGCGGCCGGACTTTGTCACAACACGGCCGTAGTCTTCGAGCGCGACGGCAGCATTGCCGGCACCTATCGCAAGATGCACATTCCCGATGACCCGGCTTATTACGAAAAGTTCTACTTCACGCCCGGCGACCTCGGCTTCCGGCCCGTCCAGACGAGCGTCGGCCGCCTCGGCGTGCAGGTTTGCTGGGACCAATGGTACCCCGAGGGCGCGCGGCTCATGGCATTGGCCGGCGCCGACCTGCTCATCTATCCCACAGCCATCGGCTACGCGAGCAGCGACACGCCCGACGAGCAAGCCCGTCAGCGCGACGCGTGGCAGACCGTGCAGCGCGGCCACGCCGTAGCCAACGGACTGCCCGTCGTGACCGTCAACCGCACCGGCTTCGAGCCCGATCCGAGCGGACAGACCGACGGCATACGCTTCTGGGGCACCAGTTTCGTGGCCGGCCCGCAGGGCGAATTGCTCCACCAAAGCCCCGAGGACGAAGAAGAGAACGCCGTGGTCGAAGTGAGCCTCGCACGCAGCGAACAAGTGCGCCGCTGGTGGCCCTTCCTGCGCGACCGCCGCATTGAAGCCTTCGGCGACCTCGTGCGCCGCTACATCGACTGAGTCGCCGCCGCTCACCGTCAGCACACCCTGAACCGACGGCCCCTGCCGCCTGAACCGGCGTCGGCAGATCTCCGTCAGCCGAAACTTTCCGGCCCCCGTTGCACTCCGTCAACTTGCAGGGCGAAAATTGCGCTGAGATAGTTCGAACTAACGTTGAGTAAGTTCAAACTATCTCAGCGTTAGTGTTTCCTTATCCTGCGTTACTCCGCTGCTGCCGAGGGAAACCCTCCGTGACGGCCGTTCCATTCCGCCCGTTTTTGCCCGCTCCGCCGGTTGCCGCCCGTGCCCCGGAGGCAGACAAAACAGCGCGTCGCTTCCCGTTTGCCTCGTGCAAACCCGTCCGGCCCTTCCGGTGCGACGTTTTTGCCTATATAATATAATGGGTGGTGCGCCCGGCCGGAAATAAAAAAACATGTTTTTGTTTCAGGCCTTGTTTGTTTGGCTTATTTGTTGTACCTTTGCACCCCGAAAGGTGGAGTGTGCCCTGCGCCGACCTCCGCCGAATGCACGAAGAAAAAGACAAAATAATATAATAACAAATTAAAAATCAAACAAATGCCTACAATCCAACAGTTGGTAAGAAAGGGTAGAACGGCAGCCACGGAGAAGAGTAAGTCTCCGGCTCTCGACGCCTGCCCGCAACGCCGCGGCGTGTGTGTGCGTGTCTATACCACCACGCCCAAAAAGCCTAACTCTGCTATGCGTAAAGTGGCCCGCGTTCGTCTGACGAACAAGAAGGAAGTGAACAGCTACATCCCCGGAGAGGGTCACAACTTGCAGGAACACAGCATCGTGCTGGTGCGCGGCGGTCGTGTGAAAGATCTTCCCGGTGTGCGCTACCACATCGTTCGCGGTACGCTCGATACGGCCGGCGTGGCCAGTCGCACGCAGCGCCGCTCGAAATACGGCGCAAAACGCCCCAAGGCAAAGAAGTAAAAAGTAATTGGCGTGCAAGAAAGGTTGAGTAAGTGTCCCGTCGGGGAGCTGAAGGCATTATTGCAGCCCTAATCCAAGCCAAAACAAAACAATGAGAAAAGCTAAACCTAAAAAACGCGTGATCCTGCCCGATCCCGTTTTCGGAGACCAGAAGGTTTCCAAGTTTGTGAACCACCTGATGTATGACGGCAAGAAGAATATCTCCTACGAGATTTTCTATAACGCGCTCAACATCGTGGGCGAAAAAATGAAGAACGAGGAGAAAAGCGCACTCGAAATCTGGAAAATCGCACTCGACAAGGTTACGCCTCAGGTCGAGGTGAAGAGCCGCCGCATCGGCGGTGCCACGTTCCAGGTGCCTACGGAAATCCGTCCCGACCGCAAGGAAAGCGTGTCGATGAAGAATCTCATCGGCTATGCCCGCAAGCGCGGCGGCAAGACGATGGCTGACAAACTCGCAGCCGAAATCATGGACGCCTACAACGAGCAGGGCGGCGCTTTCAAACGTAAGGAAGATATGCACCGCATGGCTGAGGCCAACCGTGCTTTTGCTCATTTCCGTTTCTAATTCAAAATCCGCAACAGACAAGAGACTATGGCAAAGCATGACCTTAAGCTGACCCGCAATATCGGCATTATGGCGCATATCGACGCCGGCAAGACGACAACCTCCGAGCGTATTCTCTTCTATACGGGCAAGACGCACAAGATTGGCGAGGTGCACGACGGCGGCGCTACGATGGACTGGATGGAACAGGAGCAGGAGCGCGGTATTACCATTACCTCCGCCGCCACCACCACGTATTGGAACTTCGACAACAAGCAGTTCAAGATAAATCTTATCGACACTCCGGGACACGTAGACTTTACGGCCGAAGTGGAGCGCTCGCTCCGTGTGCTCGACGGCGCAGTGGCCACCTATTGCGCGGTGGGCGGCGTTGAACCGCAGAGCGAAACGGTGTGGCGTCAGGCTGACAAGTATAACGTCCCCCGTATCGGTTATGTAAACAAGATGGACCGTTCGGGCGCAAACTTCTTCGAAGTGGTGCGTCAGATGAAAGACGTGCTCGGCGCGAATCCCTGTGTAATCTCCGTGCCCATCGGTGCCGAAGAAAACTTTAAGGGTGTTGTGGATCTCATCCGCATGAAAGCCATTCTGTGGCACGACGAAACGATGGGCGCTGAGTATGACGTGGAAGAGATTCCCGCCGAACTCAAAGACGAGTGCGACGAGTGGCGCGCCAAGCTTGTGGAAACTGCCGCTGAGTGCGACGAGACGCTGATGGAGAAATTCTTCGAAGATCCCGAAAGCCTTACGGAAGATGAAATCGTAGCTGCCATCCGCAAGGGTACGCTTTCGATGAGCATTGTTCCGATGACCTGCGGGTCGTCGTTCAAGAACAAGGGTGTACAGACGCTGCTCGACTATGTCTGCATGTTTCTTCCGTCTCCCCTCGATACGCCCAACATCGTGGGTACGAATCCTGAGACGGGCGCGGAAGAAGAGCGCAAGCCCAGCGAGAACGAGAAAACGGCCGCACTTGCTTTCAAAATTGCAACCGACCCGTATGTGGGCCGTCTGACATTCTTCCGCGTATACTCCGGAAAAGTGGAAGCAGGCTCCTATGTATATAATGTACGTTCGGGTAAAAAAGAGCGCGTGAGCCGTCTGTTCCAAATGCACTCCAACAAGCAGAACCCCGTCGACGTAGTAGAAGCCGGTGACATCGGCGCAGGCGTAGGTTTCAAGGATATCCGCACCGGTGACACGCTCGCCGAGGAAGATGCACCGATTGTACTCGAATCGATGGACTTCCCCGATCCCGTTATTGGTATCGCCGTGGAGCCCAAGACGCAGAAAGACCTCGACAAACTCTCGAACGGCCTTGCCAAGCTCGCCGAGGAAGATCCCACTTTCACGGTGCGCACCGACGAGCAGAGCGGCCAGACTGTAATCAGCGGTATGGGTGAGTTGCACCTCGATATTATTATTGACCGTCTGAAGCGCGAGTTCAAGGTAGAGTGCAACCAAGGCAAGCCCCAAGTGAACTACAAGGAGGCCATCACGAAGACGGTTAATCTCCGCGAAGTCTACAAGAAACAATCGGGTGGCCGCGGTAAGTTTGCCGATATTATCGTGAATGTAGGCCCCGTAGATGAAGATTTCAAAGAGGGCGGCCTGCAATTTGTCAACAAGGTGACCGGCGGTAACATTCCCAAGGAATTCATTCCCAGCGTTCAGAAAGGCTTCGAAAGCGCTATGAAGAACGGTGTGCTCGGCGGCTTCCCTGTAGACAGCCTCAAAGTAGAACTTCTCGATGGTTCGTTCCACCCCGTAGACTCCGACCAACTCTCGTTCGAAATCGCGGCTATCCAAGCTTACAAGAACGCTTGCGCTCAGGCCGGCCCCGTGCTGATGGAGCCGATGATGAAACTCGAGGTGGTAACGCCCGAGGAGAACATGGGCGACGTGATCGGCGACCTCAACAAGCGTCGCGGCAATGTGGAGGGTATGGAAGCCAGCCGCTCGGCCGGCGCTCGTATCGTGAAAGCCACGGTGCCCCTCGCCGAGATGTTCGGCTATGTGACGGCGCTCCGCACGATTACCTCCGGCCGTGCCACGAGCTCGATGCAATACGACCACCACGCTCCCGTTTCGACGTCGATAGCCAAGGCTGTCCTCGAAGAAATCAAAGGCCGTGTGGATCTCGTGAAATAAAACGAAAATCTGTTTCTCGCCGGGAGTTAACGAATGACTCTTAACTCCCGGCGCGGAACGGATATGAAAACAATAATCAAACCAAACAAAATGAGTCAAAAAATTCGTATCAAGCTCAAATCTTACGATCATACGCTCGTCGAGAAATCGGCCGAGAAGATCGTAAAGAGCGTCAAGGCAACAGGTGCCGTAGTCAGCGGGCCGATACCTTTGCCCACCCGTAAGCGCATCATCACCGTGAACCGTTCGACCTTTGTCAATAAGAAAAGCCGCGAACAGTTCCAAGTGAGCACTTACAAACGTATCATTGATATTTACAGCTCCACGACGAAGACCGTAGACGCGCTGATGAAGCTCGAACTGCCCTGCGGTGTGGAAGTAGAAATCAAGGTATAGTCCATATAGATCAAGATCACTCATAAAATCAAACTGAAATGCCAGGATTATTAGGAAGAAAAATCGGAATGACATCCGTGTTCAGTGCCGACGGCAAAAATGTGCCGTGCACTGTTATCGAAGCAGGTCCTTGCGTGGTTACCCAGATTAAGAGTGTGGAAATCGACGGATATGCTGCCGTTCAGGTGGGTTTCCTCGATGCAAAGGAGAAAAATACAACATCTCCTTTGAAAGGCCACTTCAAGAAAGCCGGTGTAACTCCCAAGCGCCACTTGGCCGAGTTCAAAGGGTTTGAACAAGAGTTGCACCTCGGTGATACTCTTACTGTGGAAATGTTCCAGGATTCCGTCTTTGTTGATGTTGTCGGAACGTCCAAGGGTAAAGGTTTCCAAGGCGTAGTGAAACGTCATGGCTTCGGCGGCGTGGGGCAAACTACTCATGGCCAGGATGACCGTCTCCGTAAGCCCGGTTCGATTGGTGCCTGCTCTTATCCCGCGAAAGTATTCAAGGGAATGCGCATGGGCGGCCAAATGGGCGGAGACCGCGTGACAGCTCAGAATCTCAAAGTGTTAAAAGTTATCCCCGAACACAATCTGCTCCTCGTTAAGGGCAGTGTTCCCGGATGCAAAGGTTCAATTGTAATTATCGAGAAGTAATGGAACTCAGTGTACTCAATATCAAAGGAGAGGATACCGGCAAGAAGGTTGCTTTGAGCGACAATATCTTCGCGATCGAACCCAACGACCATGTGATTTACCTCGACGTGAAGCGCTATCTGGCCGCTCAGCGTCAGGGAACGGCTAAATCGAAAGAAAGAAGCGAGGTGAGCGGCTCGACCCGCAAACTTGGTCGGCAGAAGGGCGGCGGCGGTGCCCGTCGCGGTGATATCAATTCGCCCCTGCTCGTAGGCGGTGGCCGCGTGTTCGGCCCGAAGCCCCGTAACTATTCGATTAAGCTCAACAAAAAGGTAAAGAATCTTGCCCGCCGTAGCGCACTGAGCTACAAGGTGCAGGAGAATGCCTTGCTGATTGTTGAGGATTTTGAAATGACAACCCCGCAGACCAAGGCTTATGTTGAAATCTTAAACAATCTTAAAATTTCGGACAAAAAGTCGTTGTTGTTGCTTCCGGGTGTCAATAAAAATGTATATTTGTCCGCTCGAAATCTGAAGAATGCCAAGGTTTCTACTGCCGCCAACGTCAATACCTACGGTGTAATTGATGCCGGCGTGCTTGTGGTTACGGAAAGTGCCCTTCAGCAACTCGAAGCTGTACTTAACAAGTAAAGGAGCATCTGATTATGGCATTTATCATCAAACCTCTCGTAACCGAGAAGATGAACGGGATTACCGAGAAGCAGAACCAGTACGGTTTTGTGGTGCGTCCCGAAGCGAACAAGATTCAGATTAAGAACGAAGTGGAAAAGACTTACGGTGTCAGTGTAGTGAGCGTCAATACGATGCGCTATGCAGGCAAAAGCAAGTCGCGTTATACTCGTTCGGGTCTCTTGCGTGGTCGCACGAACGCCTTCAAGAAAGCGATTGTAGCGCTTAAAGACGGTGAGACCATCGATTTCTATAGCAATATTTAATAACAGATGGCAGTACGTAAATTTAAGCCCACAACACCGGGGCAAAGACACAAAGTTATTGGTACGTTCGAAGAGATTACTGCATCCGTACCAGAAAAATCTCTCGTTTGTGGAAAACGAGTAAGCGGTGGTCGTAACAACGTCGGCAAGATGACGATGCGTTATCTGGGCGGCGGTCACAAGCGTAAATTCCGCTTTATCGACTTTAAGCGCGAGAAAGACGGTGTTCCCGCAGTAGTAAAGACGATTGAGTACGATCCGAACCGTTCGGCCCGTATCGCTCTTCTTTATTATGTCGACGGAGAGAAACGTTATATTATTGCTCCCAATGGATTGAAAGTGGGCGACCGCCTGCTCTCCGGCGCCGATGCCGCCCCCGAAGTGGGAAATGCACTTCCGTTGCAGAATATCCCCGTGGGTACGGTAATCCACAATATCGAACTCCGCCCGGGTCAAGGTGCTCTGCTGGTTCGCTCGGCCGGCAACTTCGCGCAATTGACCTCGCGTGAAGGCAAGTATTGCGTGATTAAACTCCCCTCGGGTGAGACGCGCCAAATTCTCAGCGCCTGCAAGGCTACGGTGGGTAGCGTGGGCAACAGCGACCATGCTCTCGAAAGTTCCGGCAAGGCCGGCCGCTCTCGCTGGTTGGGCCGCCGTCCGCACAACCGTGGCGTAGTGATGAACCCCGTCGATCACCCCATGGGTGGTGGCGAAGGTCGTCAGAGCGGTGGTCACCCCCGTTCGCGCAAGGGCTTGTATGCTAAGGGTCTTAAGACACGTGCTCCGAAGAAGCAAAGCAGCAAGTATATTATTGAAAGACGTAAGAAGTAACAAGCTCTAATAAAGAAAAGATATGAGTCGTTCACTTAAAAAAGGGCCCTACATCGCCGTTTCTTTGGAAAAGAAAGTGCTTGCCATGAACGAAAGCGGCAAGAAGAGCGTTGTGAAGACTTGGGCCAGAGCGTCGATGATTTCGCCCGACTTTGTCGGCCACACCGTCGCTGTGCATAATGGTAACAAGTTTATTCCTGTCTATGTTACGGAAAACATGGTCGGCCACAAGTTGGGAGAGTTCGCTCCTACCCGCAAGTTCGGCGGCCATGCCGGCAACAAGAAAAAGTAAGCAGGGGCTTTATCAATCCAAGAAACAATAAGAAACATTATCAATGGGTAAAAGAAAAAGATTAGCTGCCGAAGCTCGAAAGGCAGCCCTCAAAACCCAATATTTTGCTAAATTGCAAAATGTTCCCTCTTCGCCCCGCAAGATGCGCTATGTCGTAGACTTAATCAGGGGTATGGAGGTGAGCCGTGCTCTTGGTACGCTGAAATTCTGCAAGAAAGCTGCGAGCGCCGATGTGGAGAAATTACTTCTTTCGGCAATTGCCAATTGGGAGCAGAAGAATGATCGCAAGGCCGAGGACGGCGAGTTGTTCGTAACCAAGATTTTCGTAGATGGCGGCGCCACGCTCAAACGTATGCGCCCCGCTCCCCAAGGTCGCGGTTATCGTATCCGCAAGCGTTCGAATCACGTAACCATTTTTGTGGGAACAAAAACTAACGACTAATTACAAGAAGCAATGGGACAAAAAGTAAATCCGATTAGCAATCGTCTCGGTATTATTCGTGGTTGGGATTCCAACTGGTATGGTGGCTCGAATTTCGGCGACAATATCCTCGAAGACAGTAAAATTCGTAAATATCTGGAAGCCCGCTTGGCTAAGGCCAGCGTGTCGCGCATAGTGATAGAACGCACCCCGAAGCTCATCACCATCACGGTATGTTCTTCCCGACCCGGCTTTATCATCGGTAAAGGCGGACAGGAAGTCGACAAGCTGAAGGAAGAGTTGAAGAAGATTACCGACAAAGATGTACAAATCAACATCTTCGAGGTAAAGAAACCCGATGTGGACGCCACCATCGTAGGCAAGAGCATCGCTCGCCAGTTGGAGGGTAAGATAGCCTACCGCCGCGCCATCAAAATGGCCATCGCCAACGCCATGCGTGCTGGTGCCGAGGGCATTAAGATACAAATCTGCGGTCGTTTGAACGGCGCAGAAATGGCCCGTAAGGAAATGTACAAGGAAGGCCGCACGCCGCTGCACACTTTCCGCGCCGACATCGACTATTGCCAGACGGAAGCCCTCACCAAAGTGGGATTGCTGGGTATCAAAGTGTGGATTTGCCGTGGCGAAGTCTATGGCAAACGCGACCTTGCCCCCAATTTCACGGCGGAAAAGGAAAATCGCGGTGCCGCTCGCGGCGAACGCCGTTTCCGTGGCAGAAGAAACAGCAATCGTTAAATCGAATTTAGTTAGACAGCAATGTTACAGCCTAAAAGAACAAAATATCGCAGACCGCAAAAAGGCCGTTGCAAAGGAAATGCCCAGCGTGGCAACCAGCTTGCATTCGGCAGTTTCGGCATTAAGAGTCTCGACACGCATTGGCTTACCGGCCGTCAGATCGAGGCTGCCCGTATTGCGATGACGCGCTACATGCAGCGCGAAGGTCAGAGTTGGATTCGCATTTTCCCTGACAAACCGATTACGAAGAAGCCCGCCGACGTGCGTATGGGTAAGGGTAAAGGTGACCCCGTGGGCTACGTGTTCCCCATTACCCCCGGCCGCATCATTTTCGAGATAGAAGGCGTACCGTTCGAAGTAGCCAAAGAAGCCCTTCGTCTGGCCGCCCAGAAACTCCCCGTGACGACGAAGTTTATTGTAAGACACGATTACGACAAAAACGCATAATCATGAAAATTGCAGAAATTAAGAAGTTGTCGGTAGCAGAACTCCAAGAGCGCATCGCCTCGGAAGTAGTCGGCTACGATCAAATGGTGCTCAACCACAGCATCGCTCCGCTCGAGAATCCTGCACAGATTAAGGCGACGCGTCGTACCATCGCCCGCATGAAGACCGTGTTGCGCGAAAAAAAGTCGGAGTTAGTTGGAAATAAGTCGGAGTTAGTTG
>JAFLUW010000002.1:0-13815 GCA_022508615.1 Prevotellaceae bacterium | reverse complement strand
AAGTCGGAGTTAGTTGGAAATAAGTCGGAGTTAGTTGAGAATAAGTCCGACAAAAAATAATAATGGTCTGACACATGGAAGTTAGAAATTTAAGAAAGACCCGTCAGGGTGTTGTCGTGAGCAACAAAATGGATAAGACCATTGTTGTGGCTGCCAAATTCAAGGAGAAACACCCGATTTACGGTAAATTCGTGTCGAAAACGAAGAAATATCACGTGCACGACGAGAAGAACGACTGCAACATCGGCGACACCGTGCTCATCATGGAAACCCGCCCCTTGAGCAAGACGAAGCGTTGGAGAGTGGTAGAAATCGTAGAAAGAGTTAAGTAAATATGATACAGACAGAATCAAGATTGGTAGTGGCCGACAACAGCGGTGCTCGCGAAGCCTTGTGCATCCGCGTGCTCGGCGGAACGCGCCGTCGCTATGCCTCTGTCGGCGATGTGATTGTCGTTTCGGTGAAAAACGTCATTCCCTCGAGCGACATCAAGAAAGGAACCGTGTCGAAGGCCCTCATCGTTCGGACGAAGAAAGAAATCCGTCGTCCCGACGGCTCGTACATTCGTTTCGACGACAACGCCTGCGTGTTGCTTAACAACGCCGGCGAGTTGAGAGGAAGCCGCATTTTCGGCCCGGTGGCTCGCGAGCTCCGCGCCGTCAATATGAAGGTCGTTTCGCTCGCTCCCGAGGTACTTTAACCAACGAACAAAGCAAAGAGACAATGTCAGTAAAGTTACATATCAAGAAAGGCGACACCGTCTGCGTGTTGGCCGGCGAAGACAAGGGCAAGACCGGAGAGGTGCTCGAAGTTCTCGTGGCCAAACAACGCGCCATCGTCAAAGGTGTCAATATGGTCTCGAAGAGCCAGAAGCCCAATGCTCAGAACCCCCAGGGCGGTATTGTGAAGACCGAGGCTCCCATCCACATCTCGAACCTGAATGTGGTAGACCCCAAGAGTGGTAAGCCGACACGTATCGGCCGGCGCAAGAACGAAGCCGGCGCAAGCGTGCGTTATGCTAAAAAAAGTGGAGAGGAGATAAAGTAATGGCAAATACAGCAAATCTTAAAAAAGAATATGCAGAGCGTATCGCTCCTGCCTTGTTGAAGCAATTCAACTACTCTTCCAAGATGCAGGTGCCTGTCCTCAAGAAGATTGTCATCAATCAAGGCTTGGGCATGGCAACCGCCGACAAGAAGATTATCGACGTGGCGATCAACGAACTCAGTGCCATTACCGGCCAGAAAGCCGTGGCCACCGTATCCAAGAAAGACGTGGCTAACTTCAAGCTCCGCAAGAAGATGCCCATCGGCGTGATGGTAACCCTGCGCCGCGAACGCATGTACGAATTCTTGGAGAAACTCGTTCGCGTGGCCCTGCCCCGTATCCGCGATTTCAAAGGTATCGAAAGCAAATTCGACGGCCGCGGCAACTACACGCTCGGTATTCAAGAGCAAATTATCTTCCCCGAAATCAACATCGACACCATCGACCGCATTTTGGGTATGAACATCACGTTCGTGACGACCGCCGCCACCGACGAAGAAGGTTATGCACTGCTCAAAGAGTTCGGCCTTCCTTTCAAAAACGCTAAAAACAACTGATACGATATGGCAAAAGAATCCATGAAGGCCCGCGAAGTAAAGCGCGCCAAGCTCGTAGCCAAATATGCCGCAAAGCGTGCCGCTTTGAAAGAAATCGTCAATAAGTCGGAAGACCCTGCCGAAGCATACGAAGCCGCCCGCAAACTTCAGAAAATCCCTCGCAACGCCAACCCCATTCGTCTTCACAACCGTTGCAAGATCACGGGACGTCCCAAAGGCTATATCCGCCTCTTCGGCCTCTCGCGTATCCAGTTCCGCGAAATGGCCTCGGCAGGCCTTATTCCCGGCGTGAAGAAAGCCAGTTGGTAAACCCGCGCAATGCGAAACCTTTAATATTGTCGGGGCAGTCCCGATTAATTAAAAACATATCATAATGACAGATCCAATAGCAGACTATTTGACGCGGCTGCGCAACGCCATTCAGGCCAAACACCGTGTGGTGGAAGTGCCCGCATCGAATGTGAAGAAGGACATCACGAAGATCCTCTTCGAGAAAGGCTATATCCTCAACTATAAGTTCGAGGAAGACGGCCCGCAAGGCACGATTAAAATCGCCTTGAAGTACAATCCCCAGACCAAGTTGAACGCTATCAAGAGCCTGACGCGCGTATCGAAACCCGGTTTGCGCAAATACACGGGTTATCGCGAGATGCCCCGCGTAATCAACGGACTTGGTATTGCAATCATCTCCACGTCCAAGGGTGTGATGACCGATAAGGAAGCCTCCGAACTCAAGATTGGCGGCGAAGTCCTTTGCTACGTATATTAAAAATAGGAGGAAAGAAATGTCAAGAATAGGTAAATTGCCGATTAACATTCCTGCAGGCGTCACGGTGACCCTGAAGGATAATGTAGTGTCTGTAAAAGGACCGAAGGGTGAGTTGAGCCAAGCCATTGATCCTTCTATCCGTGTTTCTATCGAAGATGGCGTCGTAAGTTTCTCCATCGTAGAAGAGAGCGAAGTAGACCAAAAGCAGAAGCAAGCCTTCCACGGTCTCTATCGTGCGTTGGTAAACAATATGGTAGTCGGCGTGTCGACCGGTTATAAGAAAGAGATGGAACTCGTCGGCGTAGGTTATCGCGTGTCCAATCAGGGCAACCTCGTTGAGTTCGCGCTGGGCTACACCCACAGCATCTTTATCCAACTTCCGCCCGAGATCAAAGTAGAAACAAAGTCCGAGAGAAACAAGAACCCGTATATCAGCCTTGAATCCTGCGACAAGCAGCTTCTCGGCCTCGTATGCGCCAAGATACGTTCTTTCCGTAAGCCCGAACCCTACAAAGGCAAGGGTATCCTGTACGTGGGCGAACAGATCAGACGCAAATCTGGTAAGTCGGCCGGTGCTAAATAATCATCTTAACCCAATAAGATTATGACAACGAAAAAAGAACAACGACGCATCAATATCAAATATCGGGTACGCAATAAAATAACCGGCACTACGGAGCGTCCCCGTCTGAGCGTATTCCGCAGCAACAAGCAGATCTACGTTCAGATTATCAATGACGAGACCGCTTCCACTCTCGTGAGCGCCTCTTCCCTCGGTATGGAGGCCATGCCCAAGAAAGAGCAAGCTGCAAAAGTGGGCGAAGCCGTCGCCAAGAAAGCGCTCGAAGCCGGTATCACGACCGTAGTGTTCGACCGTAACGGCTATCTCTATCATGGCCGCGTGAAAGAAGTTGCTGAAGGTGCACGTAAAGGTGGACTTAAATTCTAATAGATTATGGCAAACAGAATAAACGTTAATGTTGAAGATTTGAAAGATAGACTGGTTGCTATCAATCGAGTTGTGAAAGTAACCAAAGGTGGCCGTACCTTTACTTTCGCCGCTATCGTAGTAGTCGGCGACGGAAAGGGTGTCATCGGTTATGGCCTTGGCAAAGCCGGCGAAGTCACCGCAGCCATAGCCAAAGGTGTAGAAGCAGCGAAAAAGAATTTGATTCAAGTTCCTGTGCTCAAAGGAACGGTGCCCCACGAGCAGGCCGCTCGCTTCGGCGGTGCCGAAGTGCTGATTCTTCCGGCCTCCGAAGGTACCGGCGTTGTGGCCGGCGGTGCTATGCGTGCCGTGTTCGAGAGCGTAGGTGTTAAGGACGTTTTGGCCAAGAGCAAAGGTTCGTCCAACCCCCACAACCTCGTGAAAGCCACCATCAAGGCCCTAAGTGAAATGCGTGATGCCCGCATGGTCGCTCAGCAACGCGGAGTGTCGCTTGAAAAAGTATTCAGAGGATAAAATATGGCAACAATAAAGATTCAGCAAACGAGAAGCCGTATTCATGCTTCCATCGATCAAAAGCGCACGCTCGACGCGCTTGGTCTGACCAAGATGAACCGCATCGTTGAGAAAGAAGACAATGCCAGCGTCCGCGGCATGATTCGCAAGGTCAACCACCTTGTCACGGTCATTGATTAAATAATCGCTAAAACGTACAATCATGAAATTACATACTTTGAAACCCGCAAACGGCTCAACGCACTCCCGCAAGCGTATCGGTCGCGGTCCCGGCTCCGGCATGGGCGGCACCTCTACGCGCGGTCACAAAGGTGCCAAGTCGCGTTCGGGTTACAGCAAGAAGATTGGTTTCGAGGGTGGTCAGATGCCTTTGCAGCGCCGTCTGCCGAAGTTTGGCTTCCAGAATATCAATCGCGTAGAATACAAGGCCATCAATCTCGACGTACTCCAGTCGCTTGCCGAGACCAAGGGACTCAGCGCCATCGGCGTGGAGGAACTCGTGGCTGCCGGTTTCATCAGCCGCCGTCAGCTCGTCAAGATTTTAGGCAATGGCCAATTGACCGCAAAAATCGACGTGAAAGCCCACGCTTTCTCGAAGACGGCAGAGGCCGCCATCACGGCTGCCGGCGGTACGGCAACTAAACTTTAAAGTACGCTACGTCGATGAAGAAAATAATCGAGACAATAAAGAACATCTGGAGAATTGAGGATTTGAGAACTCGAATCCTCATCACTCTCCTCTTTGTCGCAATCTATCGCTTCGGCTCCTTCATCGTTTTGCCGGGCATTGATCCGGGTAGTTTGCAGAAACTCCAAGAACAGACTAGCGAAGGACTTATGTCCTTGTTGAATATGTTCTCGGGCGGTGCTTTCTCGAATGCTTCTGTATTTGCGTTGGGTATCATGCCCTACATTTCGGCATCCATCGTGATACAGTTGCTCGCAGTGGCTGTTCCCTATTTCCAGAAGATGCAGCGCGAAGGCGAAAGCGGTCGTCGCAAAATCAATCAGTACACACGTTGGCTGACCATTGCGATTCTGCTGTTCCAAGCTCCTCTCTACCTGATTAACCTTCAGGCACAGACAGCCGGAACCGGCGCATTCCTCGCCGGCGATGGTTTCTGGTTCATGATTTCGTCTACGGTTATTCTCGCAGCCGGAAGCATGTTTATCCTTTGGTTGGGAGAGCGCATCACGGATAAAGGTATCGGTAACGGTGTCTCCATCATCATCATGATTGGTATCATCGCTCGCATGCCGAGCGCCATCGTGGAAGAGTTCACCACGGCGCTTTCCGGAGCAGAAGGAGGCGGACTCATCAAATTCCTTTTCGAAATCATTGCCCTGTTGGCCGTCATGGCTTTCGCTATTGTGTTGGTCAAGGCCGTGCGCAAGGTGCCTGTTCAATATGCTCGCCGTGTGGAAGGAAGCCATTCAGTGAGTGGAGCTCGTCAGTATATTCCTTTGAAGCTTTTTGCTGCGAATGTAATGCCGATTATTTTTGCCCAGGCAATCATGTTCATCCCACTTACATTGGCGCAAGCAGCCGGTGCACAGAGCAGTTGGGCATTGAGTCAATTCCTCGATCATACGAGCATTCTTTATAATGCCGTGTTCGTTCTGCTCATCGTTGCATTTACTTATTTCTATACTGCGATTACGTTGAACCCCGTTCAGATGGCAGAAGACATGAAGCGTAACAATGGGTTCATTCCTGGTGTGAAGCCCGGTAAAGCTACGGCTGATTATCTGGACAATATCATGTCGCACATCACACTCCCTGGGTCTCTTTTTATCGCTCTTATCGCCATTCTGCCAGCATTTGCCGGACTCATTGGTGTAAAACAGAGCTTTGCCCAATTCTTCGGAGGGACATCACTCCTTATTCTTGTAGGGGTTGTGCTTGATACGTTGCAGCAGATTGAAAGCCATCTGCTAGTCCGTCATTATGACGGTTTGCTGAATGCCGGTCATGTGCGTGCACGAACAGTGAATGCTCAGTAAATCTAAATGATTTATCTGAAGACAGAAGACGAGATAGAGTTACTGCGAAAGGCAAATATACTGGTCGCAGACACTCTTGCTGAAATTGCAAAAATTGTTCGACCCGGCGTAACCACTCGTCAGTTGGACTCTTTGGCCGAACAATTTATTCGGGATCATGGTGCCACGCCGACATTCAAAGGATTTCCTAATCCGTGTGGTCCCGAATACCCGGCCTCTATCTGCACCTCCGTCAATGAGGTGGTAGTACATGGGATTCCTAACGACACTCCGCTTCGTGACGGTGATATAGTCTCTGTCGATTGCGGAACATGTCTTAACGGCTATTGCGGAGACTCTTGTTATACGTTCACCGTAGGTGAGGTTTCAGAAGTTGTCCGTGTCCTGCTCAAGACTACAAAGGAGTGTCTTTATAAAGGAATAGCACAAGCCTATGCCGGTCATCGATTGGGAGATATCGGTTTTGCCGTGCAGCAGCATGCAGAAAGCCGTGGCTACGGAGTTGTCCGCGAATTCGTAGGCCATGGTATCGGTCGTGATATGCACGAAGATCCGCAAGTTCCCAACTATGGAGAGCGCGGTAAAGGAAAGCAATTGAAGAATGGCATGTGCATAGCCATAGAGCCCATGATAACTATGGGTAATCATAAATTGGCCATGCTCCCTGATAAATGGGGAGTTGTGACGCGGGACGGCAAACCGGCCGCCCATTTTGAGCACAGCATAGCCATACACGGCGGTAAGGTCGACATTCTCTCTTCTTTCGAAGCAATAGAAAAGGTAGAACAGCAAAATTACTGATTATGGCAAAACAGACCGCAATAGAACAAGACGGTACTATCGTCGAAGCTTTGAGTAATGCCATGTTCCGGGTAGAATTAGAAAACGGCCATCCCATTACAGCCCACATTTCGGGTAAGATGCGTATGCATTACATCAAAATCCTGCCCGGTGACAAAGTGAAAGTGGAAATGAGTCCGTATGACTTGACAAAAGGTCGCATCGTGTTTCGATACAAATAAAACAACAAACGATAATGAAAACAAGAGCCTCCCTTAAAAAGCGCACAGCCGACAGCAAGATTGTTCGTCGCAAAGGTCGCTTGTATGTGATTAACAAGAAAAACCCGAAGTATAAACTTCGCCAGGGTTAACAGCGTTTTGCAAAAAAATAAAACAATATATGGCAATAAGAATTGTTGGCGTTGATTTGCCTCAAAACAAACGGGGCGAAATCGCTTTGACCTACATTTATGGTATAGGTCGCAGTAGTTCGGCTAAAATTTTGGACAAGGCCGGAATTGACAGAGACGTGAAAGTAAAGGACTGGACCGATGACCAGGCCGCAAAAATTCGTGAAATCATAGGCGCTGAGTACAAAGTAGAAGGCGACCTCCGTTCCGAAATTCAGTTGAACATCAAACGTCTGATGGACATCGGTTGCTATCGTGGTGTTCGCCACCGTATCGGTCTGCCTGTCCGCGGCCAGAGTACGAAGAACAATGCACGTACGCGCAAGGGGCGCAAAAAGACTGTTGCAAACAAGAAAAAGGCTACTAAATAACAGATGATTATGGCAAAGAAAACTGTCGCAACAAAGAAAAGAGTGGTCAAAGTCGACGCCCAAGGTCAGCTTCATGTACATAGCTCTTTCAACAATATAATCGTTTCGCTCGCCAACAGCGAGGGTCAGATCATTTCTTGGTCGAGCGCGGGTAAGATGGGCTTCCGCGGTTCGAAAAAAAACACCCCCTACGCAGCACAAATGGCTGCTCAGGATTGTGCTAAAGTCGCTTACGACCTTGGCCTTCGTAAGGTGAAAGCTTATGTCAAAGGTCCCGGAAACGGTCGCGAAAGCGCCATCCGTGCCACCCACGGTGCCGGCATTGAAGTCACTGAAATCATCGACGTGACACCGCTGCCTCACAATGGCTGCCGCCCTCCGAAGAGAAGAAGAGTTTAATATTGTTGAATACCCAAAGCTAACAAAAGATATGGCTAAATATACAGGTCCTAAATCTCGTATTTCGCGCCGTTTCGGCGAAGCTATTTTCGGTCCGGACAAAGTGCTTGCCAAGCGCAACTTCCCTCCCGGCCAACACGGCAACGGCCGTCGGCGCAAGCAGTCGGAATATGCCGTGATGCTCGCCGAAAAGCAGAAAGCTAAGTACACCTACGGCGTACTCGAAAAGCAATTCCGTAATATGTTCGACAAAGCAGCCAGTGCCAGCGGCATTACCGGTGAGATTCTTCTTCAGAGTCTCGAATGCCGTCTGGACAACGTGGTATACCGTCTCGGCATTGCCCCCACGCGTGCTGCTGCCCGTCAACTTGTTAACCACAAACACATCACCGTTGACGGAGGCGTTGTCAACATCGCTTCCTATAGCGTAAAGCCCGGCCAAATTGTAGCCGTTCGCGAAAAGTCCAAGTCGCTCGAAGCCATCTGCGACTCGCTTGCCGGCTTCAATCACAGCAAGTATGCCTGGATCGAATGGGATGAAGCCAGCAAATCCGGCAAACTGCTCCACAAACCCGAACGTGAGGATATTCCTGAGAACATCAAGGAGCAACTCATTGTCGAGCTTTACTCTAAGAACTAATCCAAACAAAAGCAATTACATCAATGGCGATATTAGCATTTCGAAAACCCGAAAAGGTCATCCAGTTGGAAAACACACCCAGTCACGGAACCTTCGAGTTCCGTCCCTTGGAGCGTGGTTTCGGCACGACCATCGGAAATGCCTTACGTCGCATCCTGCTCTCCTCTCTCGAAGGCTATGCAATCAACACCATCAAAATCGAAGGTGTCGAACACGAGTTTGCCTCCGTCCCCGGAGTACGGGAGGACGTAACCAACATCATACTCAACTTGAAGCAAGTGCGTTTCAAGAACACGGCAGAGGGAATTGAGAATGCCAAAGCCAGCTTTACCGTACAAAACTGTACGGAATTCAAAGCCGGCGACATCAATAAGCATCTCGATGGATTTGAAGTGTTAAATCCGGAATTAGTGATTTGTCATTTAGAGTCCAAAGCATCCATGACCATCGAACTCAACATCAACAAAGGCCGCGGCTATGTTCCCGCCGATGAGAATCGCGAGTTCTGCAAGGATGTCAATGAAATTGCCATCGATTCCATTTACACCCCAATCCGTAACGTGAAGTACGTCGTCGACCCCGCTTTCCAAATGGGCGGTGTCTTCTATGACAAACTGACACTCGACATCACGACGGACGGTTCCATCGAACCGAAGGAAGCACTCAAAGGAGCCGCCACGCTTCTTATCCAACACTTCAAACTTTTCTCCGACGATAAAATCACCGAAGAAGACAAGGCCGAGACCAACAACGAAGTGTTCGACGAAGAAGTGTTGCGCATGCGCCAGCTCTTGAAAAACCGTCTCATCGACCTCAATCTGAGCGTTCGCGCGCTCAACTGCCTCAAAGCAGCCGAGGTCGAAACGCTCGGCGATTTGGTGCAATACACGCGCAACGACCTCCTCAAGTTCCGCAACTTCGGCAGGAAATCGCTCACCGAGCTTGATGATTTGCTCGCGAGTCTGAATCTTTCGTTCGGAACCGACATCACTAAATACAATTTAGATAAAGACTAACGAAAATGAGACACAATAAGAAATTCAATCATCTGAGTCGTACTGCTTCTCATCGCGCCGCCATGTTGTCGAACATGGCAGTGTCCCTGATTAAGCACAAAAGAATCACTACGACTCTCGCCAAGGCTAAGGCTCTGAAACAATATGTCGAGCCGCTCATCACGAAGAGCAAGACCGACTCCACCAATTCGCGTCGCGTCGTCTTCAGCTATCTGCGTGACAAGTATGCCGTGACCGAACTTTTCAAGGAAATCTCCGTAAAAGTTGCCGATCGTCCCGGCGGCTACACGCGTATCATCAAGACCGGCTTCCGCGCCGGCGACGCCGCTCCCATGTGCTTCATCGAGCTCGTAGATTACGATGAGAACATGGCCAAGACGCCCAAGAAGTCCGGCCGCACGCGTCGTTCCAAGAAGTCTGCCGCCACGGCCGAAGCTCCTGCCGCCGAAACTTCCGCAGTCGAGGCCGCCGCAGCCGAAACTCCTGCTGCTGCAAGCGAAGCTCCTGCTGCCGAAAACGCTGAGCAGGCTGCCGAATAAATCGATACAGCCAATATAAATTTCTAATGTAATCGAGATTCCGTGCCGTCGAGGTGCGGGGTCTCGATTGTTCATTATAATTCGTGGGAAGATCGGCGTTAATGCACGGCCGGACAGACCAAATTCCCGCTTAATCAGCGAAAACAGTGAATGTGCATGCGGTAAGACCTGACGAAGCGGGAGAACGTGTCGCTGCCAGCCCTCTTTCCTTCTTCAGGTCCGTTTCAGCCCGATTCCGGCGCGCGATTTCTGCGAAAAATTCTGCATAGCCGGCCATTAGCCAAGCTAATTCCGGCGTCGGTGCAAACCTTTGGACAAAAAATGCCACGCTCGGTTCCCCAACGACCGGGGAAGTAGAATTTGTAACGCACTTTCAGCACAATGCAACTTCTCGACAAAATAATCAAGTGGTTCAAAGACTCGGCCGAGCGGCGCCGTTTCGTCAACGAGTTCAACCAAAACGCCGTGTTCGCCTTTCAAAACCTCTCGGTCGGCACACTTCTCGAAGCCAAGTCGTGCCGCGGCAGCTACGACCCCACCTATCGCCACGAGCTCTCTGCGCCCGTGGCGTTCAGCGGCTTAGCCGTCGAGGCAAAGGCCGGCACGCAAATCCCCGTCGACGACATCGTGCTGATAGGTCGCGTCATACTCTCCGACATGGCCCTGACGCGGCGCATGTTCCTCCTGCATTTGGACACACTCATCGTGCGCGACGTCCGCACCGGCCGTTCCGTCGACTGGCGCATCCGCGATTTCATCCATTTCGGCGGCCTGCTGAGCTAAAAAAGACGACCATGTGGCTTTTCAGTAAAAAGAAACGCGCCGCGTCGGCCCCCTGCGCCGAAGAAAGCAAGCAGCCGGCCGTCGACTTCGGCGGTCTGTTGGCCAATATCCAAAAGCGCAACGAAGCCGAACCCTCTATAAGCAACTCTGTCGCGCCTGCCACCCCGACAAGTTCGACAACGACCCCGCAAGACTCCCCCTCGCCGCCGAACTCTTCCGCCGCGTGCAGGCTGCGCGCAACAACTACGCGGCGCTCGTCCATTTGTCAACCCTTATCCCCGAACAACTAAACATTCCCTCGATATGAAGTGCGCTAAGTGCGGCCACGACTTCGGCCACGGCGAGACCTGCGCCCACTGCGGCGCGGAGCGAATTGTCGGACTGGCCAACTACAACGGCTACGCCGCCCCTGCAAGCGGCTCTGCGCCCGCCGCGGCGAACGACTACGCCGACCTTGCGCCCGCTTCGCAGCCCCTTGCTGCCGCGCCGGACTCGATGATTTGCTACGCCTGCTCCGAAATCATTCCGTCGGACTCCAAGTTCTGCCCTTGCTGCGGTCAGGAGTTGTGGACGGCCTGCCCGCAGTGCCACCACGTCTATTCGTCGCAATACACCCGCTGCAACCAGTGCGGAACGTCTTTGCAAGAATATCGCGAGGCGGAAGAACGCAAGCGGTTGGCCGAAGAACAAGCCCGGTTAGCCGAAGAAGAACGTCGGAACGAAGAACAACGGCGACACGAGGCGTGGCTTGCGTCCCCCGAAGGGCAGGCAGAGATGAAAAGGCGCGAAGAGGAGAAGATAAAGCAAGAATATGAAAAGAAATGTCGTGAGGAAGCCGAAAAAATAAGGATTGAGATAGAGGACTCTTATGCTAAAGACTGGTCAAATTGGTTTGTCGTAGCAATGGGATTCTATGCAGTAGTAGTCCTGTTGTGCACACTTGTGTCTGAGTATGCGGCATTTGCTTTGTTGCCTATCATCATAATAGGAATAGTAGTTGGGTGTGCTATCTATTCCCCCGAAAGACAAATCGAAAAGTGGAAGAAGAAAAATCCCAATCATAGGGCTACGCCCTACCTCTGACACAGCAACTTCGCACGAAGCCGAAGTGGGCAAAAACTAAGTCTGAGATAGTTTCAACTAAGTCTGAGTAAGTTTGAACTATCTCAGACTTAGTTTTTGCCAACACGGCGTAAGTCCCGTCCGGCTGCGACGCCGCGGCCGGCAAAGCCGCTCCCATGTGCTTCATCGAACTGGCAGACTACGACGAGAACATGACCAAGATGCCCAAGAAGTCCGGCCGCACGCGTCGCTCCAAGAAATCTGCCGCTCCGGGCCGAAGCCGCCCACCCGTGCGGTTTTGGCCACTCGGCGCAAAGTCGCTACCTTTGCACCGTTTTCAAGTTCGGCTGTCGATGAACCTGCTTTTCCATCTTTCGCAACTGGCGCGCCACACGCACACGACGAAACTCTTTCGTCGCGCGCTGCAAACGTTCCCGCTCCACCTTCGCCGGCTCTCGTCGTCGGCCGACGCGGAATTCCGACAGCCGCCGTCGCACTCGGCGCTGTGCGCGAACGTCGTCGACGAGCGCTACGACCTGCATATCATCGTTCCCGTCTACAATGTCGAGCGCTATGTCGAGGGTTGCATCGCCTCTATCCTTGCGCAACAAACCCGTTTTTCGTTCCACATCACCGTCGTCAACGACGGCAGTTCCGACAAAAGTCGCGAACGCCTGCGTCGCTACGAAGACGACCCGCGCGTGACGATTATCGACCAGGAAAACCGCGGATTCTCCGGCGCACGCAACGCCGCGTTGGCGCACATCGTGGGGCGATACGTCATGTTCGTCGATTCCGACGACCGCCTTGCGCCCGGCGCCGTCGAGATGCTGATGTCGAAAGCCGTGGCCGAAGACCTCGACATCGTTCAAGGCGGCTATGTGCGGTTCTTCGGCTGCGCGAAACTTCCGGCCGTGCATCCCGTTGCGCCCACAGGTTTCGCGTGGGGCAAGGTCTATCGCGCGAGCCTGTGGCGTCGCGTGCATTTTCCCGAAACTTTCTGGTACGAAGACACCGTCTGCGGGCTGTTCCTCCACACGCTGACGCAGCGCGTCGGCATAGTCGGGCCGGTGGTCTACGAATACCGCATCAACTTCAAGGGCATATCCATTCAGTCGATGGGCCGACCGAAATGTATAGACACGCTTTGGGTCACGCAGCAACTCTTGGCCGACCGCGACGCCCTCGGACTGCCCGATTCGCCGGAATTTCTGAACGCCATGCTCCCGCAAGTCCGCATCAACACGCTGCGAGTCTTCTCGCTCGGCGACAGCCGCGCCAATGCCCTCAACTTCGCGCTCTCCCGCCGCTGGGTGGTCGACCGTTTCGCCCACCTGGACGCCCGCCACGTAGCGCCCGAGTTCGCCGACCTCTATCGTGCGCTTATCGAGGGCGACGCCGGCCGCCTCGTGCTGCTTTCTCTGTTCCCCTAAGCGCCTTTTACGAGGCCGTGAGGGCGGTTTGTGTCTGTATGCGCCGCAAAACGAACGCTTTAATCCTTTTCCTCAATTCTTTTATACCCCGCTTTTATCCGTTTCCGCCGGTTTCCCACCCCGTTTTGGCCCGTTTCCTCCAAAAGCCGGTGTTTGTGCAATGTTTTTCGGAGCTTGAACCGTCGTTTGCAACGGGCTGAAGAAGAGTAGATTGTGGTAGGATAAAATTTAGTCTGAGTAAGTTTGAACTAACGCGGACTAAGTTGAAACTAACAGGGCGTTAGTTTTCGCTAACGCCCTGTCTGTTCCGGCGGCTACGCCGACTTTGGGGCGTGTAAGGCTGCGGGGAGCGGTTCGGGGCGTGTTTTGTATTCCTCGACCGCCTGTTTTTGCATATTCGGCCTGTTTCTCGGGAAAGAGCGGTTCGTGGGCGCGAAAAAACGGGTTAAAAATTTGTCGGTTCGAAATCTATGCGTATCTTTGCATCGCTTTCAGGAAGAAAGGGCGCTTAGCTCAGCTGGTTCAGAGCGTCTGCCTTACA
>JAFLUW010000019.1 GCA_022508615.1 Prevotellaceae bacterium | reverse complement strand
GCCGACAATCGTGCTAACAAATGAAGTCGATGAAAGGAAGAGATAACAAAATTTCAAGTAATCCCGATTAAAAGCACATTTTGTTACGAATGTGTTACGATCTGTGTTTTGTTACGCGATAAGATGCAGATTTATAAGTGATTGTGATTTATTATATTAAATCTTTAACATTTCCGAGGCTTCTACAATCGCATATTTTCGTTCGCCAAATTTGTCGGACGAAAATACGCGATTTTTTTCGGCATCAGGCCGAAACGGGGTTATGTAGTTGTGGATAAACGCATTGCGCCCCGCGCAAGAGAAAAAGTCATTGCCTTTTCGGGCAAAAAATGACGCTTAACTGCCGTTTTCACCCTGCATAGAAGTGAAAAAAAATCGCGGAAAAGTGAAAACTAACGCGGCGATAGTTGAAACTAACGCCGCGTTAGTTCAAAATTACGCCGCGAAAGTTTTTCAAAACGCCCTGCGGGGTGACGCTTAACCTCTATTTCAATAGAAAACTCGGTCTAAAAATTTTTGCGTGTTCGGAGAAATCGCCGCCCCTTGGCGCAGGCGTCGACTTTCTATCGCGCCGCGCGCCGCAAAACCTCTCGGAAACGTGCGGCCGTTACGCGCAAATTCGCTAATTTTGCGGCAGCGGCCGGCCCGAACGCCCGCCGCCGCAAAAACGGAAAAGACTAACCTAAAACAACTACCCGCATATGCTCACGCAAATCATCAATGGCCGCATACTTACGCCCCAAGGCTGGCTGAAAGGCGGCAGCGTCATCGTCGACGGCGGCCGCATCGCCGAAGTTTCCAACACCGACTACCTCATCGAGGGCGCCGACGTCGTCGACGCCAAGGGCTGCGACATCGTGCCCGGCGGCATCGAGATGCACGTGCACGGCGGAGGCGGACGAGACTTCATGGAAGGCGAGGAAGAAGCCTTCCGCACGGCTGTCGACGCCCACATGCAATACGGCACGACGGCCATTTATCCCACTTTGTCGTCGTCTACCGTCCCGATGATTGAGAAAGCCGCCGAAACCTGCGGCCGCCTGATGGCCGAAGAGGGCAGCCCGATTATGGGACTCCACCTCGAAGGCCCCTATTTCAACATGAAGCAGGCCGGAGCCCAGATTCCCGAATGGATAAAAGCCCCCGTGGCCGCTGAATACGAGCCGCTGCTCGAAAAGGCCGAATGTCTGCGCCGCTGGGACGAAGCCCCCGAGCTCGAAGGCTCGATAGATTTCATCAAAGCCTGCCGCGCGCACGGCGTACTGCCCAGCATCGGCCACACGCGCGCCACTTATGACGAGGTGCACGCGGCGAATGAAGCCGGCATGACGCATGCCACGCACTTCTACAACGCTATGCCTGTCGTCTACAAAAATCGTGAGTTCAAAACGCCCGGCACGGTCGAGAGCATCTTTGCCGAGGAAAACATGACGGTCGAAATGATTGCCGACGGCATACATGTGCCCCCCGTCATGCTGCGCATGATTTACCAAATAAAGGGCGTGGAGCGCACGGCCCTCATTACGGACGCCTTGGCCTGCGCCGCGAGCAAAGACGACACGGCTTTCGACCCGCGCGTGGTGCTCGAAGACGGCGTATGCAAACTGGCCGACCGCTCGGCCCTTGCCGGCAGCATCGCCACGATGGACAGACTGGTGCGCACCTGCGTGCAGCAGGCCGGAATCCCCATGGCCGACGCCTGCCGCATGATTAGCGAAACGCCGGCCCGCATCATGGGCATCTGCGACCGCAAAGGCTCGCTCCAACGCGGCAAAGACGCCGACATCATCATGTTCGATGGCCAAATGCAACTGCCTTTCGTCATGCAATACGGCCGCATCGTGAAAAATAACCTTTGATACCGTCCTGCGGAGCGGGGCCGAGGGGCTTTTTTAAAAAGAGAAAAACGCCCGCGGCCCGCTCGCCGCGAAACGAAGACAACGTGTCCAACGACTTACTCTATTCTCCGTCCGTGTTAGACTTCATTACCGTCGGCACGGAGTACTGTAAATATCTCGAACAGGTCGGCGCGGGCGACTTTCCGGCCGAAAAAGACAGCGCCGAGGGCCGCCGCGCGGCTTTCGTCGACGTCATGTGCGGTTTGCTGCCCATGCTCTACCTGAAAGCCTCGCTCATGGGCGACATTCCCGAAGGCGAGGGCTACAACGCCGGCCGTCTGACCGAAGAAGACTACGAATACATTCGCACGGGCGTGGCCGACGTGATGGGAACGCTCGACGACTTTCTCGATGTATTCGTCGAAGATTTCCGATATTCGGACAAGCCGATACTCTGCACCGTGAGCGAGAATCTTGCCGACATTTATCAGGCCGTTCGCGAGACGGTCGAAGTGTTTCGCGACGGATACGAAGACGCGATGCAGGTGGCGCTCTGCGACGTGCGCGAGAGCTTCCGAAACGAGTGGGGACAAAAGCTGCTCAACGCCCTGAGAGCCTTGCACGACGCCCGCTTTCACGCAAAAGACGCCGACGGTGACCACACTTTTTGAGCAAACCGAGAAAACATTTCTGGCCGGTTTGCCCACAGAACGCTTCGGCGGGCGAATTGTCGTGGTGCAGTCGGAAAACGAGGCCGGGAGGGCGGTCGAAGCGTTGTGTCGCGAAAAATCTGTGGGCATCGACACCGAAACGCGCCCCTCTTTCCGCCGCGGTGTGGAGCACAACGTGGCCTTGCTGCAAGTCTCGACGTCTGATATATGTTTCCTTTTCCGCCTTAATCTGATGGGGTTGCCGCAAAGTCTCGTCGACTTTTTGTGCAGCCCGGCCACGCAGAAAATAGGCCTTTCGCTCAAAGACGATTTCCACCGTTTGCACCGCCTGACGCCCTTCAAGGAGCAGGCTTGCGTGGACTTGCAGACGATTGCCGCCGCGATGGGCATTCGCGACATGAGTTTGCAGAAACTCTATGCCAACGTTTTTCGCAAACGCATCTCGAAATCGGCGCAATTGTCCAATTGGGAGGCCGACGTGCTCTCGGAAAAACAACTCTATTACGCCGCAACGGACGCCTACACCTGTCTGCGGCTCTACGAACGGCTCGATGCGCTGCGCCGCACGGGCGATTATCGCATTTTGCGCGCTCCGACGAGTTGCGCCGCGCCCGATAGTGCGCAACAAGCCGCACCCGGCGGGCCGAAACCGAAGAAAAGCAGAAAAGAATGAAGACCATCATCTTGCGACGCGGCAAGGACGAAAGCCTGCGCCGCTTCCATCCCTGGGTATTCTCGGGAGCGATTCATCATACCGAGGGCGGCGAGCCCGAAGAAGGCGAACTTGTGCGCGTAGCCGACCACGACGGCACGTTTATCGCGACGGGGCACTATCAGATAGGCTCTATCGCCGTGCGCGTGCTGGCTTTCGGTGAAGAAAGCGTGGACGAAGTCTTTTGGCACGGCCGATTGGCCGAAGCATGGCGCCTGCGCGAGGCGCTCGGCCTGAGCAATCGCGCCGACAACGACATCTACCGCCTCGTACACGGCGAGGGCGACCGACTGCCCGGCCTCGTGGTCGATGTCTACGGCTGCACGGCCGTCATGCAGGCCCATTCGGTGGGCATGCACCGCTGTCGCGAGGCCATTTGTCGCGCCATTGTCGACACATCGGGCGGAAAAATCCGAAACGTCTACTATAAAAGCGAAACAACGCTGCCCTACAAGGCCGAACTGGGGCAGGAGAACGGCTTTATCCTCGGCGGCGCGGCCGAAAACGTGGCTGCGGAGAACGGATTGCGCTTCCACATCGACTGGCTCAAAGGACAAAAGACGGGATTCTTCGTCGACCAGCGCGAGAACCGCAGCCTGCTCGAACACTACGCCCGCGGCCGCCGCGTGCTCAACATGTTCTGCTACACGGGCGGCTTCTCGGTCTACGCCCTGCGCGGCGGAGCGAAGCTTGTCCGCTCGGTAGATTCGAGCGGCAAGGCTATCGAGCTGACCAAGGCCAACGTAGCGCTCAATTTTCCCGACGAAACGCGCCACGAAGCCGTGGAATGCGACGCTTTCAAGTATCTCGTGGAAATGGGCGGCGACTACGACCTCATCGTGCTCGATCCGCCCGCCTTTGCCAAGCACAAAGACGCCCTGCGCAACGCGCTGAAAGGCTATACGCGGCTCAACGCGAAAGCTTTCGCAAAGATACGGCCCGGCGGCATCCTCTTTACCTTCTCGTGTTCGCAGGCTGTGAACAAAGATCAGTTCCGGCTGGCCGTCTTCACGGCGGCTGCCATGAGCGGACGCCACGTGCGCATTCTCCATCAATTGCATCAGCCGGCCGACCATCCCGTAAGCATCTACCATCCCGAGGGAGAATACCTCAAAGGGCTGGTGCTCGAAGTGGAGTAGGGGAAGGAGCGGGAAGAAAGGCCGCGTTCGTGAAAATTTAGTCTGAGTAAGTTGAAAATTAGTCTGAGTAAGTTTGAACTTACTCAGACTAATTTTTTGCTTCGTCCGCGCCCGTGGCCGTTTGCCCTGTGTGCCGGCCTCTTTGCGCCGCGCGGCAGCCGGCGTTCACTCCTGTTTTTCGGTCAGGAGCTGACGGATGTAGCGGCGCATCAGGCGTATGGCGCATTTGTTCTCGCCGCCCTGCGGAATGATGAGGTCGGCATAAGCCTTGGTCGGCTCGATGAACTCCTGATGCATGGGTTTGAGCGTGTGAAGGTAGCGGTCGATGACGATGCGGGCCGTTCGTCCGCGCTCCACGACGTCGCGTTCGATGACACGGATGAGTCGTTCGTCGGAGTCGGCATCGACGAAAATCTTGAGGTCCATCATGTCGCGCAACTCCTTTTTATAGAGCGCCATGATGCCTTCGATGATGATGACGTCCGCAGGCTCGACGCGTATGGTGCTTGCCTCGCGGTCGCAGGTCAGCATGGAGTAGACGGGTTGCTCGATGGCGCGGCCTTCGCGCAGCGTGCGGATGTGCCGGCCGAGCAGTTCCCAGTCGAAGGCGTCGGGATGGTCGAAATTGCTCTGACGAAATATCTCGAAAGGCACGTCTTCGGGCTTCCGATTGTAGTAGGAATCCTGCGGAATGAGCGCAACTTGGCCCTCTGCGAGGTCTTCCATGATTTTTCTCACGACGGTAGTTTTTCCCGAGCCCGTCCCGCCCGCAATGCCGATGATAGTCATACGCTTTGGGTGGTAATAATTGTTAAGTATGCGGCAAAAATAAGCAAAACAATCGGGCCGTCGCCTCTTTCTGAGCCTGTTTAGTTGTTTTCGTCCAGCATGAGGGCGTCGAGTTCGGCCAACGCTTTGCGGTAGTTGCGGTGGGTGAGCACGACTTTCCGTATGCCGATGCAGCCGCCCGCGATGCCGCCCACCACAGCGCCTCCAAGGAAATCGTGAGCGCCCGCAAGAGGCGCGACAGCCCGCACAAAGCCGTACAGCCACAGCGCCAAAAGCGGCAAGGAGAAGTAAAGCCAGCGTATGTCGAGACGTTTGGCCCGGACGATGCGGTCGAATTTCTGGCGCAGGCTGATGTCCGTCTCGTGTATGCGTTTCACACTCCGCCGCAAAAAGACTGTGTAGCCCGCAGCCAGGAACTGATAGAACGACGTCAGCAGGCAGAACCACAGACTGACGCCGATCCAGTGGAGCAGCACGGCACAGTAGATCGCAGCCAGAGCGGCCAGAACAATGGTCAGACGATAGTGACGGTCTATCCAGTCCAACCGCTTCTTCGTAGCGGCCAGCAGATGGCGGCGCGTGACAAGCCGCTGGCTTTCCAGCTTGCATTTGAGGAGTTGCAATTGTTCCTGCATTTCTTCGGGCGTGATGTTTTCGTTCATGCGTGGAGAGAGATTATTCGTTTGACATGTCGCGGAGTTGCCGGCGTATGCGGAATAGCCGCACGGAAATAGCCTTTGCCGACAGGCCGACAATTTTTCCGATCTCGTCGTAAGGCAGGTTTTCGAGCCAGAGCAACACGATGGCGCGGTCGAAAGGGCGCAGCAAACTGATGCGGCGGTGGAGCAAGTCAATCTGTTGTGTGTCGCGGTCGGTGTCTTCGAAAAGATTGAAGTCGGCGTCAAGCCCTTCGGGCTGCCGGCCGATGCGTTTGTGCCGGCGTTTTTCCCTGCGGTCGGCCGTAATGCAGGTGTTGAGCGCGACGCGGTAGATCCATGTCTTCATGTCGCTGCGTCCTTCAAAGCCCGTGAAACCTTTCCACAGGTTGATGAGCGTTTCCTGAAAGAGGTCGGCCACTTCGTCCGAGTCGTTCGAAAACATGTAGCACACAGTGTAGATCGTACCTTTATAGGCGTTGACACATTGCTCGAATTCGTGTTCGTGCGGGGTCATGGGTGATGTTTCGGAATAGTTATTGTTTCCGTTGGACGTCACAGGCGGCCGGAAAACTACGCCTTTCGGCAATTTTTCTGTCAAAAAAACGCGATTTCCGGCCTTTCGGGCTTAGAAATCGCGTGCAGGGCGGCTTCGGTCTGTGATTTTCAGTCCTCTTCGCCGGTTGTCTCTTCCGATGCGGCCTGAGGCTCCTCTCCCATCATGGCTGCGGAGATTTTGGCCTCAAGTTCTTCGCAAAGTTCGGGATTGTCGGTCAGAATTCGTTTCAACGCGTCGCGTCCCTGGCTCAGTCGCGTGTCGCCATAGCTGAACCACGAGCCGCTTTTCTTGAGTATGCCGTAAGCTACGCCGAGATCGGCAATTTCGCCGATGTGACTGATGCCCTCGCCGAAGGTGATTTCGAATTCAGCTTTGCGGAAGGGAGGCGCGACTTTGTTCTTGACAACTTTTACTTTGGTGAGCGCGCCGATTTGCTGGTCGCCATCCTTGATTGCCGTGCTGCGACGAATGTCCAGGCGCACGCTCGAATAGAATTTCAAGGCGTTGCCGCCTGTCGTTGTTTCGGGATTGCCGAACATGATGCCGATTTTCTCGCGCAACTGATTGATGAAGATGCAAGTGGTGTTGGTTTTGCTGATACTCGACGTGAGTTTGCGCAGCGCTTGGCTCATCAATCGGGCTTGCAGGCCCACCTTGTTGTCGCCCATGTCGCCTTCGATTTCGGCTTTGGGCGTGAGTGCGGCCACAGAGTCGATGACAATGATGTCGATGGCTGCCGAACGAATGAGTTGGTCTGCGATTTCGAGCGCTTGCTCGCCGTTGTCGGGCTGCGAGATGAGCAAATTGTCGACGTCAACGCCGAGTTTGGCCGCATAGAAGCGGTCGAAGGCGTGTTCGGCGTCGATGAAAGCGGCTATGCCGCCGGCTTTCTGCGCTTCGGCTATGGCGTGGATGGCCAGCGTGGTTTTGCCGGAGCTTTCGGGGCCGTAGATTTCGATGATGCGCCCTTTGGGGTAGCCGCCCACGCCGAGTGCGGCGTTGAGCGCGATGCTGCCGGTGGGTATCACGTCGACGCTTTCCACTTGGCTTTCGCCGAGTTTCATTATAGAGCCTTTGCCGAAGTCTTTCTCGATTTTCGACATGGCGGCTTGCAGGGCTTTCAGCTTTTCGCTGGCGTCGATGCCCGTTGCGGTGTCTTTTTTTGCCATTTTCGTTGCGATAGGGTTTGCGGTTAGAGGGTATCGTTGAACTCGATGTCGCCGTCGACGATTTCGTGCCAGGGAAGTCCTTGCTTGTTGAGTTCTTCCATGAAGGGATCGGGGTCGAATTCCTCGACGTTCCACACGCCGGGCTTATTCCACAGGCCGAGCATGAACATGCGGGCGCCGATGCAGGCCGGCACGCCCGTCGTGTAGCTCACGCCCTGCATGCCGGTCTCTTCGTAGGCGGCGCGGTGCGAACAGTTGTTGTAGACGTAGTAGGTTTTCTCGCGTCCGTCTTTCACGCCGCGTATGCGGCAGCCGATGCTGGTCTGTCCCTCGTAGTTTTCGCCGAGGTCCTGCGGATTGGGCAGCACGGCTTTGAGAAATTGCAGCGGCACGATTTGCTTGCCTTCGTAGTCGATGGGCACGATAGAGGCCATGCCGATGTTTTGTATGACGCGCAGGTGCGTAAGATACTCTTGTCCGAACGTCATCCAGAAGCGCGCGCGGCGTATCGTGGGATAGTTCTTCACGAGGCTTTCAATCTCCTCGTGGTGCAGCAGATAGCTCTCGCGCACGCCCACTTCGGGGTAGGTCAGCGGGCGATGGATTTCGAGCGGCTCGGTTTCCACCCACTTTCCTTCCTGCCAGTAGAGGCCTTTCTGCGTAATCTCGCGAATGTTGATTTCCGGGTTGAAATTCGTGGCGAATGCCTTGTGGTGGTCGCCGGCGTTGCAGTCGACGATGTCCAGATAGTGCATCTCGTCGAAGTGATGTTTGGCCGCATAGGCCGTATAGATGCTCGTCACGCCCGGATCGAAGCCGCAGCCGAGGATGGCGCAAAGCCCGGCCTGCTCGAAGCGCTCCTTATAGGCCCACTGCCACGAATATTCGAAGTGCGCCTCGTCCTTGGGCTCGTAGTTGGCCGTGTCGAGATAGTGGCAACCCGTCTGCAAGCAGGCTTCCATGATGGTCAGGTCCTGATAGGGCAGCGCAAGGTTCATCACGAGGTCGGGCCGGAAGTCGTTGAAAAGCGCTACCAGCTGTTCCACACTGTCTGCGTCCACCTGTGCGGTGCGTATGTCCTTGCGGCCGATGGCTTGCACAATGGCGTCGCATTTCGACTTCGTGCGGCTGGCAATCATGATTTCACTGAAAACGTCGGTGTTCCCGGCAACTTTGTGTGCGGCTACGGTGGCCACGCCTCCTGCGCCGATAATCAGAACTTTTCCCATGTTATCTTTTCTGTTTGTTTGTAGTTTCGTCTTATTGTCTGCAAACTTACTCAAAAATCCCGACTCTGTTCGTCCCCCGAGGCCATATCTTTGCGCCCGGCGTCCGGTTGGTCGCGCGTTGCGAGGAGATAGTTGAAACTAACGCTGAGTAAGTTTGAACTTACTCAGCGTTAGTTTCAACTTACTCAGCGTTAGTTTTCGCTTTCACAAGGATTCTGTCGCTCAGACGCTTGCCGGCTAGCTTTTTTGGCCCGTCCGCCGGTTCCACCTCGGCGCTTCTTTCCGACTTCTGCCGCGGGCGGCATTCCCCGGGCCGGAGCCTGAGGCTTTGTGCGGAAATGCGCTTTTCTGAGGCTGTTTCGGCGCAAATTCGGAAAAAGTTGCGAACTTTACGGCCTTGAACGTTTGAAAACCAGAATCCGTTTGCCAAAAATGCCGATGAAAGAACACAAGCAGGGATACGTCTACGTGCTCACCAATCCGAGCTTTCGGGAAAATTGGGTGAAGATAGGCAAAAGCATACGCCCGGTGGACGTGCGCTCCAAAGAGTTGGACAATACGGCCGTGCCGCTGCCTTTCGAAATCTACGCCACGCTCCGCACGGAGAAGTACAACGAAGTGGAGAAAATGGTGCACAAGATGATTGACCGGCTGACGACGCTGCGCGTGCGCAAGAATCGGGAGTTTTTCAACGTCTCGCCCGAAGTGGCGCTCGACATTTTTCGCGACATCGCCTCGACCATCGACGATGCCGTGGTGACACTCTATCGCGACAACAAGCCCGTCGCCACCGAGCCGCCAATCGACACGCCCCACGACGCACCGACCGCTCAGCAAGTGTCCCGAAAACCTTGCTCAAAGCGCAATTCAGAAACTTCGAAGCCTCCGAAGCCGGCCGATACGCCCGAAACTTCCACCCAACCCGAGCCTTCGGAACTGCAGCCCGCAGCGCGGCGCACCCGATTCCGATTCAGCATGTGCGGCATCGGAATAGGCGAACAAATAACGTTCGTTCCGACGAAAATCGTGGTGCGTGTGGCAGCGGACAACATGATTGAGCACGAAGGACGGCTCTACAAACTCTCGCCATTCGTCGGGACGTTTATGCCGGAAACCCAACGAAACACGTCGGGCGCATATCAAGGAGCAAAATTCTTCACTTACAAAGGCCGTATACTCGACGACATTCGAAAAGAGCGCGAAAACGGCGCGGACGACGGGGCATAGTTGCCGATAACCACGCTTCGAACGATTCTTTCGCCGTGTCGCTGTGCCGTAAGACAGCGATGCGGCGTTTTTGTCGGGAGCAGAGCGGCTTATGAACGCAGAAAAGCCCGCACGACGCGAGGACGGCGTCCCCTTGCTGTGCGGGTCTTTCTTCGAAGAAAGGCAGTCGGCCTTGTAAGCCGGGTTCTGTCCGCGCCGTGAGGCGCGTACTTGTCATTTATCCGGGCCGACGGTCACCCGCCGGCTCTATCGTTCTACCCTCCGGCGCGCAAGTCTGCGCTTGCTTCGGGCGGGCCGCCCTCTGTCGCCGGTTTACGCGAACTTTCAGCCTCCGAGGTGCACGGCCGTCGCGTCGCCGCGACGCCGGTGGGCTCTTACCCCACCTTCTCACCCTTACCCGCGCGAGGCGGGCGGTTGTTTTCTTCTGCACTGCTCAGCCGTTGCCGACTGCTTCCCGTTAAGAAGCGGAGTGCCCTGTGCTGCCCGGACTTTCCTCCTGCGCAGTCTCTGCGGACGGCGCACGCGACAAGTCGGGCCGGCTGCCTGTCGGTCAATAGGCAAAGAGCGGATAGCCGGCCATTGTGCTGTTCACGCGTTGGCGCACGTTGGCGATGACTTGCTCGTTCTCGGGGTCGTTGAGCACGGTCTCGATCATATCGGCAATCTCGATCATGAGGTCTTCCTTGGCGCCGCGCGTGGTGATGGCGGGTGTGCCGAGGCGGATGCCAGAGGTTTGGAACGCGGAGCGGCTGTCGAAGGGCACCATGTTCTTGTTCACCGTGATGTCGGCGGCGACAAGGGCGTTTTCGGCCACTTTTCCAGTCAAATCGGGGTACTTCGAGCGGAGATCAACGAGCATCGAGTGGTTGTCCGTGCCGCCCGAAACGATGGTGAAGCCGCGTTTCGTGAGTTCAGCGGCCAGACAGACTGCATTTTTCTTGACTTGCGCGGCATATTCCTTGAATTCGGGCTGCAGCGCTTCGCCGAAAGCGACGGCTTTGGCAGCGATGACGTGTTCGAGCGGGCCGCCTTGCGTTCCCGGGAACACGGCGCTGTCGAGCAGCTGGGACATTTTCTTTACTACGCCTTTCGGAGTGGTGAGTCCCCACGGGTTGTCGAAATCTTTACCCATGAGAATGATGCCGCCACGCGGGCCGCGCAGCGTTTTGTGTGTGGTCGAGGTGACGATGTGGGCGTATTTCACGGGATTGTCCAGCAATCCGGCGGCTATCAGGCCGGCAGGGTGCGCCATGTCTACCATAAAGAGCGCACCCACCTTGTCGGCAATTTCCCGCATGCGTTTGTAGTCCCATTCGCGGGAGTAAGCCGAGCCTCCGCCAATGATGAGCTTGGGTCGGTGCTCGATGGCGAGGCGTTCCATTTCGTCGTAGTCCACCCGGCCCGTCTCGCGGTCGAGATTGTAGCCGACGGGATTATACAAGATGCCGGAAGTATTGACTTTCGAGCCGTGGCTGAGGTGTCCGCCGTGGTCGAGATTCATGCCCATAAAGGTATCGCCGGGTTTGAGCACGGCAAGGAACACGGCGGCGTTGGCTTGTGCGCCGGAGTGGGGCTGCACGTTGGCGTATTCGGCGCCGAAGAGCTGACAGACGCGGGAGATGGCGAGCCGTTCGCTTTCGTCTACCACCTGACAGCCGCCGTAGTAGCGTTTGCCGGGATAGCCTTCGGCGTATTTGTTGGTCATGCACGAACCCATGGCGGCCATGACTTGGTCGCTCACGAAATTTTCGGAGGCAATCAGTTCTATTCCTTTCAGTTGGCGCTGGTGTTCGCGCTCGATGAGGGCGAAGATTTCGGTGTCTTTGTTCATGGTTGGGATGGTTTGGGTTAACAGATGGAGTTGCCGCGAAGGTATTTATACGAGCTTGACTTTCGAGAGTTCCTGCTCTTTCTCGCAATAGTGGCAGCGGACATGTGTGTGTTCCGGGGCGCAGACGGAGAAACGGGTCTGCATCGGTTCGTTGTTGGTGATGCATTTGGGGTTGTTGCAACGGACGATTCCGTTGATTTCCGCAGGAAGGGCGACCTGTTTCTTTTCCACGAGTTCGTAGTCGCGGATAATGGAGAGCGAAACGTTGGGCGCGACGATGGCAAGCCGGTTCAACTCTTCGTCGGTGAAGAATTTGTCGGAAATTTTGATGAGACTCTTGTGCCCCATCTTTTTGCTGTCGAGGTTGTATCCGACCATGATTTTCGAGTCGCGGATGTGTTCGAGCCCGAGCAGGGCTACGACTTCGAAAAGTTTGGCCGAGGGGATATGATCGATGACCGTGCCGTTTTTTATCGCGGCCACGAGGATGTCTTCCTTCTTCATGTTTCTGGCGTTAGGGTGTTTCGGTCTTACAGTGTCGTCGCGTCGTGCCGCACGTCGTCGATGGTCAGCCCCAGCACGTCGCAAATGATGGCTTCGCGGGCATAAAGGCCGTTGCGGGCCTGTTCGAAATAGTAGGCGTGGGGGCTTTCGTCCACGTCGGCCGCGATTTCGCCCACGCGGGGCAGCGGATGCAGTACGCGGAGGTTGGCTTTCGCCTTGCAGAGCATGGCTTTGCGCAGAATGTAGACGTCTTTCACGCGTTCGTACTCCATCAGGTCGGTGAAACGCTCGCGCTGCACGCGCGTCATGTAGAGTATGTCGGCCCCGGCTATGACATCGGCGTCGAAGTCCTCGTGCTCCACGTAGCGGATGCCGTGCTCGCGGCAGTAATCCTTGTATTCCTCGGGCATGGCCAGCTCCGTGGGGGCGATAAAGTGGAACGTCGGGTTGAAATGCCGCATAGCCATGATGAGCGAGTGCACGGTACGGCCGTATTTCAGGTCGCCCACGAGGTGTATGTTCAGGTTGTCGAGCCGTCCCTGCGTCTTATATATGGAGTAGAGGTCGAGCATCGTCTGCGTAGGGTGCTGATTGGCGCCGTCGCCGGCGTTGATGATGGGTACGGGGGCGATTTCGGACGCATAGAGGGCGGCGCCTTCGAGATAGTGGCGCATGACGATGACGTCGGCGTAGTTCGACACCATCATAATCGTGTCTTTCAGCGTTTCGCCTTTGGCCGAGCTCGTCACCTTGGGGTCGGTGAAGCCGATGACGCGGGCGCCGAGCCGCTGGGCCGCCGTTTCAAAGGAAAGGCGCGTGCGCGTGCTCGGTTCGAAAAAGAGTGTGGCCACGACGCGGCCGTCGAGAATCTTTCGGTTGGGGTGTTTTTCGAATTCGCCGGCCATTTCGAGAAGATAGCCTATCTTTTCGCGGGACAACCCGGCGATGCTTACGAGACTTTGCTGTTGTGCGGACATAGGGCGGGGATGTTGGTAAGACCACGCTGCGAAATTAACGATTAAGTTTGAAACGGCAAGTGTCGCGCGGGCGAATCTTTCCGGTCGTCGCGCGACGGACGGATCCCGGTGTCGGAAAGCGGAAATTTTGGAGCGAGTTTCCGCTCGTTTTAGCGTGAAAAGTGACAAAAACGGGCCGTCGCGCTGCGCTGTCGCCGCGTTCGTGCGAACTTTCTCAGCGTAAGTTTCAACTTACGCCGCGTTAGTTGAATTTATCTCGGCGTTTTTTCGATTTTTTTCAAGCCCGCAAACCATCGAAATGCGGCGTTTTTTCGATAAAAATGGCGTTTCCGACCGCTTTCAGCTGGCCTTTTCGGCGCAAATCCGGCTTGTATGCGATTGACGGACAGTGTTTTGCCCTTTCTTGGGGCAAAACGCCGAAAAATCGCGTAAAACCGTTCGCCGGAAGAGACGAACGGTTTTACGCGAACCACGGAGGCTCAGAATATGTAAAGTTTTCTTAAAATCTTCGGCCGCAGGGGTGCTCCGGCTCCCCGTTCTGCGGCCTCCGCCCGGCGCTTTTCCGAAAAAAGCGGCACTCGGCGCGGCGCGGGTCAGCCTGCCGCCAGCTTATTGCGGAGCGGGTTGGCGTACATCGTGAGGATGCGTTCGCGCAGAAAGGCTTTGTCCGGATTTTCGAGGTCGACGAGCGCCACGCGTCCGTCTACGTATTCGGAAAAGGCCGCGCGCGCTTCGCTCGTGTAGTGTGCGGCGAAAGTTTCCGTGCCGCTCAGCAGGTCGGCCGCCGCATAGTTGCAGGGGAAAAGCATGTAGCGGCTGTGTATCTCGCGGTCGATGCGCGCCGTCACGGCGCGGAAGTATTCGGACTTGGGCAGACCGGCCAGTTGGCCGAGCCACGCAGAGGCGCACGGGGCGAGACTGTAGTGCACGCGGCCCTTGAAGCCGAAAATGCCGGTCTGCATGTTCTGCAAGTCGTCTTCCAGCGTCTTTTTGTAGCCGGGATTGTCGCGTTTCAGCTGGAACTCCTTCGCTTTCAGGTAGTCGCAGGGGTCGTACTCGTAGCTGATGCAGGTCGGGACGAGGTTGAGCGCCTCGAGTGGGCCGCCCATGGCGAGCATCTTCAGCACGCTTTCCTGCGTGCGGTCGTCGGCGTCTTTTGCGCGGCCCTCGCGCTGCGCTATCCACACGTTTTCCTGCTTCTCGTTCACGGCAAAGTGGATGTAGCGGCTCATGCGCTGGCTCGAACGCAGCATTTCGCGCATCGTGAGCGAGCGTTGCACGATGAAACTCTTGTTGATGCGCACGAGTGTGCGTATCCAGGGATAGATGAGCAGGTTGTCGCCGATGGCAATCTCGACTGTCGTGGGAAAACCGTTGTCGACGAGCAGAATGCTCAGCAACGCCGGGTCGATAACGATGTCGCGGTGGTTCGAAATAAAAGTGTAGCGCTGCGAACGGTCGGGCAGTGCGCCGGCATCTATGTCGAAGCCCGCGGTATTCTTGCCGAGCAGCTCCATGAGAAGCGGATAGAAAAAAGTGCGCTGCACGTCGAGCAGCGTCTTGCAGGCCCGCAGCTGCTCCCGGGCGGCCTCGGCGGACATGCCTCTGAGAAACTGCGCCATGATGCCCGAGAACTGCGCGTCGGCCAGCAGTTCCTCGACGGCAGCCGGCAGTTCGTCGACGGTATACGGGCGTATTTCGTCGAATTCCGCAGGGATAGTAGTCGTTTTCATTGTATAGCTGTTTTCGGATGCAGAGGTCTTCAGAAGCGTCCTTCGATAATTTCGCTCAACACGTCTTTCATTTCGAGTCCGGCGGCGCGCACTTGCTGGGGAATGAAGCTAGTGGCCGTCATGCCGGGCGTAGTGTTGATTTCGAGCAGGTTTATTTGCTCTTTGCCCTTTTCTCCGGTCAGAATATAGTCGATGCGGACGATGCCGTAGCAGTCTAGGGCGCGGTAAACGCGGCCCGTCGTCTCGCTCACGCGGCGTGCTGTTTCGGGAGCAAGGCGTGCCGGCGTGATTTCGTCCACCTTTCCGTTGTATTTGGCGTCGTAGTCGAAAAATTCCTGCGTCGTGACGACTTCCGTGATGGGGAAAACGCGCACTTCTCCGCCGGCGGCGCGATAGCAGCCGCAGGTAATTTCCGTTCCATCCATCATTTTTTCAATCAACACCTCGTCGCTTTCGCGCATCGCCTTTTCAATCGCCGGTTGCAGGGCGTCGGCCGTTTTTACTTTGGTCACGCCGAAACTCGATCCCCCGGCATTGGGCTTGACGAAGCAGGGAAGTCCGAGCCGGCGCAACGTTTCGTCCGTGTCGGGCAGCGTTTCGCCCTTGCGCACCAGAATACTGTCCGAAAGATGCAGCCATGGGAACGCGCGCAAAAAGTTATTGAGCACAAATTTATTGAACGTGAGGCTCTCCACAAGCACTCCGCTCGTCGAATAGGGAATGCCGAGCAAATCGAAATAGCCCTGCACGATGCCGTTCTCGCCCGGCGTACCGTGTATGGTGATATAAGCGAAGTCGAATCTGCGTCGTTTCCCGCCGACTGTGAAGGAAAAGTCGGAAAGCTCGACCGGAACGGTTTCTTCGCCGCAATGGACGGTCCAAAGCGAGCCGCGCTGTTCGACGACGTAGCATTCGTATTTTTCGGTGTCCATGAACGAGAGGATGCCTGCGGCGCTGCGCATCGAAACGTCGTGTTCCGACGAATCTCCTCCGGCGACAATGGCGATTATCTTTTTCATAATTTGGCGTATCGGGTTGTGGTTTACGATTTACTGAGGACATGGGCGTAGTAGCCGCGCCATTTTTCGACGAGGGCGAGGAAATCTTCGGGCAAGGGCGAGGAAAAGTCCATTTCCTCCTGTGTTGCCGGATGGCGGAAGCCCAGTGTGCGGGCGTGAAGGGCTTGTCGCGGACAAATGGCCAAAGCTCCGCGGGCGAAAGCGTTGTAGGAGGCCGAGCGCTGTCCGAACAAAATGTTGTCGCCGCCGTAGCGTGCGTCGGAAAAAAGCGGATGGCCGATATGACGCATGTGTGCGCGGATTTGATGCGTGCGTCCCGTTTCGAGACGGCACTCCACGAGTGTCGTATAGCCGAATCGTTCGAGCGTGCGGTAGTGTGTGACGGCGCTTTTCCCCTCCGGGCTTCCGGGAGGAAAGACCGACATTTTCAGTCTGTCCTTCGGATCGCGCCCGATGTTGCCTTCGATGCGTCCGTCGGCTTCGGCGATGTTGCCCCACACGAGTGTGTGGTAAAGCCGCCGCGTCGTCTTGTTGAAAAACTGCAGTCCGAGCGACGTCTTGGCTTCGGGCGTTTTGGCTGCGACGAGCAATCCGCTCGTATCTTTGTCTATGCGGTGCACGAGCCCGACGGAGGGGTCGTTGATGTCGAATGTGGGATTGTCGCGCAGGTGCCAGGCCAGCGCGTTGACCAGTGTGCCCGTCCAGTTGCCGCATCCGGGGTGGACGACGAGGCCTGCGGGCTTGTCGACGACCAGCAAGTGGCTGTCTTCGTAGACAATGTCGAGCGGAATGTCCTCCGGCTCGATGGTTGTCTCGAAGCGTGGGCGGTCGAGCAGGAGCGTGACGGTGTCGAAAGGCTTGACGCGGTAGTTAGGCTTGACCGGCCGGCCGTTGACGTGGATGAAGCCGGCGCGTGCGGCCTGCTGAATGCGGTTGCGCGAGGTGTCGGGCAGGTGGTCGATGAGATATTTGTCCACCCGCAACAATTGCTGCCCCTTGTCGCAGACGAGGCGGAAATGTTCGTAGAGTCCGGCGTTCTCGTCGGCCGGAAAGTCGGCCGCAGGCGCGTTCAGGGCTTCCGCATGGCGGAGAAGTCGGTCGTCGTTCATGGCCTTTTCAGAATTCGTCGGCCATGATTTCGGAGGCCTCGCCCTCTTCGTCGCCGAAGATGACGAAATCGAGCGAGTCGTCGCCGTTGAAAATCTCCTCTTGCTCGCCTTCGCCGGCGACGATGGTCAGCGGACTGCCGGCAGGCACCTTTTCGCCCGACGCGAGCGTGCGTCCGCGCAGTTTCACGGCGTAGACCCAGTCGCGGTCGCCCGGAACATATTCGGGCGGCGTCGTTCGGAAACCGAGCGACTGAAGTTTGAGCACGGCTTCGCGCAAACTGCAGTTGCCGGCCAAATCGGGCAGCGCGATGGGCCGTGCCCGTCCGGCGTTGACGGTCAGGCGGACGATGCGTCCGGCCTTGACGCGTGCGCCGGGGGCTATGCTTTGCTCGAGCACCACGTCTGCGGCCTCGCGGGCCACGTATCCCGTGTCGCCGACGACGCCTTCGAGGCCCATTGACTCTAATTTCTTCATCGCCGAGCGGGCATCCATCCCGCTGAGCGCCGGCACTTCGATTTCCTCGCCGTGGTGCGTGTAGAAGTTCAGCCCGACGAGCGTGCCGACCGTGAAAAGAAAGGCGACGGCCGCCATGCCGAGGCAATTGCCTGCGACGAAGCGCGACGATATCTTGCGTTGAGATTTGTTGGCAGTCATACGCTGCAAAAGTACGCAAATATCCGACACCCCGGTGCGCCGTCGGCGCTTTTCTGCCGCTGCGGCCGCGCGATTGTAAAATTTTTTGACAAAGCCGTCGCCGCTTCTGCACGCCGGAGAGGGCAGAAAGGGCGGTTTGCAGGGCTTCGGGGCGAACTTGCAGGGAGAAAGTTGCAACTTGCAGGGCGTTAGTTTCGACTTGCGCGGCGTTAGTTTTGGTTTTCACGCCGTTCGGCGAGGGCGAAAAGCGCGTTTTTTCGACGCTTCGGGCGCCTGATTTTGGCCGGAAAAGACCTTCGGAAGTCTTGCGGAAGGCTGTAAGGCGCTGACGGATATGCGTTTGCTGCTTTTGTGCGAAAAGGGCCGAAAAACGGCGTATTTGCGGCCGGCATCCGGCCCGGAGCGCGCTGCGCCAGCCATGGAGGCGAAAATTGTAAAATTTTTTGACAAACTGCCGCGGCCTTGCGCCTGCGCGGCGCGGCGCGACGCTGCGTCCGGCCCGTGCCGCGCGGCGCAGGGCGGGGCGGAGAAAAAAGGCCGACTATGTTTCCGCAGCTCGATTCTTCTGACTAATTTTGCGGATAGTTGACAACAAAAAACGACTGCGCGATTATGAGAAAACTTTCCGTCCTCCTGCTGCTCGCCGCCCTTTCGGCTGCCGCGCAGGCGGGAGCCGTGATTTCTTTCAAAAAGACAACGCACAATTTCGGCACGTTCGCCGAAGACAAAACGCAGACCTGCGTCTTCGAGTTCAGCAACACGGGCGACGCTCCGCTCATCGTGACGCAAGTGCACGCTTCGTGCGGCTGCACGGTGGCGAGTTTCACGCAGCAGGAGCTGAAACCCGGGGAAAAGGGCAAAGTCACGGTGACGTACAACGGAAAGGGCAAGCCCTTGGAATACTTCAAACGCGCGCTTTTCGTGCGCTCGAACGCCTCGAACAGCCTCGTGCGCCTATATATAGAGGGGACGATGAAGAAATAAGGCTGTCCGAGCCTCGTCTCCCGGTCGGAAAATCTCCGGCCGCAGAATACGCAAAAAAAACATCAGCATGAACTATCTCGTCATCATGGCCGGAGGCCAGGGCACGCGCTTCTGGCCTGTCAGCACGGCCGAATGCCCGAAACAGTTTCTCGACGTGCTCGGCACGGGCCGCACGCTTCTTCAGCTCACGGCCGACCGCATGCGCGGAATCGTGCCGCCGGAAAACGTATGGGTGGTCACCTCGGCGCGCTACCGCGACCTCGTCGCCGCCCAGCTGCCCGAAGTTCCGGCCGGGCAGGTGTTGCTCGAACCCTGCGGGCGCAACACGGCTCCGTGCATCTGCTATGCTTCGTGGAAAATCAAGAAGCGCGACCCGCGCGCCAACATCATCGTCTCGCCCAGCGACCATATCGTCGGCGATGAGCCCGCCTTTCGCAAATGCGTGGCCGATGCGCTCGAATTCGCGGCCGAAACCGACGGCATCGTCACGCTCGGCATCAAGCCCTCGCGGCCCGAAACGGGCTACGGCTACATAAGAGCCGACTTACGCTACTCTTCGGGCCGCAAGGCCGGCATCTACCGGGTGGACGCCTTCAAAGAAAAGCCCGAACCGGCCGTGGCCGAACGCTATATGGCCGAAGGCGGCTATTTCTGGAACGCGGGCATCTTCATCTGGAGCGTGTCGACCATCATCAACGCTTTCCGCGTGTACGCGCCGGCCATTTCACGGCAGTTCGAAAGCCTGCTGCCCTACTATGACACCGACGAGGAGCAGGCGCGCATAGACGAAATCTATCCGCAGTGCGAAAACATCTCCATAGACTATGCCGTCATGGAAAAAGCCGACGAAGTATTCGTTTTGCCGGCCGAATTCGGCTGGAGCGACATGGGCACGTGGAGCTCGCTGCGCGAACGGCTGCCGCAAGACGCCCGCGGCAACGCCGTGGTCTGCGCCGAAGCCGATTTCTACGACACGAGCAACTGCATCGTCCACGCTACGGGGCTGAAGAAAATCGTCGTGCAGGGACTCGACGGATATATCGTGGCCGAAAAAGACGGCACGCTGATGATATGCAAGCTGAGCGAAGAACAGCGCATCAAACTCTTCCACTGATGCACGCAGATTTCGCTGCAAGTCTGGAAAACTGGTACGCGGCGAACCGCCGGGACCTGCCGTGGCGCCATACGCGCAACCCATACTGCATCTGGTTGAGCGAAGTGATTCTGCAACAGACGCGCGTGGCTCAGGGACACGACTATTATCTGCGCTTCCTCGAAGCCTGGCCCACTGTGGAAAGCCTTGCTGCCGCCCGTGAGGAAGAAGTCCTGAAATGCTGGCAGGGACTCGGCTATTATTCACGCGCGCGAAACCTTTTAATCGCTGCACGCGAGGTGGCGGCGCGCGGAAGTTTCCCCTGCACGGCCGAAGGCCTGCGCAAGTTGCGTGGCGTGGGCGACTACACGGCGGCAGCTGTGGCTTCGCTGGCTTTCGGCGAGGCCGTAGCCGTAGTCGACGGGAACGTCTATCGCGTATTGGCCCGTGTGTTCGGCATCGACACGCCCATAGATACGCCCGAAGGAAAGAAAGTTTTCGCCCGCTTTGCCGGAGAATTGCTCGACAAAGGCCAACCGGCGCTTTACAACCAGTCGGTCATGGAATTCGGCGCCCTGATGTGCCTGCCGCGGGCGCCGCGCTGCGGCGAATGCCCGTTGGCGGAACGTTGCGTGGCGCTGGCTGAGCATAAGGTGAGCGAACTTCCCGTGAAAGCCCGGCGGACGAAAGTTTCCACCCGCTATTTCGTCTGTCTCTACCTGTCGTCCGGCGGTGCCACGCTGTTGCGACGGCGCGAAGCGGCCGATATTTGGCGAGGGCTGTACGAACCGCTCATGATAGAGTTTTCGAAGCCGGCCGAAATGGCCGATATTCTGCGTCATCCCGCAGTGGTCGGCTGGGGCGGGGGAGCAACGTTCCGGAAAGTGATGGAAAGGAAAAAACATCAGTTGACGCACCGCACGCTGTTGGTCGACGGCTATCTCGTTTCGCTCGCATCGCGGCCCGAAGTGCCCGGCGGCGAGTGGATAGACGAGAGTCGGCGCGACGAATATGCCGTGCCGCGGCTCATAGAATTGTTTTACAGGTGTGTAGACCGGGCCCGGCATTAACTTTTAACCGCTCAGTATCATGAGACGCTTCATCTTTTGCTTTTTGTTCCCTCTTTGGGCTGCAACGGTCTGTGCCGGCGGGCAAAATCGCACGCTTGTTCCCTATGTACGCTCGCTTCGGGTCGAATGCGGCGACGGCGGTCTCGCCTTTCCCGCACTGCGTCTCGGCAGTGGCGAACACGTGCGCATCTCTTTCGATGCCGATTCGCACGACTACCGGCGTTTTGTCTACAAAGCTGAACATTGCGGCATGGACTGGGAACCGAACGAAGACGTATTCGACGCAGAATATCTTCGGGCCGCAGCCGATTATGCCGTGGTCGAAGATTATGCAGAAAGCATCAACACGACGTGGCTCTACACGCACTATTCTTTCGAATTTCCCAATGCAGACATGCAGCCGCTGCTGTCTGGCAATTACAAATTGACGGTTTTTGAAGATTCGGACGATGACCTCCGCCCCGTGGCAGAGGTCTGTCTGTATGTTTACGAGCCATTGGTCGGCATAGGACTGACGGCGTCTGCCGATACGGACGTCGATCGTTACGTGTCTAGCCAGCAGTTGTCGCTTAATCTGAATTATTCGGCACTTTCGCTGCTCAATCCGCGCGAAGAACTCCGTGTAGCCGTGTTGCAAAACCGTCGCACGGACAATGCGCGGATGGCGCCTCCACCGACGGCCGACACGGGTTCGGCATTGCTTTGGGAGCACGCACGAAACCTCATTTTCGAGGCCGGAAACGAGTATCGCAAGTTCGAAATCCTTTCCACCCGCTATCCGGGCATGCATGTCGACGGCATACGCTGGTACGATCCAGTCTATCATGCTGCTTTGCAGACCGACAGCCGGCGTCGGAACTATCTTTACGACGAAGACAACGACGGAATCTTCGTTCCCCGTGCTGAAAAAAGCGGCGATGCGGACGTGGAAGCCGATTATTTGTTCGTACACTTCACGCTCGACGCCGCAGGTCTGTCCGCCGATTCGCTTTTTGTGGCCGGTGCGTGGACGGGCTACGATTTTTCGGCCCCTTACCGCATGTCGTACGATACAGAAACGGATACCTACGGCGCAACGCTTCTGCTCAAACAAGGATACTATGAATATCTGTATCTGACAGGCGCCGACAGCCCGGTCGAAAGCCGGACGGCGGCGATAGAAGGCGACTATTATCAGACGGAAAACGAATATACCGTACTTGTCTATTGGCGCACGCCCGGAAGCCGCTATGACCGGCTTGCAGGCTGGCGTACCGCCAAATATATCAACAAATAAGCATGAAAATCGTTTATCTCGACAGCCATGTGCTCAACCCCGGCGACCTTTCGTGGGCTCCGCTCGAAGCGCTCGGCGACTTTGCGGCCTACGATCGCACGCCGGCCGCCGACGTAGCGGCGCGTGCGGCCGATGCTGACGTACTTATGGTCAACAAAGTGCGTATCGGCGAGGCGGAACTGGCTGCAATGCCCCGTTTGAAGCTGATTTGTGTCAGCGCCACGGGCTATGATGTGGTAGATGTGGCTGCGGCCCGGCGTCGGGGTGTAGCGGTTTGCAACTGTCCGGGCTACAGTACGAACGCAGTGGCCCAACACGTGGCGGCACTGCTGCTTGAAGTCTGCAATCACGCGGGTCATTACGCCCGGGAGGTGAGAAACGGCCTGTGGACGCGCAGCCGCGACTTCTGCGTCTGGGATGAGCCGCTGACGGAGCTGGCCGGCAAGCGCGCAGCCGTTGTCGGTTTCGGCAATATCGGCTCGCGTGTAGCTGAAATCCTGCAAGCATTCGGCATGCAGGTCTTTGCCGTGACGTCGAAAGCCGTCGGAGAACTGCCCGAAGGCGTAGGCAAGCTGACGCTGGCCGAAGCTTTCGGCTCGTGCGACGTAGTGAGCTTGAATTGCCCGCTGACGGCCGGCAATACGCGCTTTGTCGACGAATCGCTCCTGCATGCGTGCCGTTCGGGGCTCGTGCTCATCAACACGGCGCGCGGCGGGCTGGTCGACGACGGCGCAGTGGCCGACGCGCTGGCCGACGGACGGCTCGGAGCCTACTGTGCCGACGTGCTGACCGCAGAGCCGCCCGCGGCCGACAACCCATTGCTCTCGGCTCCCCGCGCTTTTCTGACGCCGCACATTGCCTGGGCCTCGGCCGCCGCGCGGAAGCGCATCATAGACATCGTTTGCGAAAACATACGCGCTTTCATGGCCGGAAATCCTGTGAATGTGGTAAACTGACTCCCCCGGAAAGCGCAGAAACACAAGATTACGAAAAAGAATGACTGACTCTCTTCGGAATTTCACGGAAAACATCTCGCTCGTCACGCTGTTCGACTTTGTCGGCACGCTTGCTTTCGCCATTTCCGGCATACGTTTGGCCTCGGCCAAGCGCTTCGATTTGTTTGGCGCCTACGTCGTGGGCGTGACGACAGCCATAGGCGGCGGCACCATGCGCGATTTGCTGCTGGGGCACTCGCCTTTTTGGATGTCGAACGCCTTCTATCTCGTTTGTTCCGCCATTGCGCTGGTCTGGGTCATCGTGTTTCGCAAGTTGCTCGTGCGCCAGCAGAACACGTGGTTCCTTTTCGACACGATAGGCCTCGCCCTGTTCACCGTTACCGGCATCGAAAAGACGCTCACGGCCGGTTTCCCCTTCTGGACGGCCATCATCATGGGAACGATGACGGGCGCCGGCGGCGGTGTCCTTCGCGATGTGTTCATCAACGAGGTGCCGCTGATTTTCCGCAAGGAAATCTATGCGCTGGCCTGCGTGATAGGCGGCCTTACCTACTTTCTCTGTCTGAACCTGGACTGCAGCAATGTCGTCTGCGGCGTCGTCTGCGGTGTCGTAGTGCTGGCCGCGCGCGTGCTTGCCGTGAAATACCATCTTCAGCTGCCCGTGCTCAAAGGCGAGGACTGAGCCCTGCGTTGTCCGTACAAGCCGCCGTTTTGTCAAATTATTTTACAATCTGGCCCTTCATGGCTGGCTTGTGCGCAATCTTTTTTCCGACCGCCCCGAAATACGCCGTTTTTCGCCGTCTCCCGGCTGAAAGCGTAACCCGAAGCAAATCAGCGGGATGCTTCCCGCCCTGCCGTTCCGGCCCTTCCTCTGCAAGGACGAAATGCCGCTTTTCGGAGCGAAAAAAGGCCCGCATAAGGCGAAAATATCCGCCCGTTAGTCCGAACTTACGCTGCGTAAGTTCGAACTTACACGGCGTTAGTTTGCGTTTGGCCCCGGGGAAACGCCTCCCGCGAGCCTCTTTCGCGGCCCGAAAGGCGCGTTTTCGTTCCAGAACGCTCCGTCCGTTTGTCAAAATTTTTTACAAAAAACGCAGACTCCGCCCGAAACCGGAGCCGGCGGGCCGCAAATACCGCGGACAAGGTATTGCACGACAGCCCGCAAGGCTGTAAATTTGCCTGCGCAGCAGCCATGCCGGC
>JAFLUW010000018.1:6314-24508 GCA_022508615.1 Prevotellaceae bacterium | reverse complement strand
CGAGCGCAGAGTAAACGCTCTTCCAAATGTTTTTCGTGCAGCCCCTCCCGCTTGTGCCCTCGACCGGGCTCTGCGGGGCGGCCTGCGGGGGCAAAGTTAGCGATTTCTTGCGAAAACGCGCCGCGTGAGGGGCAGACAAAAGCGCGGTCGAGGGGAAACTTTCGGACGGCGGCCGACCCCGACAAATTTTGACAAAACGAAATGGGCTGAAAAATTCTTTGCAGCCCGTTTTCCGGCATTTTTTCTGCGCCGGCGGCAAAAATCGGACATGAACGGGGACTTAGTTTGCACTAACGCAGACTTAGTTTGAACTAAGTCTGCGTTAGTTTTGTCTTTTTCCCCGTTGTTTCGACTTTCGAAACGTCTTTTTTCGCCCTTCGGGGCGCACGTTTTTTCGCGAAAAAGGCTTTGACGGTGGCAACAGGCCGCTGTAATCGTTTACGGCACAGACGTTTGACGCGTTTTCGCGGAAAGGCCGAAATTTCGGCGTATTTCGGCCCGACTTTGCGCGACGACGAAAATACGCCAGAGAAATGGCCTTTCGTGACACGGCGCGGGGCAAAAAATGGGGCGGCACGGCGCTGCTACGGACAAAGATTCGTAAATTTGCCTCACGATGAAAAGCCTCACGCTGCTGCCCGAGGGCGGATTGGGCAACCGCATGGCCGCCGTGGCCTCGGCTGCGGCCTACTGTCGCGAGCGGGACATTCCGCTGCGCGTGGTCTGGACGCGCGCCTGGGGCATGGCGGCCCGCTATGCCGACCTTTTCGAAGCCGCGCCCGCGGGTGTGGAAATCTGCGAGGCCGGCTGGCGCGAGAAGCTCACGCTCGACCGCCCGCGCCGACGCAACTTGTGGCTGCCGCGCCTCTGTCAGCGCCTGCTTTTCGACCGTTGCGTCTATCTCGACGAGGTCTACGCCGAGCCCGAGGGGAAGCTCTCGCTGCCGGCGGGCTTTCGGGCGGCGGGCGACGTCTATCTGGTCCACCTCTCCGAGTTCTACTACCGCCCGGGCATGTACGACGCGCTGCGGCCAGCCGAAGCGGTGGCGCGGAGCATTGCGCAGCGCACGGCCGGCTTTGACGCACACACCGTCGGGCTGCACATACGGCGCACGGACAACGTTTGTGCCCGGCGCGAAAGCCCGCTCGAACACTTCGAAGAGGCCATGCGCCGCGAGTTGGAGGCCGACGGGCGGACGCGATTCTACGTGGCCACCGACGACGAGCCGACCAAACGGCACTTGCTGCGGCTTTTCGGCCACGAACGCATCATGACTTCGCCCGAGGCGGCCACACGCGACAGCGTGGAGGGCATCCGCGAGGCTTTGGTCGAGATGTACACCCTCGCACGCTGCCGACGCATCTACGGCAGCGCGCATTCCAGTTTTTCCATCGTGGCCTGCCGGCTGGGCGGCCACGATGCCGAGTGGTGGCGCTGAGCGCGGGGGCGGCAGCCGCCCGGCGCCGCAGCCGGACGGGCCGGCAGGCAGCGGTCTGAGGCCGGGCGCACGTCTTGCGACAAACCTTAACGAAACGATATATGACTAAAAAAATCTTTGCCGAGAAACTTCTGGCCGTCGAGGCCATCAAGCTCAGCCCCGACGCGCCTTTCACATGGGCAAGCGGCTGGCTCTCGCCTTTCTATTGCGACAACCGCAAAACACTCTCCTACCCCGACCTGCGCACGTTCGTTAAAATCGAACTGGCCCGCATCGTGGCCGAACGATACCCCGAGGCCGAGGCCATAGCGGGCGTGGCGACGGGCGCTATCGCGCAAGGCGCGCTCGTGGCCGACACGCTGGGGCTGCCGTTCTGCTACGTGCGCCCCAAAGCGAAAGACCACGGCATGCAGAACCTCATCGAGGGACACGTGGCGACGGGCGCGAAGGTCGTCGTCGTGGAGGACCTCATCTCGACAGGCGGTTCGAGCCTGAAAGCCGTGGCCGCGCTGCGCCAGGCGGGGTGCGAAGTGTTCGGCATGGTGGCCAGCTACACGTATGGCTTCCCTGTGGCCGAAGAAGCCTTTGCCCAGGCCGGCGTCGAGCTGACCACGCTGACCGACTACGAGGCCGTGGCCTCGGTGGCGGCCGCGACGGGCTACATTCGCCCCGAGGATTTGGAAACGCTGGCCGAGTGGCGCGCCAATCCGGCTGAGTGGCGCAAATAGCCGCCCGGCCGGACAGCCCGATGCGGCCGCTGCGTGCGAAAACAGCAAATCCCCGCGTCCACATTTCTGTGGTCGCGGGGATTTTCCGCCGATAAGGCTGCCGTTGCGGCCTGAAGCGCGTCAGCCGAGCAGCTTTTTCGAAAGTTTGTCGAGCATGTCGACCGTCATGGAGTCGAGATCGTAGGTCGGATTCCAGCCCCATTCCTCGCGGGCGCAAGTGTCGTCGATGGAATTGGGCCACGAGTCGGCATTAGCCTGCTTGAGCGGGTCTACATCGAAGGTCATTTCGAACGCAGGCTTGTATTTCTTGATGCAGGCAAAGATGGTTTCGGGCGCAAAGCTCATCGAAGCGATGTTAAAGCTGTTTCGGTGCACCAATCGCGCGGGATCGGCCTCCATAAGCTGGACAGCGGCCTGAAGCGCGTCGGGCATGTACATCATATCCATGAGCGTGCCGGCGCCAATGGGGCAGACGAAGCGCTCACCCCGCACGGCCGAGTAATAAATGTCCACGGCGTAGTCCGTCGTGCCGCCGCCCGGAGGCGCAACATAGGAAATCAGGCCGGGGAAGCGCACCGAGCGCGTGTCGACGCCGTATTTGTTGTGATAATAGTCGGACAACAGCTCGGTTGTCACCTTCGAAATGCCGTAAATGGTGCGCGGGCGCTGAATAGTGTCCTGCGGCGTTTTGTCGGCGGGCGACTCGGGGCCGAAAGCGCCGATGGAACTGGGCGTAAACACGGCGCAACCGTTTTCGCGGGCCACTTCGAGCACCGACAACAGGCCGCCGATGCCGATTTTCCAAGCCAGAAGGGGCTTTCCCTCGGCTACGACGGAGAGCAGGGCGGCGAGATTGTAAATCGTGTCGATGTTATATTTCTTGACAATAGCGGCGATTTGCCCGCCGTCGGTCACATCGCATATTTCCGCCGGGCCGCTTTCGAGCAACTCGCCTTTGGGTTCTGCTCCGGGAATGTATCCGGCCACTACGTTTGCGCCGCCGTAAAGTTCGCGCAGCTTCATTGTGAGCTCGGAGCCTATCTGTCCGGTAGCTCCGATGATAAGAATATTCTTCATGCGTTTCGGTGTTGAGTTTTCGTGTGCAAAGGAACAAATTTGTTTTGAGAAAGCGGCGTCTGTCTCCGGGAAAATCGGCGAGCAGCTGCCATTATCGCCGCAGACGGCCGCTGTGATGCCGTTTCGCAGACCCGAAAGGCCGGTTTCTTTCGTCTCAGCGGCCCAGCGCCTTGAGCAGCTGGCCACGGAGGGGTGCAACATCGCCGAAGCCTGTCTGCCGGCCTACTATCCGGCCTTCAGCGTTGACGAAGACATAGGTCGGGATGCCCGGGAAGCCAAATTTTTCTTTGAGCGACCGCCATTGCGTGTCGCTAAGGCGGTAGTGTTCCCCGTGAAGGTCGGCTGCCGTCACTTTCCACAAGCCTTCGGGCGAAGTGCCGTCGGTCAGATAGATATAGTCGAGCGGTTCGTCGCGGAGTTCCTCTTTAACGGGCGCGAGTTGCCTGTTGCCGGCTTTGCAGGGGCCGCACCATGTGGCCCAAAAGTCTATCATGACGGCGCGGCCGCGATGCGAATCGAGGATATACTCGAAGAGTGCGTCGCCCGTAAGGCTGTCGGGCGCTTCGAGCAGGCGTCCGGCCGTCAGACTATCAGACAATTCGAGCCGGGTGCAGAGTTCGGCGTTGCGAGTGCGGAATAGGGTGGCATAGGCCGCAGGAAGGGTCTGCAAAATGCTGTCAGCCTGTGCGTTGAAGGGATTCAGGTCGTCGAGCATGCGCACAAGCGGCATCGAGGCGGTCATGTCGCAGAACTGTCCTCCACTAATTCTGCCGCAGCGGGCGATATGGGCCCGTTCGTCGGCCGAATAGCGCGTAAAGATGCTTTCGTAGTCTGCCGTAAACGCGGCTTCGGGCCGCCCGACGGCCGCGCAGGCCGCAGCAGGCAGGTAGTCCTCCGGCATTTCGGCTCTTAACGCCTGAAGTTTGTCCCGCGCTTCGCTCTGCTCCCACGTGCCGGCGCTCAGGCGGTGCAGAAAGATTTGCATCGGCACCTCGATGAGCCGGCACACATGGGCCACGTCGGCCTCGAGCGCCAGATATGCTTTCGTCAAGTCCCCGGCTTTGAGCGCGGAGATTTGTTTCTTTCGGCCGGAAGCCCACGTATCGATGGCTTTGCGGAACGTGGCGAAGTCCTCGCAGCCCGTCATGTCGTACTGCGAGGCCAGCAGGGCCGAGACCTCGGGACTTGCGAGCGCCTCGGTCAGCGTGGCCAGCGGACCGCGGGCGCGGAGGGCGTCGCCACGCGGACTGCGGCGCGCGGCCAGCAACGATGCGCGGCGGCAAATCTCGGCAAGGTTCAGGCAAACCTCGGTCGTCTGCCCCGGGCTGAGGAAAATGCGGTAGGACACGCCGCGGTCGAGCGCGAGACAAGCCATTGTGGCGCCCGCGACGCTGACTTTCTGCTCGAAAGTGCCGTCGGGAGCGACGGTAAGCGCCTGTGTCGGGACCGGACAAAGCACACTATATAATATAAGGTTGACCACGGCCGGCATGTCGGCCCGATAGCCCAGCAAGCGTCCGCGCAATGTGGCCTCGCCGCAGGCCGTGACGGCTGCGGGCAGCGCTTTCTCTTCCGTCGGCGCGCCCGGCCGGAAAGTTGCCGGGAACTCGATTTGCGGCGCGCGGCCTTTGTCGAGCCGTATGCCGTAGATGCTGAACGCTCCCTCCACGCCGGGGCCTTCGGTGAAGCTGATTTCGCGAACCGACGCGGGGACAGGCTCGAACGAGAGGCTGAAACTTATTTCCGTCTCCCCTTTGTGCGCCCCGAACGGCTCGTCGAGCGCGATTCCCTCGGCGCGGCACACGGCATAGTGCCGTCCGTGCTCGTCGACGAGCACGCTGCGGCCGCTTATCCTTGCCATACCGCCCGACACGTCCATCAGAAAGTTCACCGTCGCGGCCGTATCGGACAGCGTCAGGGCCGCGATGTCGAGCCGCGGCGTCGTAGCGCCGGCATACTGCGGCGCCACGATTGTCCGCGGCTTGCCGGCCCACAGACAGGACGCGACGAGCAAGGCGAGCCCAAGGGCAGCTACCTTTCCTGTTGCCATGGCATTCATTTGTTCTGCGATTTCCGGAACAAAGGTAGGAAAAAAAATCGCTACCGGCGGCAGAGCGCCGGCTTTGCGCGCGTTTTTCGGGCGTAAAACGCTGATGTTTGCGCGAAAAATAGTTACTTTGCACGCTATCAGCGTAATCTCAAAAAACTCTTACCTATCATGTACGGAAAATTCCAGGAACATCTGCAAGCCGAGCTTGCCCAGATCAAAGCCGACGGCCTCTACAAAGAGGAGCGTCTCATCGAAGGCCCCCAGCAGGCCGCCATCAGCGTGAAAGGCCAGACTTGCCTGAACTTCTGCGCCAACAACTACCTCGGACTCTCGAATCACCCGCGCCTCATTCAGGCTGCCAAGGACATGATGGACGCCCGGGGCTACGGCATGTCGAGCGTGCGCTTCATTTGCGGCACGCAGGACAAGCACAAGGAGCTCGAAGCCGCCATTTCACGCTTCTTCAAGACGGAAGACACCATTCTCTACGCCGCTTGCTTCGACGCCAACGGCGGAGTCTTCGAGCCGCTGCTCACGGCCGACGACGCCATCATCAGCGACGCCCTCAACCACGCCTCCATCATCGACGGCGTGCGCCTTTGCAAAGCAAAACGCTACCGCTACGCCAATGCCGACATGGCCGACCTTGAACGCTGCCTGCAAGAAGCCCAAGCGCAACGCTTCCGCATTATCGTAACGGACGGCGTCTTCTCAATGGACGGCAACATCGCCCCGATGGACCGGATTTGCGACCTTGCCGAGAAATACGACGCCCTCGTCATGGTCGACGAGAGCCACTCGGCCGGCGTTGTCGGCGCCACGGGCCGCGGCGTGAGCGAGTTCTATCAGACTTACGGCCGCGTAGACATCTACACCGGCACGCTGGGCAAGGCTTTCGGCGGCGCAATGGGCGGTTTCACCACGGGCCGCAAGGAAATCATCGACATGCTGCGCCAGCGCTCGCGTCCCTATCTCTTCTCGAACAGCGTTGCTCCCGCCATTGTGGGCGCCGCGCTCGAAACGTTCAAGATTCTCGACGAGAGCAACGAGATTCACGACCGCTTGGTGGAGAACGTCAACTACTTCCGCGACAAAATGATGGCCCAAGGCTTCGACATCAAGCCCACGCAAAGCGCCATCTGCGCCGTGATGACCTACGACGCGCGCCTCTCGCAGGAAATGGCCGCCAAGATGCAGGAAGAAGGCATCTTCGTGACGGGCTTCTATTACCCCGTCGTGCCCAAAGACCAGGCACGCATCCGTGTGCAGATTTCGGCCGGCCACAACCGCGAACAGCTCGACACTTGCATCGCCGCCTTCGTGAAAGTCGGCAAAGAGTTGGGCCTCATCAAGTAAGCCGCCGCCCGCAGCGGAGCACACCTCCGCCGTTCGTCCTCCGGCCCGGAGCGCAAACAGCGCGCTCCGGGCCTTTCGTTTGTCGGAGGGCGAAGCAAGGCCGGCGCTGTCGTCTGCCGAACGGCGCCTTGCGAGCCTTTCGGACCGACATCTCAGCATTCGGGAAAAGTAACGCCGCTATAGCGAAAACTTACTCAGACTAAGTTCAAACTTGGTCTGAGTAAGTTTTTGCCGGCACGACACGGGTCGACGACAGGACGTTTCTTTCGTCCGCCGGAGCATACAAAAAAAGCGTCCGCGCCTTTCCCCCGAGGGGCGGCACGGACGTTTTTCTCCGCTTTCCGGACGCAGGCCGGTGCTGTCAGGCCTCGACGGCGGCCTTAATTTGCGAAACGATGTAGCGCACGTCGTCATCGCTCACGCAAGGGCCGGCCGGCAGACAGATGCCCATGGAAAAGAGCCGTTCGCTCACACCGTTCACGTAGGAAGGCGCTGAGGCGTAGACGGGCTGGCGGTGCATGGGCTTCCACAGGGGACGCGCCTCAATGCCGGCCGCGTCGAGCGCCACGCGCAAGGCTTCGACATTGGCGTTGGGCTGACAGTCGGTCGTCGGCGTCGCGGCTGCATGCGTCACACTGGCCGCTCCGCCCACAGCACCCGCAACTACGCGGGCATAGGCCTCGTCCTGCCCCTTAATGCGCAGCTCGGGCGCGAGCGTAGCCGTGCAGAGCCAGAAGTTGGCGTCGCAGTCGGCGTCGGGATTCGTGTGCATCTCGATGCCGGGCACGCCGGCGAGCCACTCGCAATAGAGTTCCTGCACGTGTTTGTGGTGGGCGATGTGCTCATCGACGACAGTCATCTGTCCGCGGCCTATACCGGCACAGATATTCGACATGCGGTAATTGTAGCCGATTTGTTCGTGCTGATAATAGGGATAGGATTCGCGCGCTTGCGTGGCATAAAAAAGAATTTTGTTTTTATCCGCCGCCGTCTCGCAGACCAACGCCCCGCCGCCCGAGGTCGTTATCATCTTATTGCCGTTGAACGACAGCACACCGTACTTGCCGAACGTGCCGAGCATCTGTCCGCGATAGCGAGAGCCGAAACCCTCGGCAGCATCTTCGACAACGGGGATGTCATAGCGCGCAGCCACCTCCATAATGCGGTCTATCCGATAGGGCATGCCGTAGAGCGCCACCGGAACGATGGCTTTGGGCTTGCGGCCGGTCTTGGCGATGCGGTCACATATGGCTTCGTCGAGTAAATCGGGGTCCATATTCCACGTTTCAGGCTCGGAGTCGACAAATACGGGCGTGGCGCCGAGATAGGTCACGGGATGCGACGAAGCGCAAAACGTGAACGACTGCACAATGACTTCATCGCCGCGGCCTACGCCGCAGGCCAGCAGCGCAAGATGGACAGCGGCCGTACCGGCGCTCAGTCCGACGACGCTTTTCTTGAGTGGCGTGGCGCCTTCTCGGCGATTGATGAATTTTTCGAGGTCTTCTTCGAATCCATTGACATTCGGCCCCATAGGCACCACCCAATTGGTATCGAAAGCATCTTGTATAAACTCCATTTCCCGGCCGCTCATGTGAGCCAGGCAAAGGTATATCCGTTTTTTCATAAGGGTATATTTTAGTTTCTTCGTCTGTTATTTCACTTCTTCGGAGAAGTTTTCACCGGGCAGGCCTTCCCTGATATATCGTACCACACGACAAGGATTTCCGTAAGCCACAACGCCGTCGGGAATGTCTTTCGTAACGACACTGCCTGCACCAATAACGCTCCAACGGCCGATGTGCACGCCTTGAACAACGATAGCGCCGGCTCCTACCCAAGTGCCTTCGTCTATCTGTACGTTGCCGCAAAGTGTCGCATGAGGCGACAAATGTACATAGTCGCCCAGCCGACATTCGTGGTCGACGCTGACACCTGTATTTACAATACAATGACGACCCACTCTGACTGAGGTCTGCAACACGGCACCCTGCATCACGACAGTGCCCACTCCTATCACGGCACGGGGCGAAACTACGGCCGAAGGATGAACAGCCGTACCATATCGGGCATTGAGTGTCGCAGCAATACGGCGGCGCACAGCATTTGCGCCTATGCTGATAATCAAAGGCGAACATCCGGCCGCATCGTGCCGCACGGGATAGCCGCACACCTCGTTCAGTGCCGGATTATCGTCGATAAGTGCGTCGATGCGCTCGCCTGCGGCCTCGAGAATTTCTATAATCACCTTGGCATGGCCGCTTGCTCCATAAAGATACATAAGAATCAGTTATTTCCGTTGAAATATTCCATAGTAACCGCCGTTGCCGACGAAATATCCGAGCGGCAAATCACTTTCTTTATCGTGATGAAAACCACTTTGAGGTCGGTCTGCAACGAAACGTGGTCGACGTACCACACATCAAGTTCGAACTTATCTGTCCAACTGATGGCGTTGCGCCCATGACACTGCGCCCAGCCCGTAATGCCCGGACGCACCTCGTGACGACGCGCCTGACGTTCGGAGTAGAGCGGAAGATACTGCACCAAGAGCGGACGAGGGCCGACAAGCGACATATCGCCTTTCAATACATTGAAGAGTTGAGGAAGTTCGTCAATACTCGTGCTGCGCACGAAACGGCCAACGACAGTCAGGCGGTCTGCATCGGGAAGAAGTTCTCCATTTGTATCGCGGGCATCAGTCATAGTTTTGAATTTCACAATCCGAAATATGCGTCCATCGAGACCTGGACGTTCCTGGAAAAAGAATACGCCGGCTCCCTTATTGGCAAAATGCAGCCAGAGGGCGACACCCAGCAAAAGAGGGCTAAGCACGAGCAAAGCCAACAGGGCAACGGTAAAATCGATGAGGCGTTTGAAGAAGTGCCGATACATAAATTCGAATTTATTTTAACGTGAAAGTTCCTCCTTGTACATGGCAAGCGTAGCAGCCCATACATCTTGCTGCATATAGCGCGAGGCGACAATTTCACGGGCCGCGGCGCCCATACGGTTACAAAGTTCAGGGTCGCCGGCCAAACGCTGCATCGAACGGAAGAGGCTTTCTGCGTCGCGACAAGGCACGAGCAGTCCGTTGCGCCCTTCGATTATGCACTCTTCTGCGCCGTTGACACGACTTGCCACCGACGGCAGCCCCATGGCCCCGGCTTGCAGCACGACATTGGGGAATCCTTCACGATAGGAAGGCAGCACGAGCGCCCGGGAGGCACAAAGCGCCGGACGCACATCGGCTTGATAGCCCAAGGTCTCGATTGCGGGATGTTCCTCGATGGTTCGGCGTGTATCGGAACTTAAAGGATCGAGTTTTTCCTCGAACTTTCCGACAAGCAACAGGCGCGTAGCCGGATTTTCGGCATGAAGACGGACAAAAGCCTCGACGAGTTCGTTCACGCCTTTGTCGCGGACGATACGACCGATGAATATGAACGTGAAAGCCTCGCTGCGCAACGCACGGGCGGCATCTTCCACCTCGGGCGTGCGGCTGAAATAGGCCAAATCGACGCCGTTGATGTTGCCGTTGTGTGTTTTTTTTAACGGACGCCACGTGATATGCTCGCTACGCAGCAGCCGGGCCACGCCGTCGCTTTCGGGCACGACCTTGTTGGCGCAAAGACACGTGATGCGCTCCATCGTTTTGAGCACAAACCGCAGCAGGCCGTGCGTCGTCTCAAAGCGAAAGCCAGTAACAAGATAAATACGGTGCGGCACTCGGCAGACGAAAGCTGCCATCATGGCCAGAAGCGAGCCTTTGGGGGTGTTCGCGTGGACTATGTCGGGCCGCTCGCGGCGGAACAGGGAGATCAGCGCAAACAGCGAGCGTATGTCGCGGCCGATGCTGATTTCGCGGGCCATCGGCACTGCGACAGTGCGCACTCCTTCGCGCTTCCCGACGGCTTCGAGCCGCCCCGTGTCGGCCGACACGGCAACGACATCGAAATACCCGCTCATGTAGCGCAACTGCCCCTTTATAAGAATATCAAGGCTTATGTCAACCGTCGTAAGCCGCAGCAGTTTTTTCTTTTTCATGTCACAAAGTTACCGATTTTTGGGATGAAAGCCAAACTTTCTCCGCCAAACGCCGGAGAGACGGGCCCACGGTTCGAACAGGGCCTCGGCGGGGAACCAGCGCAGCAAACGCAACCAGCGCGAAACGAGACGCGGCATGTTATACCACCTGGCCCGGAGGGATTTCGAGCGGTCGACCATCCAGCGGCGTTCGTATTTCCCGAAATTTCCGGTCATCATCGCTTCGCGAAGCAAGAAACGGCCGCGCTTCTCGTCGGGCACATCGGGCAAACAGCCGTGCGGCACCGGGCAGATTGCGGTAATCGCCCCAAGTACGGCACGCAGCGCCGGACGCAAGCCCAGTGCCCGGATATCGGCGGCCACGAGTCGCTCCTCTTCGGTGGAAAGCGGGCAGAGCAGCAGCTGACGATAGTCGAGCACCTGACGCAGTCCGACTCCTTCGGCAAAAAGGTGGCGGAAGATGTGGGCAAGGACATAGACACGGTCGAAAACCGTCGTCGGCACGCACGTCTCGTATCCCTCGGGGGCCAATCGCACGCGATGCGCAAAGACGGCGCCGGCCTCGCGCTTGAAAAAGCGCTGCATACGGGCGTCGTGCAGCGGATTGCTCAGGCGCAGGGGCGTGAAGTGCGCTTCGAGCAGGGTGTCGGTCAACACGGGCAGCTGGATGTGATGGTCTTCGCGGTCGACATTCATGCCGGGAAACAACCGTCGGGCATAATCGGCGAGCCGGCGCCGTCCGCCTTCGACCCAAAGGTCTATATCGCCCGGCGCACGCAGCGTCGGATCGGGATAGAGGCGCGCCATGGCCTGTCCTTTGAGCACGGCCGCGCGCATTCCCTCGGCCGCGAAACGCGCCACGACCACTTCGCACTGACGACGCTGACGTGCATTCTCTTCCCGCAGACGTTCGGTCAAAACATACCATTCGCCACGCAGGGCACGCGGCGGCAGTTGCGAGGCCGGGAGGCGTTCGACGCCTTTCCAGCACACTCCGAGGAGCGATTGGCGGTCGGCTTCGTTCATGACGGCCGCCCACGTCTCGCCGGAGAGTGGACGGTCGAAAGCGTCGGCGGCCCCAAGCGCAATATGCACGAGGCGGAAAAAGCAGGGCCAGACGATGGGGTCGGTGTCGAGGCTGCAAGACTGTTTTACGGGCTTCATAACATCGGAATGCGGCTGCGACGAAGCGTGAAAGAGGGGCGGAATGACGGGCAGGCGGCAGACTTCCGAAACCAACGCGGCGTTGTGCTGAACTTACTCAGACTAACTAAGTTTCAACTTACTCAGACTAAGTTCAAACTTAGTCTGAGTAAGTTTGAACTATCTCCCCGTTGCTTTTTCCCGTGTGCGGAAAGTCCTGTTTTTACGGAAGAACTGCAGCAAGAAGGCGCCGCGTTCATCGGGACAACGCCCGAATCGCCCGTGTCATTGCTGTTGCGGCCGGCCCAAAGGGCGTCGCAGCAGCCGGCGATAAACGTCTATATAGCTTTCTGCCATGCGGTGAATGTCATAACGCGCGGCACGCGCACCGCATGCGCGGGCCACAGCAGCATAATGCCCGCCATCGGCCTCTAACTTCATTATTTCGCGGACTAACGCCGCAGCATCGCCGTGCGGAAAGAGCACGCCGGCGCCTTCCACCACATCATGCAGCCCGTCGACATCGGAAGCCAGAAACGGACGCCCGACACTCATTCCCTCAATCGAGGAAAGCGAAAGTCCTTCGAAGTGCGACGACATGATTACATAGTCAGCCGCATGAAGCAATCGGGGAACGTCATCGCGCAGCCCGAGAAAATGCGTACGGGAGGCCACTTCGCAAGTCGCAGCCAGCGCCTCGCACTCGGAACGGCGGATGCCATCTCCTACGAAAAACAGGTGAAAATTCTCCGGCAAGTCGTTCAATGCACGAATCAGCGTGTCCTGGTCCTTTTCCCCACGGAAACCGGCCACCATCATCATCTTGCGGCTTCCGGGGGCAATACGTTCCAGTTCTGTCGAGGCCTCGGCCGCCGCATATTGCGAGATGTCGACTCCATTCTCAACGACACAGATGTTCGTCCGCGTCGTGCCGATGAAATGGCGAAGATTATCTTCCGTTTTCTGCGAAACGCAAATTACTTCTTCATAACGACTGTACATCCAGCGGTCGACAGCCGCATACCACTCCCAGTTGCGCCGACGGTTGGAGGTAGTATGTTCGGTCGTACACAACACCGCCGGACACAACAGGCTGCCGATGGCGGCAAAAAGCTGCGGAGCCGTATTGTGCGTATGGACAATATCATACCGTTTAAGGTATGGGAGCAACTTAAAAAGCCTTGTCAAAGAATAAACCGAACCTCCCTCGCCAAGATCCATAATCTTTACGCCGGCTTCTTCAGCTGCACGGCGAAAAGGCGTGGCTATTCCGTCAAACAACAATAAGTCTGTATCGATTCCCCGCGCTTTCAGCCGAGGCAACAGCTCTACCATCAACTTTTCCGCCCCACCGGTACGCAAGGACGTTATCACATGAAGAACCTTCATCTCCTCTTATTTTTTAGTCCCTCCGCAATGCGTATAACATATCCGGGAAGCCAGGCCAGCAGCGACAAAGGAGACCGCATCCGATACACACTATCGTATGGAGCAAGGGAAAATCTCCAAAAATTTATGGCAGCCTTTATTTTCAGGACAAGCCCGACTGGAGAATGAAAAAATTCGGAATAATACGTCATAGAAGCTCTCGGAGATTCTCTGCGCAGTCTCGCTATTTTAGCCGTAAGCCCATCTGCCAAATATTCACACACGTAAATTTCTTTATAACAGCATCGCACCTTGTATCTCAGGGCTATTCTGTTCCAGATCAAGGCTTCCGGACAAAAGCGTTCACCTTCATACTCCGGGAAAGGATATTGACAAAGCACCTTTGTTTTATACATCTCCGCCAAATCGCCGCGCACGCCGTGTTTATATCTGAGATCCATTACGTTAGCATCAATAATCCCGAAATTGTGTCCTCCTCCGATTTTAATCCCGTTCGGTGCAACACGGATTCCCGAAAGTCCCGCGAAACTATTGTCCTCTTTGATCTTAGCATATTCGTCGGCAATCCAGCCAACAGCATCATCTGAAAGATAATCGTCACTATCCACGATGAAAAACAACTCTCCACGAGCCATCCTTACTCCGCGATTAATAGCGCGATGCTTTCCTCCATTGGGTTGGCTGACAAATCGAATATCCACCTTTCCTTCAGCAATGAAGTATTCCATAACTTCACTGATATTGTCTGTAGAACCATCATCTACGACAAGCCATTCAAAATCCCCGAGAGTCTGGCGACAGAGACTTTCGTAAAGTTGGGAAATACAATACGCTCGATTGTAAACCGGTGTGAAAATTGTTAAAAAAGGCATACTGTTTTTTTAGAACAAACAACGGAAAAGTATTTCTCCCCCCAAAATGCATCCGAGCCATTTTCCTGCGTGAAGGTCCATATCATGCTTCAACAGCGGATAAATCAACACCAACGGTATCATAAACCACGACAAATATGCAAAACGGTCAGAAAAATTCGACCGAATAACCAAAATCCAAAAGATATTGGTAAGAACATAAGAATTGTAAATCATGTGATAAAAGCGATCCGAAATTCCTCTCTTAAATATATAATAGGCACCAACCAGCAGGGGAACTACAGAAAAAACAACGAGATCTATTCTGAAACCAATGTTATAATAAGTATCGCTTGTTGTCAAATACTTTGTACGACTGTCCTCTGAAAAATCTGAAAAATACTCGTTAAAGAAATTTCCCGCAAAAAATGAAACCGGGACAGACAAAATCCAAAGATAGTAAAAATATTTAGTTCTGTTACAGAAATAAGAAACAGCTATCATCAATGACGGAATAATCATAGAATGATGGATACTATAGGCTATGAGCATAAAGATTCCCATACGCCAGAAAGAAGGATATGTCGACAATGCAAGCATCAAGAACGAGATAGCCAAGCCTGCACGCATAGTGTTAAGATTATAACTGACAAAACCTAACGAAAGCACAATACCAAGCATCAGCCAATAAATATCGCCTTGTACGAGTTTTCGGACGGCTATAAAATAGTTTCCTACATAAATCAATGCGATTGCGATGAAGTACTGCTCTTCCGTAAGATATTTTCCTAAAAACCAATTGATAAAAGAAAAGCCAAATTCTTCACTTTCCCAAACTTCGTCTAAGGTTGCAGTTTGCATTCGAAGAAAACCTTCTGCATACCATTCCCTATCACCTCCGCTACCCCAAGGTATCGGGAGCATGCCCAACAAAAAGGATAAGACAAGAGCAAAAATAAACGCCGTATTTACCGTATTTCTGGATTCTTTGAACTCCGTTTGTTCAAACGAAACAAGAACTGACACCATACCCACGCCGTTCAGTGTCCAAAAAATAAGTTTTATCCACCAAAAATACTGTTGTAAAACCGATTCAGTCATCGAAAACAGAATATAGTTTTTCTATCTCAGCAACATTGTCGCAGCGCTCCATACGCAACGCGTCAGTATATTTCCGACACAACGCTTCGTTGTTCAACAATTCTTCGACTGCATCAGCAATACTTTTGGGATTCATCTGACAAATCGTTGCATTATGCCGATTGACAAACTGATCATCTACAGTCGAAAAGTTTGTAACGACAACCGGCTTACACAAAAGTTTTGTCTCGTCCAGAGCTATTGATTTTCCTTCGTATTGCGAAGGATGAGCTATTATAGTGGCAGCCTTGATATAAGGATACGGATTGACTTTTATTCCAAGAAACGATATACAATCCGTTACCCCGAATTTGCGACACAATCTTTCATAGTGTTCACAATCAGGGTTCGCTCCGATAAAATACCAGTGAAAGCTGCAACCGCGTTTTTTGAGAATCGAGGCGCTCTCAATAGCCCAGTGGCTGCCTTTTTTGTCGCAAACATGGCCTATCGTTACAATAGATGGAAAGTCGGGAGATATGGTTGCCGAGATATCATCATTCGACATCCGTTCTATCAACTCAAGCGAAATAATGTTCTCCATCTTGCAGATTTTTCCGGCGATTTCCGGAAATACGCTTTTCAACGACTCCACACACGTATCGGATATGGTCCAGACTGAATCTACCCGCTGAAAGTATTTTTTATCAGCCGCATAGTAATAAGGCCACTTTTTATAGTCACTATGAAAAAACGTTATTTTCTTTCTGGATCTCAGTTTTTTTACCATATAGTAGCATTGCTGCTGACCATTGTAATCGACTATTGTATCGAATTCTTCGTCGATTGCAGGCATCATGCTTGCAATCATTTCTCCAGCTTTGGCCTTACTGAACAGACCGACAACAAGACGAACACAATGTCCGACAGCGAGCAACGGACGGCCTAATCCGATTAAGTCTGCCACACCTCGCAAGTTACTGGTTAGCGCTGCCCAAACCGGATTGGTAATCAACCTTAAATCCGAAGGCAACAATTCCATAAATGCCCCTCGAGGCGATACGACCATAAGAGCAACCTCATACCGATTGCGGTCAATGACATTCATTAGTGAAGTCAAAGACTTCGACACGCCTCCCGTTTGCAGATTGCTAATGATGAACAGTATTTTTTTCATTCCGTTTCGTTGCCGAATGCTGTTTCTGTCCAAGGATGAAAACTACCGACATAGGCAGAGGAGCCTTGTTGCGAAATTATTTTAGCAGGTATCCCAACGACGACGCTATTGGCTGGGATATCCTTTGTTACAACTGAACTGACACCGATTATCGAGCCGGAACCAATCTTCACACCACCAATAATTTTGCTGTTATTTCCTAAAGAAATCCTATCCCCAATCTCCGGGTACAAAAATCCCCCCTTGAATTGTCTTCGTTGAGTTTATGACTCAATCCCATTAATACTCCGACAGTTATATTGCAATTTACTCCGATTCGGCTATTCGGGTTGACGATGATGGGGCCGTAATGTCCTATCATCAGCCCCGGGCCTATGTCGGTCTGCCACGGAAGCTGAAATCCGTATTTTATAGAATAGTGCCTCAGCGCTATGCGACACAGAAAGAAAAGAGGTTTATATGCTATGCCGCGCTTGCCGAAGAATCTGCAACAACGCATAAAAAACGTATAGCGAAAACCAGCGATATACCATCCTCGAAGAAAGGATTTCAGCGAGGTCGAAGTCATATAGCGATACAAGTCTGAGGCTATATACAAGCCCAGTTCTTTGAATGAACGAATGTCGTATTTGTACATTTCTTTACAATAACGATTACACATCACAACTTGATTGTGAGATAAGCCAGTCGTCAGATATTCAGCCGTTTTTCAACGAATCGCTGTATTTTGACTGTGTTTTTCTCAAAAAGCTGATAAAATACCCACGCTACCGCGATGCAACATGTGCATAGGGCAAGAAAATAGCCCATAGTGAACACATCGACTTCTTTTTGTACGGGCATATACGCTTTCCATAGTTTCAATACTTGAGCGTGAGTAAGATATAGCGAGTAGGAGAACGATGAAAATACCCCCCCCCAATTTATGTATCTCCCTACTGCATAGGCATTTAGGCGACATGGTAACATATTGTGACAATACTATCGAGATGGAAGAGAAGAGCAATATCTGGGAAGCCGTTTTCATCCTTACCAAATACCTTATATCCACATAGTGTCCGGCCAATGTTCTCAGCAAATTGCCAGAACAAATAAACCAAACAATAAATAAAACAGGAAGCAGGAATTGTAAACTTGTCAAGACCCGACGTGGCATATTGTAATCTTTAAGTCTATAACAAACGATACCCAGTATTATTATAAACAGCCAGGAAGTCTCCAAATTCGCGCAGACCATAGACGAAGCGACAAGCAATGTCAACCCCGATAACATGCGATACTTCAAGGAAAATACGATTATGGCGGCCAAAAGAATGATATAGAACCATATCTCATAAGCGAGTGTCCAGAAAACACCGCCATAATCTTTGAATACGACTCCTTGCAACCCTGTATACTGTCCAAGAAGCTGTCCCCACTCTATATTATCTGCACCTCCAATAATATAGTTCACGCAGCAAATGAGTAGCAAAGCACCTGTCAAGGGAACACCGATACGAAAGACTCTGTCTAAAACAAATCGCCTAATCGTGAGCTGGCCTTTCGCCGCCTTTTCTATGGAACGGCCTCCTATGAGAAAGCCACTGAGAATAAAGAAAACGGCCACTGCAAAACCGCCCAAACTACAGATTGCATAAAAAACCTGAGTGAATATATTCTGAGAAGAAGGCGTAAGATCTACGTACAGAGCGAACATCGTGCTTCTGGCATGCACAAACAGCACTAAGAACGCACAAAGAGCACGAAGCGGATCGAGCCAGTAATAGTGTTTTTTTACTTGCATATTTTCTGATTAATTATTTGAAAGAAACTCTTTCGGCACGCATAGCGTCTTGTTCTCAAAACTTGCAGGGCGTTA
>JAFLUW010000018.1:0-6214 GCA_022508615.1 Prevotellaceae bacterium | reverse complement strand
GGCGTTAGTTTCAACTTACAGGGCGTTAGTTGAGAGGGGCCGCAAGTCATTGTAGCATAACGGGTATCAACCGCACGGTAATCGTCCCGGTTCCCGCAGTTTCCTTCGGAACGACTTTTTTCGTTTTTCACGAAACGAACCGACGCGGCGACATCGACCGCCCTATTGCGGTATCTTCTCATAAAAGTCCACGATTTTATCGCACCAGGCTTCAAGCGAGTATTGTTTCAGATTGTTGTCTCTGGTCGTGCTGCACATGTTTCGCAATACGTCTTCCGGAATGGCCATTACTTTCTCCATCGTCCCGGCAAGATCTCCGGCATCACCCGATTCAAACAGGAAAGCCGAAGGATTGCCTGCATTCCACATCGTACCTTCAATATTGCTCTGCACCACGGGAAGCCCGTAAACGCTTGCCTCGGCCACAGCATATGAAAAGGTCTCATGTACGCTGCTCGAAACAAAACAGTCGGCTTCGGCAAACAAGGCATTTATGTTCTCCATCGGCTTTGTGAAATGCAACCATTGAGGTAGTCGGCCGCCGAAGTGGTTCATTGCCACCGCCATGGTGTCGCTTCCTTCTACAACGGTTAGTGTAAAGCGAGATCCTTTTTGTTCCAGCATCTCTCCGGCCTTGAAAATAATATCTACACGCTTATCTATATTCCGACCGCCGAAAGCAAGAAATGCGAATGGCTCATGCCGCCGGTTCCGGCCTTCTTCAAGGCGACTGGTGTCTATGCCGTTTGGTATCACCGCTTCATGCGTCGTTTTCCTTAGCCTAAAAGGCCGCACAAAATCGAGTTCGCGCCTGCAAACACCTATAAGACAAGGATTTACCCCCCCCACATGCTCAGAAACGGCACTCCATAGTGACGAAAAAAGCAGGCTCTCTGGTAAAAGGCCTTGACCATGTTGCGCTGATAGGACAACGTGTCGTGCATATGCCACACCATCCTGACAAAATCGGGACATCGCTTTATCGCAGCGGCCATCGGCTTGTCATATCCTTCGAAATGCGTATGCACAAGCGAAGGGGAGAAATCTCTGATTATGGCATCGGCCTCGTCTTTCGAAATCAACTTCGTGTCATCGCCGCTCAAATAAACCTTATGGCTCAGCCGGAAAGCGTCCCACCATGGCTGTTGTTCCGCCTTTCGGGGGAATAGGTAAGCACACACTGCTCCATATCGATCTTTAATCCTTTGTTCAAGCATTGCCAGCGAAGGGAGAAAATTTCCTTTGTAAGGCGCTGCATATTGTGCTGCAAAAAGCACTCGAGCACGGTCGAGTTTCATATCAAGTCGTAGATTTGGTTCATCGTGCTGGCCACACTAAAAATATCGGGCCTGCTCAGCGCTTTTTGGGTATACACTTTTCGCTCTTCCGGATTTTCCACCCAATGTCTGAGGGCTTCGAAAAGAGATTCGGGCGTGAGTTCTGTCAGTATGCCGTATTCATTGTCGCCGAGAATCTCCGACGGTCCGGCCGTACGGGTTGAAATGACCGGAACGCCCAGACACATTGCTTCACAGATGACAAGACAAAAGCCTTCGAAGTCGCTGGTGACCATCATTATGTCTGCCCGACGAATAAGCGGGAAAGGATTCGGGCAAAAACCTTTGAGTTCAACCACTTCGCTTAGCCCCATGTCATCACGCATCTTTTCGACAGATTGCCGCAGCTCGCCGTCGCCAATCCATGTGAAGCGCACCGGGAGATCTGCCTCGGCAGCCATCTTCGCTACTTGGAGCAAACGCTCCGGTTTTTTTGGGGGGGTCAGTCTGCCGACTGTCGTTACGGTCAGTTTCTCCTGATTTTCGTTCTTCTCGCTTTTGTCCTCAGACGCCATCCGCACGATTTTATCGCGATCAATTGGGTTGTAAATCACACGCAACTGCGATTCACATCCGGGAAAGCGGCGCACGAAGGCACGCTCGCAATCTTTTGATACATTCACCACGACATCCATCTTGTTGTAGGCCGCAAGTTCCTCGCCCCGGAAGAACTGCCCCTCTTCATACCGGTGGGTGTCGAGATCGGCATGCACCCATGTGATTTTCCGGGCCGCAGTCGTGCGTAATGCACCAAGTTTGAGCGGCATTCCTTCCAAGAAGGATATTTCGACATCGTAGTCGCGACGCAGTTTCCGACCGTTCATCTTTCGGGACAACAGCAGGTTGCAATGAAACCATTTCGAAAGACGAAATGCTGCTTTATAATCCCATGAATATCCACGCCAAAGTTCTATCACGTTAACCTGATTGGGCACCTCGCCCATCAATGCGCCGCCACGACAAATGACGGCCAAATCTACCTCAAAACGTGCATAATCGAAATTGCGCAGAATATCTATCAACACGCGTTCAGCCCCCCCTCCTCCAAGGGGACCGTAAATAAAAAGTACGCGTTTTTTATTTTCTGACATTTTAATTACCCTATGTATTTTTCAAAAATTATCTGTGATTGCTTTTGACAGGACTCTTTATATTGTTCAAAAAGTGAAAAATCGATAGAAAGAGGTATTTTGTTAAAATCTCCACTGTAAATCTGATTGGATAGTCCGCATGAGCCTAACAAATCATGCAATCGGCCATTCATTCGGGCAAAATTTTGGGCCAAAGGAATAAAAACAAACGGTTTATGAAATATAAGAGAAAAGACTACACAATGAAACGAATTGGTCACTACCACTTTTGCATTCCGAATACCATTAATCCATTGAGGTATGGTGAGAGGAGCCTTATGATATTTATCAATACGTCCCTGACTGGCTACGTAAGTATAGGACAAGCCTTTCTTTCTAAACCAATCGAAAATTTCATTGACCTTACAAACAATAGGGCTTCCCAAAAGATATACAAAGGCATCATTAAACGAAATGTTTGCGGAGTTGTCGCCATTCTCCGCTAAAATCGAATAATCGCATAAGTCGAGCAGTAACGTTGGATCTGCAACCTGTTCTGCAACTATTCCCTCCACATTCAATAAATCAGCACCTTCCTTTTCCCTCACTCCGATGAAAGTAAATTCTTGAAGTAAGGCTTTTATATGCGCTGCACGATTCGAGATAAATGGATTAACTCCACCAAACGACGGAGCATATGCCAGTTTCTTTTTACCTTTCGGAACAAAAGACAGATAGTATATATCATCTCCACCCCATATTTGGTCACTTCCGCAAACATATACGTCCGCTTCAGGGGGATTTAATATTAATTTATCCGTAGAATAAATCTCAGAAGTTTGGTTAAGATATGTATCTCTGAATTCGGGAAACTTTCTTAACTGATTGTTATTTGTCTCACTATATTTTTTATCTCTTCGTTTCTGAAAAAAATAAAAGAGATATGCTTTAAAATGGAATAGATAATCAAAGATTTTTGAAAATTTTATTTTGCTTGGAGCCTTTGTTTCCTCAATATATCTTATAAGAAATGGTTTATGGCCAATTTTAGTCAAAGCCCTTTGCAAAGCAAAAGCCTGTAACTGCTGTCCATAATTATCATTAGAACGCCAAAACGTTACTATTCCTATTTTCATCTTTTCAAAATTCTATATTTAAAACGGGCCGCCTTTATATAAAGCTGTTCATAAAGTGAACGACCTGCAAATTTCCGCATTATACGAATTATTTCGTCAGATTTCTTTGTTGCTATTTCGAAATCTTTGTATTTGATTGGCCTTTGCGAGGATGTTGTCAGAGCAGGATTGTATCGAGCAATCATTTCTATTGAAAAATCTATTTCTATCTGCTCCATTTGTATTTCACTTAAAAAAGATTGTCCCAAAGAGGTACGGGCGATTACAAGAGTTGTGCCGAGATTATTGTCTATGTCGGGAGCTATTTGCGAGATGCCCCAAAAATCACCAAGAGTAATATCTGCACATGTTCCATTAGGGTACTTGTATTTACAGTCGAAACAAGACTCGCGTAAAAGATAGTTAGAGAGGAATGCACGCATATACAAGTTTTCATCATGAGATTGCGAAAATTCATGACCGTCCTTAAAACAAATAGAAAAATTATAATCTTTCCATCCCCCCTTATTTTTATCTCGAAAATTAATTGAGGATATATCGGCTATCGTGCGTTTCTGTTTCGTACAAAGTTTATTAAGATACGACATCCAATAACGAGGTCGAGGGGCACCATGACAAAAAATCTCGACACACAGCAAGCACGGATTATTACCAGCCTTTTTACGTATGGCTGCAACCTGACACGGAGTTCCACTAAACAAAACTCTACGCCCCGCAGAAAGATCTGCTATGACATCTATAAGACTTGTTCCAATTTTACTAAATACATATTTACTACGACGCAAAGAATCTAACTCTTTTATCGATGTAACGCGCCGATGAACGACCTGCCACTTTTCATCAAATGCAGCACCATAAACAACACCTCCGTCTTTTAATATCCGTTCAGCTAATAACGAAAACACACCACCTGCTGAACTACACATCCTTATGGTTTCATCTGTATGAGATGCTGCAACTATAATCATGATTAAGCACTTTTGATTCCCAACTTTATAAGCAAAGCTCTGAATTGAGTACGTTCATATTTTCCCATGCTAAATACAAAAAAGAATGGAAGATAGATAAGCATGTATAAAATTACATAAATTATAAAATGGAGCCATGAAATAATATGGATATATTGGATAGCAAATATTCCGACAATAGACAAGGCTATGGGCATAATAGCCATTTGACCTATTTGTTTCCAAAACTCCCCTATTGCAATACATTGTTTTTTCTTATAATATACATTCATTACAATCCATTGGCCTATAAATAATGAACCTACTGTAGCCATAGCACAACCAATAATACCATATGGTTTTGCTAATAATATTTGTGCGATCAAGCATAAAACAGATATTGCAAGATAAGTAAGAGAACGGAACTGTATTTGACCACGGGCAAGAAGTATCGTAAGGCCTACATTCTGAATAAGAGGCCCCAAAAGTACTAAATAAAACAAAAGAGCAATGATAAAAGATTGTTCATACTCTTTACCTGCCCATAAATTAATGAAAATCCTTCCAAAGACCGCAAACCCTGAAAGAATCAACGCTAGCACACAAAATTGTAAACGTCCAGTACGAATAAAAAGGTTAGATATCTCTGAATCATTTTTCTTAGTTACCATAATAGTTATTTTCGGCAATAGAACTGAATTCAAAGACGTAGACATCGACATGTATAAATTCATTAACATGATAGCAACCGAATAAATAGCAACAGCTGCAGAGCCACAATATATACCAAGAATAAACTGTCCAGTACTCCAATAAATACGATCAACAATAGCACCAAGGAAATTCCACCAACTAAATATCATTATCTCTTTCAGCAAAAGGAAATTAAAGTTATTAAATTTTAATTTAACACCTAATTTGATACGACAATATATCACATTGATTAGAAGTGTTATAATACTAAATATTGTTTGAACAACAACCAAAGCGATAGCCTTATATCCCATTGAAAGTACCGCAACTAAGACTGCCGTAGAAAATAGAATACGTACAATAGTAGTTATACGTTGGAATACAAATTTTTCATATGCAGATATTATGGAACCGAATACACTAAGAGGGAATGTAACAGCAAGATTACCAACCATAAAAGCCATCATAACCCGAGCTCGGCATAGTTCTCTAGCCGTCATAGTACGATCAAACATTTGATCTACATTGGCATAGAGTATCAGACCTCCAATTGTTACAAAAATGCCAATAAAAGCATATCCAGAAAGTAACATCCCATATAAACTCCATTCATCAGATCTTGTTCCTGTGGCACGAATTTTTGCAGAATAACGAACAATTGCAGAACCAAAACCAAAGTCCAAAAGTGTCAAATAGGATATAACTGAAGCAACGAGAGAATATAATCCATATTCATTTTGTCCCAAACAACGGAGCATATATGGAGTATATAGTAATCCCGTTAAAATATGAAGTCCTATTATAATATAATTGAGAATTACTCCAGCTTTTATTTGATTAATGGCCATATTTATATTGAATAATATCCCTGCAAGATATATAACAATAATATTCTATATAATTTCAGGCTAAATAACATTCTAACACCTTCGTTCCCCCACACTGCGAAACAGATTCCACAGTATAACTAGCCATATTAGCGGGCAGCAGAACACTGCGGCCGAACGGAAGAAGCACAGCAGTATCAGGCT
>JAFLUW010000017.1 GCA_022508615.1 Prevotellaceae bacterium | reverse complement strand
GCAGTCTACGACCTGCGCGGCGCGAAAGTGGCCGCAAGCCCCGAAGGGTTGCCGCGAGGCACCTACATTGTGCGGCAGGGCCGAAAGGTGAGGAAAATCAGCGTGAGATAAACACAGGCCATAGGCCTCTCTCCCACTCGTGCGGCGTTAGCGGACAGAATGTCCCTCTAACGCCGCCATTGGTTGCAAAAGTTCAGAAATACCGGCAAATGCGTTTGCACGATTAGAGCAAAAGCAGTAATTTTGCGACCGGAAAAGGGAGACACTCCCCGCATTCATCTGGATAACCGCAAAACAACCGATTCCCATGCAGCACGCAAACGATACAATGAAGCTCGCGGCCGACAACATCCGCCGGATGGCCGTGGCTATGGTGGAAAAAGCCAAATCCGGACATCCCGGAGGAGCCATGGGGGGAGCCGACTTCATCAACGTGCTCTACTCCGAGTTCCTTACTTTCGACCCCGACGAGCCTGCATGGCCCTGCCGCGACCGTTTTTTTCTCGACCCGGGTCACATGTCGCCCATGCTCTACAGTCAGCTGGCGCTCGTCGGGCGTTTCAGCATCGACGAACTGAAAGCTTTCCGCCAGTGGGGTTCGCCCACGCCCGGCCACCCCGAGAAAAATTTCGAACGCGGCATTGAGAACACTTCGGGGCCGCTCGGACAGGGGCATACCTACGCCGTGGGAGCCGCCATTGCGGCCAAGGCCCTTTATGCCCGCACGGGCAACCCCGGCTTTCTGCGCGAGAAAATATATGCCTACATTTCCGACGGCGGCATTCAGGAAGAAGTCTCGCAGGGCGCCGGCCGTATGGCTGGACATCTGGGGCTCGACAATCTTGTCATGTTTTTCGACGCCAATCAGATACAATTGTCCACGCCCACGGCTGACGTCATTTCTGAAGACACGGGCATGAAGTATCGTGCGTGGAACTGGAATGTCATTGAAATCGACGGAAACGACGTGGACCAAATACGCCTGGCTTTGCGGCAGGCCGGCGAGGAGCGAAACCGCCCCACCCTCATCATCGGCCACACGATAATGGGCAAAGGCGCCCTCCGGGCCGACGGAAGTTCGTATGAAAACTCCTGCTCCACGCATGGCGCGCCCCTCGGCGGAGACGCTTACCGGAATACCGTCGCCAACCTTGGCGGAGATCCCGACGATCCGTTTCATTTCGACGCCGAAGTGACCGAAATGTACGCTCGCCGGCTCGACGAGCTGCGTCGCCGCGTGGCCGCGTTGCGTGCCGAAGAAAAAGCCTGGGCCGAAGCTCATCCCGAAAAGGCCCGGCGGCTCGACGACTGGTGGAACAACCGTCTGCCTGCTCTCCCTTGGGACGAAATCGAACAGAAACCCGACGGAGCCACGCGTGCCGGAAGCGCCAAAGTGCTCGAAATGCTCTCTGCTCACGTGGGCAACATGATTGTCTCGAGCGCGGACCTCTGCAACTCGGACAAAACAGACGGTTTCCTGAAACACCAGGCTGCCATCACGCGCGAAAACTTTGGCGGAGGCTTCCTGCAGGCTGGCGTATCCGAACTTACCATGGCTTGTCTCTGCATCGGCATCTCGCTCCATGGGGGACTCATCACGGCGATGGGCACTTTTTTCGTCTTCTCCGATTATATGAAACCGGCCATTCGCATGGCCGCGCTCATGGAGCTTCCCGTGAAATTCATTTGGACGCACGACGCTTTTCGCGTAGGCGAAGACGGCCCCACGCACGAACCTGTGGAACAGGAAGCCCAAATCCGGCTGATGGAAAAACTGCGCAACCACTCGGGGCGTGACAGCGTTCGCGTGTTCCGCCCCTGCGACGTCCACGCGGCCACACAATGCTGGCGGCTGGCCATGGAAAATTTCGATACGCCCACAGCGCTTATCTTCAGCCGCCAGAATGTGAAAGACTTGCCCCAAGGTACTTGTTATTGCGGCGTAGCCCGAGGCGCCTATGAGGTCGTCGTCTGCGAAAAGCCCGACGTCGTGCTCATCGGTTCGGGCTCAGAGGTTTCCACACTGGCCGAAACCGCAGCCTTGCTCCGTGAAAAGAACATACAGGCACGTGTGGTCAGCTGCCCCAGCGAAGGTCTCTTCCGCCGGCAAAGCGCAGCTTACCGCGAAACGCTGCTCCCGAAAGACGTAAAGCGATTCGCTCTCACGGCCGGGCTTCCCGTCACGTTCGAATCTCTCGTCGGCAGCGAGGGACGCGTATACGGTCTCGAGAGTTTCGGCTTTTCGGCCCCTTACACCGTGCTCGACGAAAAACTTGGCTACACTCCCGAAAACATTTTCCGCGAAGTGCTCGATTTCCTCGGATAAGCACCATTCCCGGCAACAACACTGCACCTGAACGACAGACTCACAAAACTCTTTCCCATGACAGGACTGGCAAGCGACCACGCAGGATTCGAACTGAAAGAGTTCGTCAAAACTCTTCTCGAGAAACGAGGCATTGCATACAAGGACTACGGAACCTATTCCGCCGACTCGTGCGACTATCCCGACTATGCACACGCCCTGGCACGCGGCATAGAAAACGGCGAAGCCGACCGCGGTATCGCCATCTGCGGAAGTGGAGAAGGTATATCCATGACACTCAATAAACATCGCGACATACGCGCCGCCCTCGTGTGGACACCCGAAATAGCCCGAATGACGCGCATGCACAACGATGCGAATGTGCTCTGCATGCCCGGGCGATACATTACGCAGGACGAAGCCGCCGAAATCGTTGCCCAGTTTCTCGACACTCCCTTTGAAGGCGGTCGCCACGCGGCACGCATAGCCAAGATTCCCGCAGAGTGATGATGCCGGAACAGCTCGCTGAATACGGGCATACTTTGCAACATCTGTTGCTCGAGATGTCTCCTTTCTTGTTGCTCGGCCTTACGCTGGCCGGGCTCATGAAAGCATTCATGCCACACAGCCTTTATCACAAACATCTCGGGACGAACAATACAGACAGCGTGCTCAAAGCCATCGGAATAGGCGTCGTGCTGCCATTGTGCTCGTGCGGAGTGATTCCGACAGCTGTCTCTCTGCGGCGTGAAGGTGCATCGCGCGGCGCATGCACTGCATTTACGATTGCCACCCCGCAGACCGGAGCAGATTGTCTCATGGCGACTTACTCGTTGCTGGGACTGCCATTCACACTGCTTCGCCTTGCTGCATCACTCGTCACAGCTTTTTTCGGCGGCTGGCTCAGCTTGAAGTTCGATAACAGCGACACTGTAAAAAACTTTTGTACCGAAGGGCGGGCAAACAGAACAAAGAGAAAACTCTTTCTGAGTAGACTCCATGAAGCTTTTGTATACAGTTTCCACGATATGCTTGGCGACATCGGCCAATGGCTTGTCGCAGGACTTTTGGTCGCTGCGCTCATCACAACAGTCGTCCCGGCAGATTTTCTGACAGACATTTCAGACAAACCATGGATTGCCATGCCTCTCGTGCTACTGCTCGCATTGCCTATGTACCTTTGCGCCACAGGAAGCATTCCTGTCGCTCTTTCCCTCATGCTGAAAGGCATGTCTCCGGGTACGGCGCTTGTCATGCTTATGGCCGGACCGGCCATCAACGTGGCGTCAATGATTGTCATGGGAAAAGTTTTTGGCCGGCGCACACTCCTTATATATATAGTCGCCATCATCTGCGGAGCTGTCACTTTCGGACTCGCCACCGACTACCTGCTCCCACGCGAAATCTTCCTCAGCCGTCTGGCGCAAACCTCTCTCGGCGGACACGAGACGGCAGCCTGGTGGGAATATCTGTCTGCCGCTCTGCTGACAGCCCTTGTCTTTTACCACGCGGCCGTATCCTTTTATTCCTGTGTCAGACAAAAGAATATCCAAAACAGAGATTCGGATATTTTACGAGACAATTGCACACATTACGAGCTGGCAGTCAGCGGAATGACCTGCGACCACTGCCGCCTGCATGTGGAAAAAGCCATAAAAACTCTCGACGGCGTCCGCTATGTCTGCGTAACACTCGATCCGCCACAAGCTATAGCAGACTGCGCCCCGACAGTGAAAATGCAAGACATCGTCCGCGTCATTGAAACAGCCGGATACCGCGCAACGAAAAAAATGTCCGGTCTTAGTTGTTAAATGTTAGATAAATACTAACTTTGCAGCCGCAAAACTATACATGACAACATAAAAATAATAAAAACAAAATGACTAAAGCAGAAATTGTAAACGAAATCGCGCACAAGACTGGCACCGACCGTGCTACCGTATTGAATACCGTTGAAGCATTCATGGAAAGCGTAAAAGACTCGCTCACCGCTGGTGAAAACGTTTATCTCCGCGGGTTCGGGAGTTTCATCCTCAAGAAGCGTGCCCAAAAAACAGCGCGCAATATCTCGAAAAATACTACGCTCATCATTCCTGAACACAACATTCCCGCTTTCAAGCCGGCCAAGAGTTTCAGCGAGCGCATCAAATAAACGCCCAACAATAACCTCTAAAAACATAAAATTATGCCTAACGGTAAGAAGAAAAAAAGACACAAGATGGCGACCCACAAGCGTAAGAAACGTCTGCGCAAGAATCGCCACAAGAGCAAATAAGATAATCCGCTCGAAAGAACATATAGGGCTGAAAGTTACGACTGACAGCCCTATATTATTAACACCAACAACGCGACAATGGCGCCCGGCGGAAAAAGAAGCCTTTCGAACACCGTCCGACGCCCGACACAAACCAATAACTTATGACAAGCGAACTCATTGTAGACGTTCAGCCCAAAGAAGTCTCCATCGCTCTGCTCGAAGACAAGCGGCTCGTAGAATTCAGCCGCACCGAGCGATCCGAACAATTCTCTGTCGGCAACATCTATCTGGCCCGTGTACGCAAAATCATGCCGGGACTCAACGCTTGTTTCGTCAGCATCGGCCATCCCCACGATGCATTTCTCCATTATCTTGACTTAGGAATTCATTACCGGCGCCTCGAGAAATATCTCGAGAGCCTTACCCCCCAGCACACGCCGTCAATGGCGAAATCGGCAGGGGTTCCCGATCTTCCCAAAGAGGGAAACGTCAGCGAGATCCTGAATGTCGGTCAGGAACTTCTCGTACAAATTTCCAAAGAGCCTATCAATACGAAAGGACCGCGGCTGACTTGCGAAATTTCATTTGCCGGCCGCCTGCTCTGCCTCATTCCTTTCGGCAACAAAATTTCTATTTCAACAAAAATCAGACGAACGTCTGAGCGCAACCGCCTCAAACAGCTTATTGCCTCGATGAAGCCGGCCGGATTCAGTGTCATCATGCGCACGGCCTGCGAAGGCAAGAATGCAGAAGAGCTCGACGCCGAACTTACCGAGCTGCTCGACCGCTGGAGTCAGACCATCGAGCGCGTAAAAGCCCATCGGGCTGCACAAAAGCCCTATAAAAAGGGCGCACCACTGCCTCCGGCGCAACTTGTGCAGGAGGAGCAGAGCCGTGTGGTCGGCATGCTTCGCGATTTGTTCAATCCTTCATACGAAGCCATACACGTCGGCGGCGACCGTCAGGTATACGAAGAAGTATACGCCTATGTCGAGCAAATCGCGCCCGACAGAAAGAACATTGTCAAGCATTACACCGGCAATGTCCCCATTTTCGACAATTACAACGTCACCAAGCAAATCAAAGGCGGCTTCGGCCGCATCGTCACCTTCAAGCACGGCGCCTATCTCGTCATCGAAACGACGGAAGCACTCCATGTCGTCGACGTCAATAGCGGCAACCGCGCCCGGCAAGCCACCGATCAGGAAGAAGGCGCCCTCGACGTCAACCTCGGCGCGGCCGACGAGCTCGCGCGTCAGCTCCGTTTGCGCGATATGGGCGGCATCATCGTTGTCGACTTCATCGACATGGAAGAAGCTGAGAGCCGGCAGAAACTCTACGAGCGCATGGTGGAAAATCTCTCGCGCGACCGCGCGAAACACAACGTCCTTCCGCTCTCGAAGTTCGGCCTGATGCAAATCACGCGCCAGCGCATACGCCAAGCCGTCGACGTCAATGTCGAAGAAACCTGCCCCACGTGCGGCGGCGAGGGGAAAATCAAAACGAGCCTGCTGCTTGCCGAGACCATCGAAAGGCAGATCTACCAACTGACCCGCACCTATCGCAAACGAGGCATCCGCCTGCACGTGCATCCCTACGTGGAAGCCTATCTGAAAAAAGGCTTCTGCTCCATTGCGTGCAAATGGAAAAGTCGCTACGGGCTGGGACTCAAGATTATTCCCAACCAAAGCCTCGGCATGCTGCAATACAAATTCTTCGACAGCCGGAACGTCGAAATCGACCTCGACCAACTGGCCGCAGAAAGCGGGAATACGTAAACCGACAAGAGAAAACGACGAAACAAGTCAAGCACAGACAGGCAGGTATGTCCATACGTTCATGCGGCATGCCTGCCTGTTTCGTTTCATACCCGCGCCGAAACGACAGCCCGCACGCAACGGGCGTCCGGCTCAGGCATTGATTCACAAAACCTTGCCGCATGGGGAAACTTACTCAGCGTTAGTTTGAACTTACTCTGACTAGTTCAAACTAACGCTGAGTAAGTTTCGGCTTACAGGGCGAAAGTTCCGCCCAAACCGCAAGCCGACGGCCGGAAACCGCCGAAAGGAGATGCTGCCGCAAAGCCCGGCCGGAAGAAAATTGCAGACTCGGGAAACGGCAAAGAGGGATTATCTCGCGTTTTTTTTCTAACTTTGCGTCATGAGATTTTTCAGTATTTTTTCAAAGAAAGAAAAGAAAGAGGTTCTCGACGCAGGCCTCGAGAAAACCAAGCGCGGCATGCTCGACAAGCTGGCACACGCCGTGGCCGGCAAGTCGAAAATCGACGACGAGGTTCTGGACAACCTCGAAGACGTGCTCATCACCTCCGACGTGGGCGTCGACACGACACTCGAAATCATACGGCGCATCGAAGCCCGCGTGGCGCGCGACAAATACGTCGGCACGGCCGAATTGCGCAACATGCTGAAAGAGGAAATCTGCGCCATGCTCGTCGATGCGGACAACACGGAGGGCTTCGTCCTGCCCGCCAACCGCAAGCCCTTCGTCATCATGGTCGTGGGCGTCAACGGCGTGGGCAAAACCACGACCATCGGCAAACTGGCCTATCAGTTCAGGCAGGAAGGCCGGAAAGTCGTACTCGGAGCGGCTGACACGTTCCGCGCCGCCGCCGTCGAGCAACTCTCCGTCTGGGGCGAACGCACCGGCGTACCCGTCGTCAAGCAGCAGATGGGCAGCGACCCGGCCAGCGTCGCCTTCGACACGCTGCAAAGCGCCGTGAAGAACGACGCCGACGTCGTGCTCATCGACACGGCGGGGCGACTGCACAACAAAGTCGGGCTGATGAACGAATTGTCCAAAATCAAGCGCGTGATGCAAAAAGTCGTTCCCGACGCACCCCACGAAATACTCCTCGTGCTCGACGGCTCGACCGGGCAAAACGCTTTCGAACAGGCCAAACAGTTCGTCAAAGCCACGGAAGTCACCTCGCTGGCCATCACCAAGCTCGACGGAACAGCCAAAGGCGGCGTCGTGCTCGGCATATCGAACGAGCAGAAAGTTCCCGTGCGCTATATCGGCCTCGGAGAAAAGGCAAGCGACCTGCAACCCTTCGACGCACGCGAATTCGTAGACTCCCTGTTCAGCGAAGCCAGCCTATGACACGCAGCATAGACATCATCACGATGGGATGCTCGAAAAACCTGATCGACTCCGAGCGTCTGCTCCATCTCTTCGGCGAAGCCGGCTTCCGCACATACCATAATCCGGAAAAGACCCACGGCGACATCGCCGTGGTCAACACCTGCGGCTTCATCGGCGACGCCAAAGAAGAAAGCATCGAAATGATACTCTCACTCGGCGCGAGGAAAGCCGAAGGAACACTGAACCGGCTCTATGTAATGGGCTGTCTTTCGGAGCGCTACCGCAACGAGCTGCGCGAAGAAATCCCCGAAATCGACGGCATCTATGGAAAATTCGACTGGACCGGCCTTCTTTCCGAACTCACAGGCCGCCCCGCCCCGCAAGCCGGCCACGAGCGCCGGCTGACCACGCCGCCGCACTACGCATTCCTGAAAATCTCTGAAGGCTGCGACCGCAAATGTGCCTATTGCGCCATCCCGCTCATCACGGGAAAGCACATCAGCCGCCCGATGGAAGACATTCTCGAAGAAGTCAGCGACCTGACGAAAAAAGGCGTAAAGGAATTTCAAGTCATCGCCCAAGAACTCACCAGCTACGGCCTCGATTTATACGGCAGGCAGGCGCTCCCCGAACTCGTCGACCGCATGGCCCGCATTCCCGGCGTCGAATGGATTCGCCTGCACTATGCTTATCCCACTCACTTCCCCGACGAGCTGCTGCACGTCATGCGCAAACATCCCAATATCTGCCGCTATCTCGACATAGCCCTGCAACACGTCTCCACTCCGGTGCTCGAACGAATGCGCCGCCGCATCAGCCAGGAAGAAACCCTGACCCTCATCGAAAAAATGCGCCGCGAAGTGCCGGGCATCGCCATCCGCACCACCCTTATGGTCGGCTTTCCCGGAGAAACTGAGGAAGACTTCGAAGCCCTCAAGACTTTCGTCCGCACCGCCCGCTTCGAACGAATGGGAGCATTCGCCTACAGCGAAGAAGAAGGCACCTATGCCGCCGAACACTACGCCGACGACGTCCCCGAAGAGATCAAAGCGCGCCGGCTGGCCGAACTGATGGCCATACAACAAGACATTTCCGCCGAAATCAATGCCGCAAAAACGGGACAACCTCTCCGCGTCATTATCGACCGGCGCGAAGGCGACTACTACATAGGCCGCAGCGAGCACGACTCCCCGGAAGTGGACTGCGAAATTCTGATTCCGGCCGATACGCCGCTGGAAATCGGAACTTTCTGCGAAGTAGTGGTCACACGAGCCGAAGAATTTGACCTTTACGCCCGCCTCACCGGCGACTGCTGAGCATTATTTCTTCTCAAGTCCGGTTCCTTTCCCTTTTCTTCCCTTATCGATTCCTCCACACCGCAGCACGACGATGAATAACAAAGACTTTCACCAGCAGATGGCCCTCCGCCTCGGCATCAGTCCCAAAGAAGCCGAACAGCTTACCGGAAAATTCGTACAGACGTTAGCCGACACGCTCGACGATGAAAGTTCGCTCACCCTGCAAGGCTTCGGCACGTTCGAAGTCCGGAAACGTCTGGAGCGTGTAGTGGTCAACCCCGTGACAAAAGTGCGTCAACTCGTTCCGCCCAAGCTTGCCATTTCTTTTCGTCCGAGCAATTTGCTCAAAGACAAGCACAAATAAGCCTTTTCGCTCATGGAGAAACGATATACTCTGCAAGACTTTTCCGGCTTCCTCGCCGCTGGCTCCGGACAAACAAAACGCAAGTCGGAAGCCTATCTTCGCGCGCTTTTCGATATCATACAGAAGGGGCTTGACGAGGATCAGTTTGTCAAAGTGCGCGGCTTCGGCACTTTTAAGGTCGCCCAGATCAGCGAACGTGAAAGTGTGAGCGTAAATACGGGCGAACGCATTACTCTCGGCAGCCATGCGAGGGTAATTTTCCAACCCGATGCGAAACTGAAAGAGTTGGTAAACCGTCCGTTCGCGCATTTTGCTACCGTAACGCTCGAAGAGACGACAGATTTTAGCATATTCGAAGCCGACAACCTTCCGGAAACGGCCGCAACGGCGGCCTCGGCCACTTTTTCGCCCGACGAAACCGCAGATTCGGGGAGCGTTGCTCCCGCCAGCGGCCCCGAAGCGGCCACCGAAAGTTTACCGGACGCCTTGTCCACAGTTGCCGGCGAACCATCTGCCGGCACAACAACCTTTGTGCAGGAAGAAACGCCGAAACCGCAAAGCACCCGCCGTGCATCGGACCATCCCGCCGCACCGGAAACGGCCCTTCCCTTCAATGTCGAGGACGACTTCACCCTCCCCAAACATCCCGAAGCGCCCATTCAGCCTGAACCCGTATTTATCCACCACAATCCTTCGCCCGAAACGCCGGAAAGCGAAGACGACGGGGAAGAATACGAACCCGACGACCCTCCAAAACAAAGTAGCCGGGGAAAAATCGTACTTTCAGCCCTCGCTCTGCTGCTTCTCTCGCTATCAAGCTATTTCGTCGGCTATTTCCGCATACTTTGCCCCGACTGCGACGTCCGCACCCCTGTTTCGCAGCCGGCCAGCCCACTCCGAACGGGCGCTTCCGGCCCGACCGCAGGCAAACCGGCGGCATCCCGGCCCGCACGACCGGCAGCAGCCGACAGTTTGCGCACCGACAGCCTCGCTGCACGGCCGGAAAACGCTGCAATCGCAAGCCAAACGGGCGAAACGTCCGAGAAAATGACGGACAGCGCCATACGGGAAGCCAGCAAAGCCTACGAACAGCTGCCAGGCGGCCGTTATCTCATCGTAGGCACGGCCGGAACGCACACCGTCGCCCCGGGAGAGGGCATCTACCGCATCGCGCGGAAGTATTACGGCAAGAAAGAATGCGCCGCATACATCATTCTTTACAACCACATAGAAAATCCCGACCTCATCGGCGTCGGCACGCGAATCAAGCTGCCCCGACTCGAAGAACCCGGCTGCTGACTTCCGGCTTTCGGAACGATGCGTCCCGAAAATGCCGGCCGCAGGCCTGCCAGCGACATCAAACAAAAACACCAGAGACATGAAAACAGTGCAAGTCAAAGACAAAACTTTCAGCGTATCGATTTCTGAAGCCGAGATTCTCAGACGCGTGCACGAGGTGGCGGCACAAATCGACAAAGACCTTGCCGGCGAACGCCCGTTGCTGCTTTCCGTGCTCAACGGCTCGTTCATGTTCGCCTCCGACCTGATCAGAGGCATCGAAACGCCCTGCGAAATCAGCTTTGTCCGCATGGCATCTTACAGCGGGACAACGTCGACCGGCCGCGTCAAGCAGCTGCTCGGCCTGAACGAAGACATCGAGGGCCGCACCGTAGTCATCGTGGAAGACATCATCGACTCGGGGCTCACCATGAAAGAGCTCATCGCCATTCTGCAAGCCAAACACCCCAAAGAAATACGTATCGCCGCGCTGCTCGTCAAGCCGGGCAACCTGAAAGTCGAACTCGACATCCCCTACTGCTGCTTCGAGATACCCAACGACTTCATCGTCGGCTACGGACTCGACTACGACGGCTACGGACGCAACCTGCGCGACATCTACACTGTCGTAGAATAAAGCCTGCGAAGCAAGCCGGAGCAGAAAGCCAAAGATGAGCAAAACTATCTCTGAGTAAGTTTGAACTATCTCTGACTAAGTTCAAACTTACTCAGAGATAGTTTTAAGCCGCCGGCCGCTGCACGCCGGCATGTCGGAAAATCACGCCCGAAAAACTGCAATCCGTTGAAAACAAACCAGGAAACAAACCCGATAAAAAGCCTCGTCGGAATCTTCTTCGCAGCGCTGCGCCTCTTGCTGCCCGAACGCTGCGTGTTGTGCGGCCGCAGGCTCGAAGCCCGCGAGCACTGCGTCTGCACCGTCTGCTACGCACTGCTGCCATTCACGCATCTGCGCGCCCGTCGGGGCAACCCGATGGAGCGTATCTTCTGGTGGCGCGTCCCCGTCAGGCGAGCCTCGGCCCTGCTGCGCTACCAGCCGGGCGCAGCCAGCTGCAAGATATTTTTCAAACTGAAATACGGCAACCGGCCGCAGGCCGGCATCTACTTCGGCCGCATCATGGCCACCGACTTGCTGGACACGGGCTTCTTCGACGACATCGACGGAATAGTTCCCGTGCCGCTTTCGCAAAAACGCGAGCGGGAACGCGGCTACAACCAAAGCCTGATGCTCGCCCGCGGCGTAGCCGAAATCACAGGTCTGCCTGTCTGGCCCGATGCAGCCGAACGCATCGTAGACAATCCGCAGCAGGCCCGGCTGAGGCCCGCACAGCGCCAAGAGAATGTGAAAGGAATTTTCCGTCTGCGAAACAAAGCGCAACTCGAACAGCGTCACGTGCTGATTGTCGACGATGTGCTCACCACAGGAGCCACCGTCCTCTCGCTCGCCCGGGAAATCTGCACCGCACAAGGGAGCAGCGTCAGCATACTCACGCTCGGACTGGCCGGCCAGCACGGCACAGGGCCGGCGCACGCCCTTTCGCTCAGCGGCGCGTCAACGTAAAGGCGGCCGGAATTTTCACCAATTTGCGCCCCACGGCCTTGCGCACTTCGTTTCCGCCCGTCGCCCGGTAACTGAAAAGCGAGTCGGACAACTGTTCGAGCTGTATCTGCTGCGTATCGGAGCCCGAATCGTTCGACATGCGCAGCGTGAGCACCCCTTTTCTTTCCGAAAAGTCCGTAAGCAGCCAAATGTTGTAAATTCCGCCGTTCATGTATCCCCTGACTTTGCCGAGAAAGGCATAGCCGGGCACATCGAGCGCCGCTTCGTCGAGATGCAGACGAAGTGTTACCTGATTTTCCCGATTATAATATGTGCCGTTCCACCGGTTCTGGGCCCAAACCGGAACAGACAGCGCGAAAAACAAAAATAATGCCCCGCAACTGCATCTCATGACTCCGTATTTTTTTCCGTACGCAGAATCATGGTCGTCGCACCGATGGTAATAATCGCTCCGTCCTCCACTGCGACGCGTTCGCCCACACCGACCAACTCGTTATGCACGAATGTACCGGTGTTCGACGGGGCGTCGCGAAGCGTAACGCTGACCTTTTGCCCGCCGACACGGCGCAAGGTGAAAATGCAGTGCGTTTCGTCGACACTTGGGTCGACTGTTTTCACCGGAGCGTTGGCCTGCGTTCCCTTTACGTAGCGTCCCACTTTGTTTTCTCCCTCGAAAAGAGGTATTTCCTGCTTGTAGTGAAAGGCATTCTCAAGCACGACGAGTACGGCGAGCGGCTCTTTTCCCTTTTCGTCCGGCAATTCGCCGCCCAACGGCCGGGAAGGCATGCGCAAGCGGAACTGTTTGTGACATTCGGGACACTCGAAGACAAGTATACGCCCGGCGGCATACTGGCTCTCGTCGAAAAGGATGGCTTCATCGCATTTCGGGCAACGTATTTTTTTCAAAGTATATCGTATTTGGGAAGTTTTTCCGGCTGTGTCCGGGAAACTGCGGCGCAGACACCTGTTGCTGTCATTTCAGAGCCATGACCCAGCCTTCGTCAAAGCGTTCGTCGTCGCGGAGCCGGCGCAACTTTTCGTGGGCTTCGGCTTCCGAGGCAAATGTGCCGCAGACGACCCGCCGCATCCGGCCACGTTCGTAGATTCGCACGTCGTCATAGCCGTCGCGCACAAAACTTTCTACGAATGCCTTTGCGTTTTTCTCTGCCACCTGGCTGGCCAGTACGATTGTGAAGCCGCTTTCGGGTGCAATCGCTGCTTCGGCCGGAGCGGACTGCGACGGTCGCGCCACGGTCATTGAATCGGAAGCTGACGCCGCGGCCATACGGGGCGAAAGGATTGTGTCGGGCTGCACCGATGCCGCTTTCGCCGCTTTTTCCGCCGCGACGGCCGGACATCCGGTCACGGATGCGGTCTGCCGGCCGGCCGATGGGTCGAAACGGCCGTCTATGGGGAACACGCAGACGGCATAAAAGACGACGGCCGTCAGCGCTGCTGCGACGTAGCGCACGAATTCTTTGTTCACGCGCAGGGTATAATGCTTTCCGGAGGGGCTTTCTTCCGGCTTTCCGGGTGTACGGCCCGGCTTTCCGGCTTTTGCGCCGGAGGTTTCCAGCGCAAAGGCATCGAGGCCGTAGAGTTCGGGAGCGATAACGCCTGCCGGCTCGGGACTAAACTCCATGCGGCCGGCGGCATTGAGGCTAAGCGCGCCGATGCCCGGCAGTTCGTAGCGGCCCGAACGGCGCAACTCTGCCCCGAGCTTGGCCACGGCCGCGGAAATCAGGCGCAAGGCTTCGCCATAGGCCACTCCGCGGGCATACATGTAGGACTGGGCGAGCAGACCGTCGTTCATCGTGAGGCAGGGATTGAACGCCACGCTGCGATAGGGCGGGAACATCAGCCCTTCTTCGTCCACGCGGCGCGCTGGCACGTACTGCGTCACGAAACCGCCCAATCCGGGCACAATGACGCAGGAATTGTCCAAAAGTATGGCTTCGATGTGGCGGCAAAGCTCAATCATGACTGCAAAGGTAAGGCATTTCGCCATAAGCACAAAGCCGCAGGCCGCGAACTGTGGGTCGGAAGTTGTCCGCCGGCCGCCGGAAAGCCGCACGGACGGCTTGTGCGGAGGCCGGAGAAGGGGTCTGATTTTCAGCCGGTCGCAGACAGGCAAAACTTAGTCTGAGTAATTTTCAACTATCTCAGACTAAGTTTCAACTTACTCAGACTAAGTTTCGACTATCTCAGACTAAGTTTCAGACTGCGCCGCGCTCCGGCGCGCGAAGTCCGTGCAGCCTTCCCGCCATCCGCACCGACGGGAAAGCGTCGGGCCGCTGTGCGCGAAAACCGCGGCGCAAAAGCCGGCACGGCGCGGCACAAGGGCGGCCCGGACACGCTTTTCGGAGCCGGACGCTTGCCATGTCGGAGAAAATGGCTAATTTTGCCGCCACAACACAAACAACGGACCCGTCTGCCCTATGACATCCATTTTCAGCCCCCTGCGTTTCTTCGGCTGCTTGGCCCTGCTTCTCGGACTCGGCTCGTGCAACGACTTTAACCAGTTGATGAAATCGCCCGACCTCAGCTATAAGTACGAGGCCGCCAAACAATTTTACGCAGAAGGCCACTATAACCGCGCCAGTCAGCTGCTTTCCGAGTTGTTCACCTCGTTCAAGGGGACGGAAAACGGCGAGGAGTCGCTCTATCTGCTGGGCATGAGCGCGCTGAACGCGGGAAGCTACCACGCCGCCGCGGACTATCTGCGCAAATACTATCAGTCCTACCCCAAAGGCATGTATACCGAAGAGGCGCGCTATCATTGCGCAGAGGCTCTCTACCGTTCGACGCCCGAAATCCGTCTCGACCAGAGCGGAACCTACGAAGCCGTCACGGAATTCCAGAATTTCATCGAAGCCTTCCCCGAAAGCCGCTTGCGCGCCGCTGCCCAGGAAAAGATATTCGAACTGCAGGACAACCTCGTGGAGAAAGAATATCTGAACGCCAAACTCTATTACGACCTGGGCACGTATTTCGGCAACTGTTTCAGCGGCGGCAGCAACTATCAGGCCTGTATCATCACGGCCGAAAACGCTATCAAAGACTATCCCTACACGAAACGCCGCGAGGACTTCGCCATACTCATCCTGAAAGCCAAATTCGACATGGCGCGCCAGAGTGTGGAAAGCAAACGCGAGGAACGCTACCACTCGGCCATCGACGAATTCTACGGATTCCAAAACGAATTCCCCGAATCGGCGTTCATGCCGGAAGCCAAGACCCTCTACGAAAAAGCGAAACGCTACGAACAGGGCGGAGAACAGTAACTGAACTTCACGAAACAACAGTATTCACAATATGGACTACAAAAAAAGCAAAGCACCGACCAACACGGTCACGCACAACCTCATGGATTTCTGCAAAGACACGGACAACATCTACGAAAGCGTAGTCATCATGTCGAAGCGGGCCAACCAGATTTCGCAGAAGATTAAAGAAGACCTCTCGAACAAACTCAAGGAATTCGCATCGGCCTCCGACACGCTGGAAGAGTCCACCGAAAACCGCGAACAGTCCGAAATATCCCGCTACTACGAGAAATTGCCGAAACCCACGCTCATTGCGGCCGAAGAATACATCGAAGGCAAAACCTATTTCCGCAATCCCGCGAAAGAGAAAGAAGAATTGTAGGCATGATTCAGCGCATCCAAAGCATATACCTCCTGATAGCCGGACTCATTCCGGCTATTTTTCCGCTGACCGGCACGACGCGCATCGAAGTGCTGATTCTCTGCGCCATCCTGGCCCTGCTGCCGCTCGTCGGTCTGTTTCTCTATAAAACACGCCGGACACAGATGGTGCTCTGCCGCGTCTGCCTCGCCGCAGCGCTGGCGCTCTATGTGCTCCACTTCTATCCCGCGGCTGAAGGCGGGAGTTATTGGAAACTGCTCGCCCCTGCCGTCTATCAGCTGCTGATTTACCTTGCCTTCCGGGCCATCCGCCGCGATGAAAACCTCGTGCGCGCCGCCGACCGCATCCGTTGACAGACGGTTTCCACCTACCATTCCCGAAACGCACGCAAAAACTTCCGCCATGTCGCTCAACAAAGTCATGCTCATCGGCAACGTTGGCAAGGAACCCGAAATCCACTACACCTCCCAGAGCGTATGCACTGCCCAGTTCCCGCTGGCCACGACCACACGCGGCTATACGCTGAACAATGGCACGACCGTTCCCGAACGCACCGAGTGGCACAATATCCTGCTCTGGCGAAAACTGGCCGAAGTGGCCGAACGCTACGTACACAAAGGCGATAAACTCTACATAGAAGGAGAAATTCGCACACGGTCCTACACCGATAAAAAAGGATTCACGCGCTATGTGACCGAAATCTGGGGAAACCAAATGGAAATCCTCACTCCGAAAGCGCAAAGCGCCGCTCCGACCGCCGAAACCTCGCCTGCGACCGGAAATACGGAAACTCCGGCACCGGCAGACAAGACCTTGCCGTTCTGACACAGCACAAATCTGCACATGTTCAGCCTTACGCTCGGCCAGACCAAAGTCTATCTTACGGAGCAGCCCCTCGCTTTCGACGGGCTGCTTTCCGCTTTTCCCCGATACGGCGCCGAGGCCGAACAACGCTTCGCCTCACCCCGCCGTCGCCGCGAATGGCTTTCTGTCCGACAGCTTCTGCACGAAGTTTCAGGCAGCGGCGTCTCAATTGTCTACGACTCCTCCGGACGGCCGCAACTAAAAGGCTCCGATCTGCACATCAGCATTGCACATTCGGACCACTACGCTGCCATTGCACTGAGTTCGTCGCCCGCAGGTCTCGACATCGAGCAGGCCGCAGGTAAAGCCGAACGCCTGAAAGCCCGTTTCTCCACAGAAGAGGAGCGTCGGCAGCTTTCGCCCGTCGAAATCTGGTGCGCAAAAGAGGCTGTCTACAAACTTTTTCCCCATTCCGCCGGCCTTCCGCTCACCGCCATCCGCATACTTTCGCCCGAACGGGCCGTATGCCAGCGCCTCACAGCAAAATTGCACTTTTCCCGCCTCGAAAGCCTGCATATCTGCGTAGCCGAAGAGACATAAAGCGGCCGTAAAAGCCGGAAAATGCAAAATAAATATGTAATTTCGCCGCAACAACCTTACTTTGCGCCGCCATATCCCCGCAAACGGCACGTCCATTTTGTTTTCCATGCAACCGAAGCCGACTTTACGCAAAATAGCCCTATTCGGCAATTGCCATCAGACGAAAAAGAACATTTTCGTCAGTCATGTGCTCAAAGCACTCAGCGCTTTGCAGGCCGAAATCTGCATTGCACGGCCGTTCGCGTGCTTCATTCGCGAAAATCTGCCCGACACCGATCTTTCCTCCTATACTTCTTTTGAAACTTGCCACCCAGACTCCGACTTGTGCATATCAATCGGCGGCGACGGCACCTTTCTCAACACAGCAGCAGCCGTTGGCAATCGCGAAATTCCCATTCTCGGAATCAACACCGGGCATCTGGGTTTTCTGGCCGACCTCTCGCCCGAAGCGACAGGCCCGGCCGTCGAAGCACTTCTGCACGGCGACTATGTTATCGAGAGACGCAGCGTCATTGCCGTCCAGGCCGACGGACTTCCTCAGGGCTTCTGTCCCTTTGCGCTGAACGAAGTGGCTGTGCTCAAGCACGATAATTCATCGCTCATCGACATTTGCACGCATATTGACGGCCAGTTGCTCACAAACTACCTTGCCGACGGATTAATCGTCAGTACGCCGACCGGTTCGACCGGCTATGCGCTCAGCGTGGGCGGTCCGGTCATCGTTCCCCAGTCTCCGACATTCGCACTGGCCCCCGTCGCGCCCCACAGTCTGACCATGCGCCCCGTTATTCTGGGTGACAATGTGGAGATTACGCTTTCAGTGAGCAGCCGCAGCCGCAGTTTTCTGCTTGCCATCGACGGACGGAGCACAAGCCTGCCGACCGGGACGAAAATCAGGCTGCAACGTGCTGCACACAGCGTGCATGTCGTGAAAATCCAGCACCGTCATTTCTTCGACACCTTGCGCGAAAAAATGATGTGGGGCCTCGACGGAAGAAACTGAGAGCTATGAGAACTCCCGACGCCAAAAGATACCGCTTGCACGACCTTCGCACGCTCGGCCGTTGGTTAGGCCGCACTTGGCAGCGGCATCGCCTGCAAGCAACGCTCAATACGGCCGTCGGCTTAGTCGCCGTCGCTGCCGACCTGGCTTTCGTCTGGGCCACAAAGTTGTGTGTGGACATCGCCACCGGCGTCGAAACCCGCCTGACGCTCACCTCCGGCCTCGCCATTCTAGCCGGAATCACCGTATTGCAACTTTCCCTCGGCGTATGCGTCAAATGGATTCGCGCAACCCTTGGCGTAGAGGCGGCATGCCGCATGCAGCGAGACTTGCTGGAGCGTTTGTTGCACGCAGACTGGACGTCCGTGAGAAAATTCCACTCCGGCCATCTGCTGAACCGCCTCGAGCGCGACACACAGGATATTACCAATTTTCTGACCGAGCAGATTCCGCAATTTATCTCCACTTGCGTGCAATTTGCCGGCGCCTTTCTGTTTCTTTTCTTCATGGACCGCACGCTGGCCGTGATCGTGGTGCTCGTCGTGCCCTTTTTCGTCGTGGCCAGCCGGCTCTACATCCGCAAGATGCGCACCCTTTCGCACGAAATACGCGAGACGGAAAGCCGCATACAGGCTTCGTTGCAGGAAGACTTGCAGCACAGTCTCGTCATCCGCATTCTGGAGCGCGTCGGTCTGGCCGTTTCAAAAGTCGAAGCCCAGCAGCGCAGTCTGCGCGGCTTAGTCGTCCGCCGAACCTGCTACGCTACGGTGAGCAGCACTGTCATGAACGCCGGTTTCGCCTGCGGCTATCTCATTACGTTCGGCTGGGGCGCCTTTCAGCTGCAACAACAGCTCATCACCTACGGCGCACTTATCGCTTTCATTCAGCTTGTCGGGCAGATTCAAGGCCCGGTGCGTACACTGACCCGTTTCGTGCCCGTTTTCATCGGCACATTCACGGCTGCCGAGCGTCTTATGGAACTCGAAAGCCTTCCGGGCGAGCCCGACGGCCGTAAAGGCCCGCCCGCCCGGCGTGCAGGAATCGCCGTGCGTGACGTCACATTCCGTTACGCCGACCAAAGCCGCTTGATTCTCGACCACTTGTCCCATTACTTTGCTCCGGGCAGCGTCACTGCCATTGTCGGCGAGACCGGCGCCGGCAAAACTACGCTCATCCGCCTGTTGCTGGCCCTGATACGCCCCGAAAGCGGAAGCATCCGGCTGACGGACGAAAGCGGCATGCCCATCGCACCCGTCGACGCTGCTTCGAGAAACCATTTCTCCTATGTGCCGCAGGGCAACACGCTGCTGAGCGGCACGATTCGCGAGAATTTGCTGCTGGGCGACCCCTCGGCGGACGAAGAGCGGCTGAACGCCGCGCTCCATACGGCCGCTGCCGATTTCGTATTCGCGCTGCCCGAGGGCATAGACACGCCTTTGGGCGAAGTGGGCGGCGGGCTTTCGGAGGGACAGGCCCAGCGCATCGCCATTGCCCGCGCCTTGCTGAAAGAGTCGCCCGTGCTGCTGCTCGACGAGGCCACCTCGAGCCTCGACGCCGAGACGGAGCGCACCGTATTGGGGCGCATCGTCGAATATTGCAAGGGACGCACGCTCATTTTCATCACGCACCGCCCCGAAGTGTTGCGCCATGCCACGGATACGCTCCGTCTCGCCCGGCCGGAGCAGGCTTCGCAGTCCGACCCGGAGTGCTGAGAAAAGATGGCGCGGACGAAGCGGATTTACGCAACATTTTTTGACAAAATAAAAATTCGTTTTAGCTGCCGGAAAGCGTCGAAAACGACCTTTTCCGGCGTTTTTTTCGCTTTGCAGGGCGATAGTTGAAACTTACAGGGAGTAAGTTTCAACTATCGCCCTGCAAATTTTCATTTTTGGCCTGTAATTTTCTCCGAAATCGGCGACTTTTCGGGCTTCCGCAAACCTGTTTTCGCGCATCGCGCGAACATAACACCCGGAGAACCAGCATTTTTCGCAAAATCCCGGAAAGCCTCCACCATTGGCGTATTTTCGTGCGCCGGCGGCGGCCGTCGGAAATACGCGATTCCTGACCCCTTAGACGTAAGCCGGGAGGACGGGCGCGGAGACAGGCGCAAAAGGTTTTTGCCACCTCGACAGAAAGCCGTAAATTCGCCTCTGCATTCCAATACTCTCCACACATGACACCCCGAGCAGACATTTTTCTCTCCTGCCCCGAAGCTGCAGCCGGTTTCTGCACGGACGCGACGGGACAACTCCATGTCATACGGCTCAGCGGCAGCGATGCCGGCGCGCACGTCCTGCCGCCGCAATGCCGACTCTTGACGGCCGACTCGCTGACCAGCACAAAAACGCTGCGACTCATCGCCACACAGGCCGAAGCCCCCTATACGATTCTCTATCTGCAACCCAAACGCCTCGAGGCCGGCTACCGCTGCGCGGAACGCCTCGTTCAGGCGGCCGAAGCCAGCGGAGCGGCCATGGTCTACAGCGACCGTTACGACGGAGACGGCACGCGTCACCCCGTCATCGACTATCAGGAAGGCTCGCTGCGCGATGACTTCGACTTCGGCGGGCTGGTGCTCGTGCGCACACAGCTGCTGAAAGCCTTTTTCGAACAAAGCCATACGCAACGCTACCGTTTCGCCGCGTTCTACGCGCTCCGGCTCTTCCTGAGCCGGCAGGGCAGCATCTTCCACCTCGACGAGCCGCTTTACACCGAACACGAGACCGACCTTCGCACCAGCGGCGAAAAACAGTTCGACTATATCAACCCGCGTTCGCGCGAAGTGCAGACCGAATGTGAACGCGCCTGCACGGAACACCTGAAAGCCATCGGCGCATGGCTCGCGCCCGACGAGTTCGACGAACTTCCGGCAGTCGGCGAGGGCGACTATCCCGTGACGGCCTCGGTCATCATCCCCGTGCGCAACCGCCGGCGCACCATAGCCGATGCCGTCGGGAGCGCACAGGCCCAAAAGGCCGGCTTCGCCTTCAACATCATCGTCGTAGACAATCATTCCACCGACGGAACGGCAGAAACGGTGCAGGCGCTCAGCGCACGCGACCCGCGGGTCGTGATGCTCGTGCCCGAACGACGGGATCTGGGCATCGGAGGCTGTTGGGACATCGCCGTGCGCCACCCGATGTGCGGCCGTTACGCTGTGCAACTCGACAGCGACGACCTTTACAGCGGCACCGACGTGCTGGAACGCATCGTCACCGCCTTCCGGCGACAGAAGACAGCCATGATTATCGGTGCCTACCGCATGGTGAACTTTGCACTCGAAACGCTTCCGCCGGGATTGATTGACCACAAGGAATGGACACCCGACAACGGACGAAACAACGCCCTGCGCATCAACGGACTCGGCGCACCGCGGGCTTTCGACACAGGCATACTGCGGCGCATGGGCTTTCCCAACACCAGTTACGGCGAAGATTATGCGCTCGGACTGGCCATTTCGCGCCATTACCGCATCGGCCGCATCTACGACGAGCTGTATTTGTGCCGCCGCTGGGAGGGAAACTCCGATGCCGCGCTTTCCGTCGACGCACAAAACCGCAATAATCGCTACAAAGACCGCCTGCGCACACTCGAAGTACATGCCCGGCAGCAAATGCTCGCAGACTGGAACCACAGACTCAGCGAAGGAGAGGCCGAAGCCTTTTTCGACCGCCAGTTGGCCGTATGGCCGGAAGTGAAAGCCCGCTTCGAGGCACTCGACAGTCTCGTAAAAAACCGCACGCTCGAAACTGAGGACATCTGTCTCGGCGTGCAGTTCAACCCGAGCCGCATTGTGTCGACCGGAGCAAAAATAACGAAGAACGAGATACGGAAACGGCCGTGCTTCCTTTGCGACCATAACCGGCCGGCGCAGCAAACGGCACTGGCCATGGGCGGCAAGTATCAGCTTCTCGTGAATCCCTACCCCATCCTGCCCGGTCACCTTACGCTTCCCACGCGCCGGCACGAACCGCAACGGCTCGACACGCTGCTCGGCGCGCTGACGGCCATGGCATGGCGCACGCCCGGGCTCCTTACGTTCTACAACGGCGCGCGTTGCGGTGCATCAGCGCCCGACCACGCCCATCTGCAAGCCGGACGACGGGGAATCGTACCCGTGGAACGCGACTGGAAATTCTACGAAACGAAATTAGAAAAGGTATATCCGCAAACGGCGGTGGAAGACGTGGACCTCGAGGAAATGGGATACGACGGAACGCGTGCAGGCATCTATCGCCTGCACGGTTATGTCTGTCCGGCGTTCGTCGTTGAAGGCGAAACGGAAACAAGCGGCTGCAAGTTGCTCGGCCGACTGCTCGACGTACTCCCTAAAGAGAAAGGACGCGCAGAAGCCGACTTCAACCTCATCGCATGGCGCGAAAACGGGACACTACCAGCCGACAATCGGCTTGTCTGCGTGGTGTTTCCCCGCCGCAAACACCGTCCCGACTGCTATTCGGCTGAATGGCCGGCCCAGATGCTGATTAGCCCGGGCGCAATAGACATGGGAGGCCTCATTATCACGCCGCGCGAAGAAGACTTCGACCGCCTCACAGCAAAACAAGCCGCTGCCATTCTGCGCGAAGTGGCCATTACAGAAAGCGAAGCTTTTGCTGTAGCCCGGCGCCTGACGGAAAAGAAAACCGCACGAAGCACGTTGCTTCCGTCCGACACGCTTGACGGGAAAGAACCCAAAGTGAGTGTCGGCATCATGCAGACAGAGAAACTCCGTTTCAAACTCGATGCTCCCTATACAGCCAAAGGAGCTTTAGCGGAAGGCAAACAGGAGGTGGAATGCAGGGATGGCGGCATTCTGTGGCAAGGGAACATTTATCGTGAACTGACTTTCGCGCCACAAACGGCAGAGGCTTCGTTCACACTCGAAGATGTGGTCATCGGGAAAGAGTTTCACTGGGAGCGAAGCGAGACGCAGACGTTCCGGGGAACGCTTCGCCTCGTTGTAGAGGAGGGACTCCTCGTCGTAATCAACGAACTGCCCGTCGAAGAATACCTATGTAGCGTCATATCGAGCGAAATGAGCGCTGCGTCGAGCCTCGAACTGCTGAAAACGCATGCCGTGGTATCACGATCGTGGCTGCTGCGCCAGATGAAACAACGTCGGATGCCTGAAGAAGGCGAACACGTTTTCTTTTCCTTCCAGAGGAAAGATAATGAGTACATACGCTGGTACGACCGCGAGGATCATGCATTGTTTGACGTCTGTGCCGACGACCATTGTCAGCGTTATCAAGGCGTTACGCGCCAATGTTCACCGTTTGTACGCCGGGCTGTGGAAGCTACGCGAGGACAAGTACTGACAAGTAACGGAGAAATCTGCGATGCACGCTTTTCGAAATGTTGCGGCGGTATCAGTGAACGCTATGCCACTTGTTGGGAGGAGACAGATCCGACTTACTTACAACCCGTGGCAGACTGCCCGGACGAACAGACTGCACTCGAAAGCGAGGCAGAGGTCGAAGCTTGGATAAAAGGCCGTCCAAAGGCCTTTTGCAACACGACTGACGAAGCATTTCTCAGTCAGGTGCTCAATGACTATGACCGCGAGACTATGGACTTCTACCGCTGGCGTATCGTCTTGACACAGGAGGAAACGGCACGCCGCATCCGCGAAAAATGCGACGCAGATTTAGGCGATATACTCAGCCTCGAGCCTATGGAACGCGGATCGAGCGGACGTATCAGCCGTCTCCGCATAGTAGGTACGCAAGGCATCCTGACAATCGGGAAAGAGTTGGAGATACGCCGCGTGCTCTCAGACACCCATCTGAAAAGTTCGGCTTTTGTCGTAGAAAAAGGATCTGAGAGAGAGGGCATTCCCCAATCGTTCACGCTTTTCGGAGCCGGATGGGGGCACGGCGTAGGCATGTGTCAGATCGGCGCAGCCGCAATGGCTGACCAGGGATACAAATGCGAGGACATTCTGAAACATTATTATAAGAACGCACAAATCAAACAACTCTACGAATAAATTCATGCTGCCGCGTATCAACCCTTGGGCTTGGGTTCCTTCACTCTACTTTGCCGAAGGTATTCCTTACGTCATTGTCATGACCGTCGCCACAGTAATGTATCAACGGTTAGGACTTTCAAATGCCGAAATCACACTTTATACTTCCTGGCTGTACCTTCCGTGGGTCATCAAGCCCTTTTGGAGCCCGGTTGTCGACATGTTTCGCACGAAGCGCTGGTGGATTATCGCCATGCAGTTGGCTATCGGAGCCTCGTTGGCCGGCGTCGCTTTCACCCTTCGCGCTCCTGACAACATTCGTTGGACTTTGGCTTTTTTCTGGCTCATGGCCTTTTCAAGCGCTACGCACGACATCGCCGCAGACGGCTTTTATATGCTCGGACTCAATGCGCATGAACAATCACTTTATGTCGGCATACGTTCTACATTCTATCGTGTATCGACCATCGCAGGTCAGGGATTGTTGCTCATGCTGGTCTACAGTTTCGAACTCTATACCCGAAACACCGTCAAAGCATGGAATTGCGTATTTGCCGGGACTGCCGTATTCTTCCTTTTGGTTTGCCTCTATCATGTAATCATGTTGCCACATCCGGAACATGGAATACACGAGAAACACAAAACCGGTATTTTCGCATATCGTTTTACCGAAACGTTCACAACTTTTTTCCAAAAAGAACAAATCACAACCGCACTACTCTTTTTGTTTCTCTTCAGACTGCCGGAAGCACTGTTGACAAAGATTTGTCCTTTATTTCTACTGGACAATGTAGACAATGGCGGACTCGCACTGACCACGGCAGAAGTCGGTTTCGTTCAAGGTACAATCGGTACAATCGGACTGACAATAGGAGGTATTTTGGGCGGTATCGCCATCGCCTCCTACGGATTCCGACGTATGCTTTGGCCAATGGTGGCAACTATCTCGCTGCCTGACGCTCTTTACGTTCTTTTGGCTTACTATCAGCCGGAAAATATCTTGTCTATCAACATTTGTATTGGTGTTGAACAATTTGGCTATGGTTTCGGCTTTACAGCCTATATGATGTACATGCTATATTTCGCCCGAGGCAGACAGCAAACGGCCCACTACGCTTTCTGCACAGGCATCATGGCGCTTTCGATGATGCTTCCGGGACTCATTGCCGGTAAGTTGCAGGAACACATCGGTTATCTAAACTTTTTTATTCTCGTATTGTGCCTCGTCCCCGTAACAGTCCTTGTTTCTGCGCTGATTAAAGTAAAACATGACTATGGTCTGAAAAAATAAATCCTCACCAATGGGTATCTCCGACTACCGAAAGAATTACTACACAAGCCGCAAACGCAATTATTTCGCCGGAAAGAAAGCCATGTTCAGCATTTTTCAGTACTTTTGCCAACGAAATAAAAATACGGGGTGTAGCGCAGTCCGGTTAGCGCACCTGCTTTGGGAGCAGGGGGTCGTGGGTTCGAATCCCG
>JAFLUW010000016.1 GCA_022508615.1 Prevotellaceae bacterium | reverse complement strand
TCCACAGAATTACTCCCTGCAAGTTGAGTTATCAACAAAGTTATCAACAGGTGTGCGCGCCGGCTGCGCTGAGGGTCGGAATACCCGAAAAACGTTAGGCGGCCGCCCGCTGCGGGCCGGAAAACGGCGGCTGGGACGCGTTTTTCACTATTTTCGGGTATTTCGGCGGTGGCCGGGGCGTCGTACTTTTGCACCCGGAAAAATTTTGCGACGACCATGCTTCTTTTTACGACGAAAAAACTGGCCTTGCGCGCCGCGGCGCTCACGCTGCTGGCCACGGCGGCCGTGCAGCTCGCGGCCCAGCGCGCCGACGGGGCGCCGACAGCGGCGGCCGCGGCCGACACGGCGGGCTATGCGCGCTTCCGGCTGGGCGGCTACGGCGAAATGCTCGCCGCGTTCAAGAACTACGGCCCGAACCGCTTCACGGGCACGGCGGCGGGCAGCACGCGCACGCGGCGCAACACGGTCGAGATTCCGCGCTTCGTGCTGGCGCTCGGCTATAAGTTCAGCGAGAAATGGGTGCTCGGCGCCGAAATCGAGTTCGAGGCCGGCGGCGTGGGCACGGCTGTCGAGCTGGAAAACAGCGAGAACGGCGAGTATGAGACCGAGGTGGAGAAAGGAGGCGAGGTGGTCGTCGAGCAGTTTCACGTCACGCGGCTCATCGTGCGGCAATTCAATGTGCGCGCGGGCCACATGGTCGTGCCCGTCGGGCTGACCAATGCGCACCACGAGCCGGTCTGCTATTTCGGCACGCGCAGACCCGAGGCCGAGACGGGGCTGCTGCCCTCGACGTGGCACGACACGGGGCTCGCTCTCTTCGGCACGTTCGGCCGCCGGCGGGCGCGCTTCGACTATCAGGCCATGGTCGTGGCCGGGCTGAACGCCAACGGCTTCGACCGCAACGAATGGATTAAGGGCGGAAAGGCCGGATATTTCGAGGCCGACAACTTTACGTCGCCCGGATATGCGGGAAGGCTGGACTATACGGGCTTGGGCGGGCTGCGCACGGGCGTTTCGGTCTACTACTGCCACGACGCGGGCCGCAACGCCGACAAGGAGCAGACGTACAGCGCCGCGGGGCGCGTGCCTGTGGCTGTCGGCACGTGGGACGCGCAGTATGCCGGCCGCTTCGTCACGGCCCGGGCGAACGTCGTCTGGGGATATGTGGGCAATGCCGCCGCCGTGAGCCGGGCCAACCGCCTGCTTTCCAACAAATCGCCCCACAGCCGCCTCATTCCCGTGGCCAAGAACGCCTTGTCGTGGGGCATCGAGGCGGGAGTCGACCTCGGGGCGCTCCTTCCGCGCTGTCCGCGGCTCGTGCCCTTCGCCCGCTGCGAATATTGCAACCCGCAGCATCGCGGCGAGCGCACGCAGACCATGGAACGGCGGCTCGAAGTGAGCCAGTGGCTGGCCGGTCTCGACTGGTACGCGCTGCCCAACCTCGTGGTCAAGGCCGACTACGCGGCGCGCCGCATCGGCACGTCGAAAGTTTTCGGCCCGGGCCGCTATAACAACGAAAACGAATTTTCCATAGGCGTGGCCTATGTGGGCTGGTTCGTCAGGAAATGACGGCTGCCGGTCCGCTGCGCGCCGCGTGCGGACACACCGGAACACGAATATCAAAACCGTAACGAATATGAAAATAAAGAAACTTTCTTCCCTCCTGCTGGCCGGCCTCTTTGTGTTGGGCGCTTGCAGCGAAAGTCCCGAATCTGTGCCTGGCGCCGATGACGACGACAGCGCCGGTCTCGACTATACGGCCGCCAATGCCGAGAGTTGGGGCAACTACATGGTGCGGGTGGCGGCCCTGCTGCGCAAGGACGCTGCCGACCTTCACGCCGCTTGGCAGACTTCCTATCAGGGCGGCGCTCCCTTTGCCGAAATTTTCAAGCGACACACGGGCGGCGGCTACACGAGCGCCATGAGTTGCGTGGAACAAATCATCGAGGGCTGCGCCGACATCGCCAACGAAGTGGGCACGTCGAAAATCGGCGACCCTTACAACCTCTATCGCTCGGGCGACAGGAAAAGCGCGCTCTATGCCGTCGAGTCGTGGTACAGCTGGCACTCGCGCGACGACTATGCCAACAACATTCTTTCGATTCGCAACGCCTATTTCGGCTCGCGCGACGGGCAAGTGGCCGAGGCTTCGATTTCGGCGCTGGTGGCCGAGGCCGACCCTGCGCTCGACGAACGCGTGAAAGCCGCTGTCGCGACGGCTCACACAAAGATTCTCGACATCAGCCAGCCTTTCCGCAGCAACATCGCTTCGGCCGCCACGGTCGAGGCCATGAATGCCTGCGCCGACCTCGAAGCAGTATTGACCGGAGCGCTGAAAAACGCCGTCGCGGCCCTGTCGTCGCGCGAAACGGCGTTGCAGGCCGTGGTCGAAAACTTCGTGGACAACGTCGTGCTGCCCACTTATGCCGAACTGAGCGCCCGCAACGCCGCACTCTATCAGGCGGTGGCCGCTTTCAAGGCCGCACCCTCCGACGAAGCCTTCGCCGAGGCCGCCCGGGCCTGGCTCGAAGCCCGCGAACCGTGGGAATGCAGCGAGGCTTTCCTTTTCGGGCCTGTCGATGCCTTGGGTCTCGACCCGAACATGGACAGTTGGCCGCTCGACCAGGACGCTATCGTGCAGATGCTCAACTCGGGAAACTACGACGGTCTCGACTGGACCGACGGAGACGACGAAGACGCCGTCGAAGCCGTGCAGTCGGTACGCGGTTTCCACACGCTCGAGTTTCTGCTTTTCAAGGACGGCAAGCCGCGCACCGTAAACAACTGAACATGCGGCGGCTGACGAAACGAATGCTGCTGCCGCTTTGTGCGGCGCTTGTGCTGGCAGCGTGCGAGTCGGACGGGCTCGACGAACTGGACATAGAAGTGCCTGCAGGCTACGCGCTGTCGGCGGGCACGTCTACGGTGTTCCTGAATTCGTCGGTGTCCTACGACAGCGAGGCGCCGTGGGTGAAGGGCGACTACCTGACGCGCTTCGTTCGCGGCGACAGGCTCTACGACGACGTGCGCACGTCGTCGTCCGGCACGGGCGGCGGGCTCGGTCCGGTCTATGCAGGCTATTCCTGCGGCAGTTGTCACCGCAATGCAGGCCGCACGCGGCCCGGCATGTGGAGCGACGGCGGCTCGGGCGCCTACGGTTTTTCGGCCATGCTGGTCTACATCACGCGTCGCAACGGCGCGCTGTTCCGCGAGTACGGCCGCGTGCTCCACGACCAGTCTGTCTATGGCGTCGAGGCCGAGGGCAAGCTCAAAGTGGACTGGCATTACGAGACTTTCAGCTTTCCCGACGGCGACACTTACGAGCTGGCCCGGCCCGAATACACCATTACGGACTGGTATGCCGACCCGATTGCGCCCGAAGACTTGTTCTGTTCCGTCCGCGTGCCGCTGCGCCATGTGGGCATGGGGCAAATGATGGCGCTCGACCCCGTCGAAATCGAACAACTCGCCGCTCGGAGCAACTATCCCGAATGGGGCATCAGCGGACGCTGCAACTACATCACGGAACGCGGCGTGCGGCAGCTCGGCGTTTCGGGCAACAAGGCGCAACACGCCGACCTGACTGTGGAACTCGGCTTTTCGAGCGACATGGGCGTGACCAACAGCCGCTATCCCGAGGAAATCTGCCGGGGACAGGTGCAAATCAATCAGGGTTCGATGATGGGGCTGAGCTATGACCGGCTCGACATATCGACCGAGGACATGGAAAACGTGGATCTCTACATGCAGTCGCTCGGCGTGCCGGCACGGCGCGACGTGGACGATGCGCAGGTGAAGCGGGGCGAAGCCATGTTCCACGAAGCCGGTTGTCATCTGTGCCATGTCGCGACGCTGCACACCCGTCCGCGCGGTACGACGCTGCTGGCCGGCACTGCGCTGCCGTGGCTCGGCCGGCAGACGATACATCCGTACAGCGACTACCTGCTCCACGACATGGGCAGCGAAATCATGGGCGTCGGGCTCAACGACAACTACGTTTCGGGGCTGGCGCGGGGCAACGAGTGGCGCACTACGCCGCTCTGGGGCATCGGGTTGCAGGAAAAGGTGAACGGACACACTTATTTTCTGCACGACGGCCGCGCCCGCAACTTCGTGGAGGCCATCATGTGGCACGGCGGCGAAGGCGAGGCCTCGCGAAAGAAGTTCAGCCGAATGAACCGCAGCGACCGCGCCGCCTTGGTGCGTTTCCTGCAATCCTTATAACCGCAAAACACGACGTATGAAAAAAATATCTGCTATCTTTGCTCTCGCGCTGGGCGCAGCGCTCCCGGCAAATGCGCAATACGACGCCGACACCGAGAACGGAGTGGTGTCGCTGGCCGACCATCGCGGCTTCACGTTCGCGACGAAAAAGGGCGACTTTCAGTTCAAGCCCTATCTGCTCGTGCAGACGGCGGCCAACTACAACTACTACGACGATGCGGGCCTCGATCCGGCCTACAATCAGGACAACGTAGCCAACTCGGGCTTCTCCGTGCCCTATGCCGTGCTCGGCTTTACGGGAAAGGCATTCGGCATCGTGACGTTCAATCTGTCCATAAACGCTGCCGGCAGCGGAGGCGGCCTTTTGCAGCAAGCATGGGCCGACATTCAGCCGAAAGCGGCGTTCGGTGTGCGCGTGGGCAAGTTCAAGACGCCCTTTTCGCACGCTTATCTCACCACGCTCGGCGAAACGCTTTTCCCCGTGATGCCCGTTTCGCTCACGGCGCCGGTCGTTATGCCCTATTCGCTCAACGCCGTGACGCCGCATATCGGCACGGGTTTCGACTTGGGGGCCGAAGTGCACGGCTTGCTCGGCGGAAAGTGGGGCTGGCAGGCCGGCGTGTTCAACGGCACGGGCGCAGCGGTGAACACGGCCACGAAAACGCTCAGCGATGACTGGCATATTCCCTCGTTGCTCTATGCCGCGCGCCTCACATGGCAGCCTCGCGGCGTGATGCCGGCCTCGCAGGGCGACTCGCGCCGGCTCGACAGCAGGAAAATGCTGCTCGCGCTGTCGGGGTCGGTCAATGTGGAGAGCGAAAACGAGAGTACGAACGACTTCCGCTTCGGCGCGGAGTGGGTGTGGCTGTCGGGGCGCTGGTATGTCGGCGTCGAGGCTTACTATATGCACGTGGGCTTCACGAAACGCCAGAAAATAGACCGTTCCTTCAACTATTGGGGCGGCTATGCGCAGGTGGGCTATTTCATAACTCCGAAGTTGCAGGCCGCGCTGCGCTACGATTTCTATGAACGAAACGCTACGTCCAAAGGAGGTCTGCTGAACATGCCCGCCGCCGGCCTGAACTACTACATCGACAAGATAAACGTCAAGCTGCAAGGCATGTATCAGTATACCGGCCGCATGGGACATGCCCGGCAGATGGACCGCGACGAAGATAACCTCGGCTTGGCCACGAGTACAGCCGTAATTATGGCGCAATACACGTTCTGAGATGCGACTGTCAAGGATAGTGTTTGGCCTTGCGGCCGTCTGCTGCCTCGCATCGTGCGACGAGGGCCGGTTGTTTCCCGACAATTCCGGCCGGACCGAGGAAGGACGCACCGCCGTCTTTTCGGCCGTGGTCAGCGGCGCGGACACATGGCCGTCGGGCTACACGATAGCGCTGGCCGGCTTTGCCGAAAGCGAAGATTACGCCGTGGCGAGCCGAAATATCGCCGTCTCGGCCGACGGTATCTGCGCGGCCGAACTGACCGGCCTGCCGGCAAGCGTCGCCGTCGTCGAACTTTGCGCCCTCGACCGCCTGCGGCGCCGCGTAGCCACCTTTGCATCGACAGCTTGCGCCGCGGCCGACGACATTGTCCGCCTGCAAGTCGACACGGTCGACGTGTCGATGGCCGCAGCCGTGCAGCAGGAAATTTTCAATCCTACCTGTGCGCAATGTCACGGCGGCGCTGCTTTCGCCGCAGCGGGACTGAATCTGACCGAAGGCCGCAGTTTCGCCGAATTGGTGGGCGTTGCTTCGACGAAAGCCCCCGGCACGCTGCGCGTTTCGCCCGGAAGCAGCGACGAAAGCCTGCTCTACCGGATTTTGGCCGGCAACGAATCGGCCGCATGGGGCTACGACCACTCGGTGGAGGTGGTCAGGCAAGAAAAACTGCAACTCATCAAAAACTGGATAGACCACGGCGCACAATATAATTATGGAATACAAAACTAAACTTTACGCCGGCGCGCGTGCCGACCTTTCCGTGTTCAATCACGGCCGCCGACAGGCGCACGTCGTCGTCCATGCCGACAGTTCGGAGGGCGATTTTGCCCGTCGGGCCGCTGCTGTGGCCGCCGCGTTGCGCGATATTTCCCGCGAAACGGGGCTTACGCCCGTCTTTGTCCGCTGGTTTCTGAGCGATGCGACCAATCAAAGCGCCTTGCTCCCCGATACGTTCGCCTGTGCCCGTTCCGTGGTGCAGCAAGCGCCGCTCGACGGCAGCAAGATGGCTGTTTGGGCCATGTTGGAGGAAGATGCCGACTTTCGCGAGGCCTCACCGGGCGTGTGGACGGACGCTCGCGGCCGGCTTTTCATGGGCGACACGGACGTGACGGGCGCTAACGGCAGCGAGAACGAGACCCGCGCATTCCTTATGCGGCTTTCCGGCGAATTGGAAAGCCGCGGCGCGAGCCTTTTGGAGCATTGCGTGCGCACATGGTTCATGGTGCGCGACGTAGACCTGAATTACGGCGGCGTGGTGAAGGGTCGCAACGAAGTTTTCGCCCGTAAGGGCCTCACGCGCCACACCCATTTCATTTCCTCCACCGGCATCGAGGGCCGTCCTGCCCGTTTGTCGGACACGGTGGCCTTCAACGCCATGGCCGATTTGCGTTTGCAGCCCGGCCAAATGCGTTTCGTGCGCGGCGCGAGCCACTTGAACCCCACTATCGAGTACGGCGTGGCCTTCGAGCGCGGTACGACGGTCGATTATGCCGACCGCCGCCACCTCTACCTCTCGGGAACGGCCAGTATCGACAACCGCGGCGAGATTGTCCACCCCGGAGACGTCGCCGCGCAGACCTTGCGCATGCTCGAAAACATCGAAGTGCTCACGGCCGAGGCGGAATGTTCGGCTTCCGACTACTGCCATTTCCTCATCTACCTGCGCGACCTCTCCGACCGCGACGTGGTGGAGCGCATCTTTGCCAAGCGCTATCCCGACGTGCCGCGCGTGCTGCTGCTTGCCCCCGTATGCCGTCCGGGTTGGTTGGTCGAAGCCGAATGTATGGCCGTGCGGAAAAAGTCCAATCCCGAATATGTGGCGTTCTGAGACCTTGCGCCTCTTTTTCTGGGCGACGGCCGCGCTTGCAGTCGGCGCCACTTCTTTTCTTCCCCCTTCTTTTTACACAAGCCCGTGGTGGGCTGCCTTTTGGGCCGCCGTGGCGCTGACGACGGCCGTCGGAATGGTGCGCACGCGCCTTTGGCGGCGGCCGACGCTGTTTTTGTTGCACTTTTCCCTGCTGCTGATGCTCGCCGGCGGCGGCGTGACGGCGCTGACGGCCCGCCGTCAGCAACTGCATCTGCGTCCCGGCGACCCGTGCGAGGTAGAGCCGGGTCTCGTGCTCGTGCTCGACCGCTTTACGCCCGAATACTATCCCGGAATGGCCTTTCCGCGCGATTTTCACACCTATCTGCACACGGCCGACGGCCGCAAGTTGCACATTTCGATGAACCGCATCGGCCGCATCGCGGGCTGGCGGCTCTACCAGACCTCGTTCGACGGCGCGGGCGGCTCCGTGTTGACGGCAGCGCACGATCCCGCGGGAATAGGCCTGACCTATGCCGGCTATGCGCTCTTCGCCCTGACAGGACTATGGAGTCTCGTGCGTCCGCGTGGCCGTCGGCGGCGCTTTTCGCCCGCTTTGTCGGCCATTCTCCTCGCACTCGCCTTTTCGGCCGCCCCTTGCCGTGCAGCAGTCAAGGCCGTGAGCGAAGCCGAGGCCGATTCGGCGGCCGCAAGCCAAGTCGTGTTTCGCGGACGCGTCGTGCCACTGCCGGCCATGGCCGCCGAGCTCACGCTGAAACTCACGGGGCGCACCCGCGTGGCCCGTTTGTCGCCCGAACGCTTCGTTCTCTCGCTCGCACGCTACGGCGAAAGTTGGGCCGACGTGCCTTTCTTGCGCGTGAAGGAGCGTAAGTTGGCCGCGATGCTCGACGCCGAGGGCGGATATGTCGCGCCCGCCGCCCTCTACACGCCGCGCGGCGAATATCGCCTGCAACAACTCTACGACAAAGCCGACCCCGCGCTCGCCGACGCCATCATGCGGCTCGACGAACGGGTGGCCCTGCTCGCCGCGCTGCGACAAGGCACGCTTTTTCGCCCGCTCGCGGCCGACGAAACCCTGCGTTTGTCGCCCGTGCGCGCCCTCTTGATGACGACTTATGCCCGTGTGCAGCCGCTGCGCGTCCTCGCCATGCTGCTGCTCGGCGCCGCGGCGGCGGGACTTGTGCTCGCACTTGCCGACGGCCGTCGGCGTCTTGCGGCCCTCTCGGCGGTGTGCGGCGCGGGCGGATTTTTAGTATTTTTCTGGCAATGGCTTTATTTGGGCCACGCTCCGCTGGCCGCATCGGGTCAAATCATGACGCTCACGGCCGCCTCGCTCGCCCTTGGCGCGGCTTGGGCGGCGCGGCGCAGCGCCGAGGTGGGACTATTGGGCCTCGTCATGGCCGGATTCGCCGCGCTCAGCGGCTGGATTGCGGCCAAAGACCCCGCACTCACGCCCCTGATGCCCGTGTTGGCCTCGCCGTGGCTCACGGTGCACGTTTCGCTTGTCATGGTGGCCTACACGCTGCTCGCGTTGACCTTTGCGGCAGCGCTGACAGGGCTTTCCCGTCCCCGCCGCCGGCGCGAGGCGGCCCGGCTCGCGCTTCGGTTGCTGCGGCCGGGTGTATACTTGCTCGCCCTCGGCATCTTTGCCGGCGCGGTGTGGGCCAACCTCTCGTGGGGACGCTATTGGGCGTGGGACCCTAAGGAGACGTGGGCGCTCGTCACGCTTTTGCTCTACGCCGCGCCCCTGCATCGCGGCCTCGGCCTTGCGCAGCGTCCGTTACGCCTGCATCTCTATCTGCTGATGGCCGCCCTGTCGATAGCGATGACCTATTTCGGCGTGAACTATCTGCCCTCGCTCCACGCCTACGGCTGAGCCGGCGCACTATCGCGGAGAAAGAAAAAACTTACTCAGACCAAGTTCAAACTAACAGGGCGTAAGTTTTGCCTGCCATGTCGAGAGAAACATAGCGTTGGCCGAAAAACAGCCGGAAAGTTTGTCCGGGCCGAACGTATTGCTTATTTTTGCGCCTCATCATGCGCGCCATGTCCACGTCAGCCTCTGTCGTGCCGCTTTGCGCCGTTCACTCTAAAAACAGAAAAACACGCTATGTACTGGACACTTGAACTTGCCGTAAATCTCGAAGACGCCCCTTGGCCTGCCACGAAAGACGAACTCATCGACTACGCCGTGCGCTCGGGTGCGCCCGAAGAAGTGGTCGAAAACCTTCGCGAACTCGAAGACGAGGGCTACGAATACGAATCCATCGAAGACGTATGGCCCGACTATCCCACGAAAGAGGATTTTCTTTTTAACGAAGACGAGTATTGATTGCTTTATTTCAATAGAACAATTCTTTATCAGTTAAAAATGAGCAATATGGGAATTTTGACAAATTCGCCCATATTGCTTTTTTGATATTTTAATGCCAATAATAAACATCGGCCTAATATGCAAAAAGTAGGCCTAAACATCATATTCTCCTATGAGTAATTTAGATAAAGCCTTAAATATATATCAAAGCTATTCATTAGCCAAAATAAGTACGCTCAATAAAAAATCATTGGCTATACAATATGCTCAATGTGGTGAAATAATCAAATTAAAGGAAAACATTTCTAAAGAACTACAAGCTGTTAACAGAATTAATCAAAAGATTTTAGAAAATCAAATAAATGAATTAAAACAGCGAGAGAGAATTAAATTTTATAGGAAAGTGGCTTTTAACGCCAAAGAAGCCATAGAAATAATAAATTCGCAAAAAGATTTGTTGTTTAAATCTTTCCTTTGTGAGTTGTATGCCATTCCCTTGCAATTGTTGCTTGAAGACGCAATTAATAATCTTGAAGAAATTAATGATAAGGAGTTTTGCTCTAATCAAATAAAAATACTGGATTCTTGTTTGATGACAATAGAGCAAGTGAAAAAAGATTACAACCTTTCCGATTATCATAATATTATCATCTCGCAAGAAGCATATTCTGACTCAATGAAGAATATTGAAAACAAAATAAAACAGGTTAATAGGGATAGGAAAAATATTGAACCTTTTGTTGAAGAAAAACTTATGTCAATAAAAGTATATTGTGGATGTCTTAGATTTTTCATCTTAATTGCTTTCCTTTTTATTGTTTTTGTTATGTTTGGCATTGCGAATAGTGTTGGGGATAAGGAGGATATGCTAATTGGTATTGAGATATTAGGTTTTAATGTAATTATTGTTGCCATACTCTTTTGGCTTTATTTTTCTCGTAAGAAAAAATATGCTGAATATGTAGAAAATGTTAACAAAAGAAATATTGATAATCAAAATGAATATGAGAGGAGAGTAGAGCAGATAAATGAAAAACTAAAAATGCTGCAACAGGAGCAACACGATTTTTCCATTTCACATCCTTATAATGTCTCATTAGAAAAAATAAATATTGAAAATCCCGGATGGAGGATAGTAGTTGAGAAATTGAGAAATATATTCCAAAAGAAGAAAAAGTAGATACCCAAGACCAATTTGAAGACCCTTTGCTTGAAGAGGCGGCTCGTCTGATAGTTATCAGTCAAAATGGCTCAACGAGCCTAATTCAACGTAAGTTTTCCATTGGTTACAATCGTGCTGGTAGACTAATGGAGCAGTTAGAGAAAATAGGTGTTGTAGGTACTGCTCATGGCTCAAAGCCTCGTGAGGTATTAATTCCAGATGAAACAACTTTGGAAAGTTATATCGGTTTAAGAGGGAAAAAGCAGATTCTTGAAACGAAATAAATGGAAAGATACGGATATTCGGGTGCGGGTTGCAGGCGACTGATGCTTGTTTGGGCAGTCTTTGCGCTGACGCTCGCGGCCGCGGCCCAGAGCCGGAGTTTCCGGTTGGGCGGCTTGCCGGGCGCGGTGGACACTTGTTTGCACCGCGTGCTGTTTACGCTGCCCGAAGGCACGGACAGCGGCGCGGCAGGTCTGTGTTTGGAGACGCTGCCCGCGCCTTTGTCGGCCGAAGTAGACGGACAGCCGCTCGGCGCGGACGGCGCATTGCCCCTTGCCGAGGGTAGGGGAGAGCGGGTGCTGACGTTCGCGGCCGAAGACGGCCGCATGGAGCGCTGGACGCTCGACTTCACGACGCTGCCGCTCGTCATTGTCGACACTTCGGGCCTCCCGATAAGCAAAGGGAGCGACACGCCGGCCCGCATCGAGCTGATAGACGCCGCCGGCCGTCTGCCGGGCGGCACGGAGTGGGCGACGCGGGGCAATATACATGGTCGCGGCGCGTCTTCCTACCAGTTATTCCCGAAAAAGAGCTATACGCTTAAACTTCTCGACGACGAAGGCAAGAAGAGCGAGGCATCGCTGCTGGGCAACCGCGAGGAAGACACGTGGGTGCTCGACGCAATGGCCTGCGACCTTGCGCGAATGCGCAATCGCGTGTGCTTCGACGTCTGGAACGCGGTGGGCGTGAAGGCTCCCCACGCCTTGCGGGCCGGTACGCAGGGCGAATTTGTCGAACTCACCGTGAACGGCCGCTACATGGGCCTGTATTGTATGGGCGACAAGGTGAACCGCACGCTGCTCGGGGCGAAAAAGACGCGTTCGGCCGACGAAGTGCGCGGCGTCATATATAAAGGTATCGCGTGGGGCGGCCCTTCCATCGTATTGATGCACGACGCGGAGGCGCCGACCGACGTAGCGACGTGGCACAACTGGGAAATGGCGCACCCCGACACGCTTCCGTCGGCCGAGACGTGGGCGCCGCTGTTCGAGCTCATAGATTTTACGGACTGCGGCGACTTCGGGCGCATGGAACGCGAGTGGAGCGAATGGTTCGACGCGCGAAATGCGACGTATCTGCCCGTGTTTTTCTCGGCCTTCAATCTGCGCGACAATTTCCTGAAAAACGCTTACCTCGCGCTGCACGATTATGCGGCGGACGTCCGCGGCTGGTGGATACAGCCGTGGGATCTCGACTACGGATTCAACCGCGATTACCGCGGAGCGCTGAGTACGGTGCAGGCCGACCTTGAAAGCATCGTACACAACACGATGCCTTTCGCCATACTCCTCGAATACAATCTCGGAGACTATCGCAGTCGCTGCGCCGAGGCTTGGCGCGAGATGCGGCGCGGGCCTCTGGACGAGGCGGCCGTGGAAAAGCGCCTGCGAGGCTACGAAACGCTGTTCGAAGCCTCGGGCGCGTGGCGCCGCGAGCGCGAACGTTGGAGCGGCGACCCTCTCGTGCTGCCCGAGTTGAGCGAAGAGGTAGACTATATGGTAGAATGGTATAAGTCGAACTGCGCAAGGCTCGACGACTACTACGCCGCGCTCGTTTCTGCCGCCGGCAGCGTGCGTTTGGCGCCGCAGCGTGCGCCCGAAGCGGTCTGTACGCTCGACGGCCGCCGCATTGCGCCCACCCCGCAGGGCATCGAAAAATTGCCGCGCGGCGTTTATGTCGTCGGAGGCCGCAAAGTGTTGCGCTGAGGGCGGCCGAGCGTGCGGGAAGTCCGCCGAAGGCGAAACTTTGTGCCGAGATAGTCGAAAATTAGTCTGAGATAGTTCAAACTTAGTCTGAGATAGTTCGAACTATCTCAGACTATTTTTTGCCTTCCGGACGTCGGATGTAAACGGCTGAGTATAAGCATTTCGCGCGGCACGCCTTTTCGCCTCCGACACAATGACAGCCGCACACGGGCCCGATTTGGCGGAAAAACAGTAAATTTGCCGCGCCGACGTTGCCGCGCAGCCCGAACCTGCACGCGCGGCGCACGGCGCGAGACCAAAAGAAATCCTATGTACACGCCCCGAAAGAGAACGTGCGCGGCGCGGGTGCTGCAAGCAGCGCTCTGGGCCTTTTTGTCGGGCTGCGCATTGCCGCTGCTTGCTCAGCAGGAACCGGCCTTCGCACACTACTGGGAGCTCGAACCGCAGTTCAATCCCGCCGCCGCCGGCCGCGACGACCGCCTCAGCATCAGCGCCGCCGTGCAAACGCACGCCTCGGGCTTCGACGACGCGGGCAGCACGATGTATGCCGGCGCCGACGTAGCCTTACAGCTCGGCCGCACGCGCCACGGCCTCGGCGCAGCCTTCCTGAACGACGCCATCGGCCTCTTCGCACACAAACGCTTCTCGCTGCTCTACAGCTACCACTTCCGCCTTTGGGGCGGCCGCTTCTCGGTGGGCGCCTCGGCCGACATGCTCAGCGAGATAGTTGACGGTTCGAAAGCCGATCTGGCCGACGCAAACGACCCGGCCATCCCTTCGGGCGAGGTTTCGGGCGCGAAAATCGACGCTTCGTTCGGATTGGGCTACGCCCGCGGCCCGATTGCGCTGGGACTCTCCTGCCAACATGCGCTCGCGCCCACCGTATTGCTGGGCGAAACGCACGAAATTGCGGTGAAAAGAGTATTTAATTTTACCGCTGCATACAATATACGGCTGAAAAATCCGTTGTTCAGTATAGTCCCGAGCGCCATGCTGCGCTACGACGGCGCAGACATGCGCGGCGACTTCACGGCGCGCTTCGTCTGCCAGCGGGAAAACCGACGCCTCTACGGCGGCGCGAGCTACAGCCCGCTGCATAGCGTGACAGCCTTCGTGGGCGGCACATTCCACGGCATAGACCTGAGCTACTCCTACGAAGCCAGCACCGAAGGACTCGGCATGAACGCCGGCTTCCACGAAGTCACCGTAGGCTACCGGCTCGACCTGAACTTCGGCAAACGAGGCCGCAACGCCCACCGCAGCGTACGCTGGCTCTGACACGAAACCGGCCATAAAACCTCAGACAATCGAAACGACAGATATGAACAAACTCCTTTTCGGCATTTTGCTCGCAGCGGCCGCCTTGGGCGCCGCGGGTTGCGCCGGTCCCGGCCGCGCCATGCAGAACGGCGGCGAAGTGACCGGCTCACGCAGCTCGGCTGCGGTCGAACCCACGCCCTACGGCATGGTTGAAATCAAACGCGGCTTCCTGAAAGTGGGGCTCGCGGAAAACGACACGCTCTGGGGAGCCGATATTCCCGCACGCGAAATCTCGGTGGACGGCTTCTGGATGGACCAGACCGAAGTGACGAACTCCATGTACAGGCGATTCGTCGAATGGGTGCGCGACAGCATCATCCGCGAGCGGCTGGCCGACCCCTCCTACGGCGGCGACGAAACGTTCAAAATAGAAGTCGACCGCTATGGCGACCCCGTCACGCCCTATCTCAACTGGGCCAAGCCCATACCCTGGCGCAAACCCTCGGAAGAGGCCGAACGCGCCATCGAAAGCGTCTACACGTACCACCCCATCGACGGAACGAAAATGCTCGACGTGGCCCAGCTCAACTATCGCTACGAAATATTCGACTACGAAAAGGCCGCCCTGCGCAAATACCGCCTCGACCCGAAGCAGCGCAACCTGAACACCGACTTCGAGACCGACCCTGATGAAGTGGTCATGATTTCGAAAGACACAGCCTACATCGACGACGAGGGACGCATCGTGCGCGAAACCATCGAGCGGCCGCTTTCCTCGCTCTACGATTTTCTGAATACCTATATCGTCAATGTCTATCCCGACACGACGTGCTGGGTGAACGACTTCCCCAACGCGCAGAACGAAACCTACATGAAACTCTATTTCTCCTCGCCCGCCTACAACGACTACCCCGTCGTGGGCGTCACGTGGGAGCAAGCCGAGGCCTTCTGCGCCTGGCGCACGGCCTATCTCATGCGCGGCATGGGGCCGCAGGCCCGCTACATCCAGCGCTACCGGCTCCCGACAGAAATAGAGTGGGAATACGCCGCGCGGGGCAAAGAAGGCAATCCCTTCCCCTGGACAGGCATGGAGTCGAAAAACAACAAGGGCTGCTACTACGCCAATTTCAAGCCTGACGAGGGTAACTACACCGACGACGGCAACCTTATTACTTCGCGCACGGGCATTTACGGCGCCAACTCCAACGGACTCTACGACATGGCGGGCAACGTGGCCGAATGGACGCAGACCGTCTACACCGAAGCCGGCGTGGCGGCCATGGCCGACCTCAACCCCGAACTGCGATACAACGCCGCCAAGGAAGATCCCTACGTCTTGAAACGCAAAAGCGTGCGCGGCGGCTCGTGGAAAGACCCCATTTCTTTCATTCGCTCGGCCTGGCGCACCTGGGAATACCAGAATCAACCCCGGTCCTACATCGGTTTCCGCTGCGTCCGCTCGAAAGCCGGCAGTGTGAGCAAAACGAAATAATCACCCCGCGCGGCGCAGCCGCGAACGGGCAATCCTAACGAATTATGCCTACATTCAATATCGTCACCCGCTTGCAGCGCTGGATGGACAGCGTTCCGGGACAAACCTTTCTGAACTACGCCTACTCGTGGGGCGCTGCCGTCGTCATTCTCGGCGCCCTTTTCAAACTGACGCACCTCAAAGGCGGAAATCTCATGCTCTTCATCGGCATGGGTACGGAAGTCGTCGTCTTCTTTCTTTCGGCTTTTGACCGTCCTTTCGACAAGAGCGGAGATGGCAGGGAATTGCCGGAAGAATTTATCTCCGACGTCGAGTCGGACGGCCGCATCGAGCCGACCGGAACCGCTTTGGGCACAGCAAGCGCCGGCGGCACCATAATAATAGGCGGTTCCGCAGCCGAAACGGGCGAAAAAACGTCCGCCGCGCCCCATTCGCCCGCTGCATCGGCCGCCAAGCCGCTCACGTTGGGCGGTTGTGTCACGCCCGAAGGCGATGTCGACGCCGCGCGTTTGGCCGAAATCATCCGGCTGGCCAACGACGAACTGCTCAACCGCGCCCAGGCCGTACTTTCGCCCGAAATGGAAGAAGCCTCGCGCGAATACATCGAAAAACTCCGCACATTGGGAGAAACGCTGGCCCGTGTCGACGAACAGAACGCCCGCCTGACGCGCGACAGCGAGGAAATGGAGAACCTCAACCGCACGCTCACCGGCATCAACAAGGTCTACGAACTCCATCTCAAAAGCATATCCCTGCAAGTCGGCACCATCGACCAGATCAACGAGCAGACCGCCCGGCTGGCCAGCCAGATTGAAGAACTCAACCAGGTCTATGCCCGCATGATCAGCGCCATGACCATAGCTCAGAAGCCCGCATCCTGAAAACAATCGGGCAGATTCCCCACGTAATCTCCAATACCCTCCTATGGCAGTCAAGAAACGTCCGGTTTCGCCGCGTCAGAAGATGATCAATCTGATGTACGTCGTGCTCATGGCCATGCTGGCGCTCAACGTCTCGAACGAAGTGCTCAAAGGCTTCAGTCTGATGGGCGAAAGTCTGAGTCGCACCACACAGAACGCCGTGGTCGAGAACGAAAGCCTCTATCGCGACCTTGCCGGACAGCTCAAACAAAATCCCGCCAAAGTACGTCCCTGGTACGAAAAGGCCATGCGCGTGAAAGCCATGAGCGATTCGCTCTACAACTTCGCCGAAAGGCTGCGCTGGGCCATAGCCCGCGCGGCCGACGGCCGCAACGGCAATCCCGACGCCCTGCGCAATCAGGAAGATCTCGAGGCTTCGACGCACGTGATGCTCGCTCCCGTCGGCGGACAGGGCGCCGCCCTGCGTCAAGCCATCGGAACCTACGAGCGAGGCATACTTATGTTCATCGCCGACCCGCGACAGCGCGCCATTATTTCGTCCAATCTTTCCACCGACGTGCCCCGGCGCAAAGATACGGCCGGCCAGTCATGGGAAGAATACATGTTCGAGTCCATGCCCAGCATAGCCGCCGTCACGATGCTGGCCAAACTCCAGAGCGACGTGCGCAAGGCCGAAAACGAAGTGCTCCACGCCCTCGTGTCCAACATCGACGTCAAAGACATCCGCGTCAACAGCCTCGAAGCCTACGTTTTGCCCGAAAAAACCACGCTTTTCCCCGGCGAAAAGTTCGACTCGCGCATCTTTATGGCCGCCGTCGACACCACGCGCCGCCCCGAAATCTACGTAGGCGGCCGCAAAATCGCCCCCGACGGCCATTACAGCTTTACGGCCGGCGCTCCCGGCGAATACAGCTTCTCCGGCTACATTCTTACGCCCAACGCCGCCGGCGAAATCATTCGCCGCGACTTCGTGCAACGCTACAACGTCATCGCTCCGCCCAGCGGCGCCAGCGTTGCGGCCGACTTGATGAACGTGCTCTATGCCGGCTTCGACAATCCCGTGACCGTCGCCGCTTCGGGCGTCGATGCCGCGAAAATTAACCTCGCCATGTCCGGCGGGACGCTCACTTCGCAGGGCCGGGGCAAGTACACCGCGCGTCCGGCCAAGGTGGGACAAGACGTTACCTTCACCGTAACAGGCACGGTCGGCGGCCGGCAGCAAACACTCGGCGCCTACACGTTCCGCGTCCGCAAGCTGCCCGACCCCAAGCCTTTCGTACTGCTCGGCAACGACCACTTCACGGGCGGCAAAATGGCCAAAGGCACGGCCGTCGGCCTGCAAACGCTCGGTGCCGCCATCGACGACGGCCTGCTCAACATCCCGTTCCGCGTACTCTCGTTCGAATGCGTCTTTTTCGACCGCATGGGCAACCGCCGCCTCGAGCCCAGCGCCGGCGCTGCCTTTTCGGAAGGCCAGCGCAACCTGATACGCTCGCTGCGCAGCGGCACGAGCTTCTACGTGCGCGGCGTCCGCGTCATCGGCCCCGACGGATTGGAGCGCACGCTCGACTCCGTGCTCGAAATCATCATCAGTTAATCCACATTCGCCGTATACATGAAAACTCGTCTCGTCATACTCCTCGCCATGCTCACTGCGCTCGCCGCCGTCGCTCAGCCTCCCGCACGCCGCGCCGCACAAAGCACACAAAACGCCGCGCCGACGGCGCAACCCGCAGGTTCGGCCTACCGTCCGTTCCCCGTTGCGGCCCCGCAACCCGCCGATGCCGCGTGGCGGCGCGACGTCTATCGCCAGTTGGACTTGAAAAAAGAGGCCAACTCCGTGCTCTACTATCCCACTGTCCCCGCCGACGGCCGGATGAACCTCTATACTTACCTGTTCCGCCAGATTCTTCGCGGGCAAATCAAGGCTTATGAATACGACCTCTCGGGCAACGAAAACTTCTCGCCCGACAAGCAGGTGAAAGGCAAAGCCCTGATGGACCAGTTCAAAATCTTTTACGAATCGAAGGACGGCCGTCTGCGCGTCAACGACGTCGATTTGCGCAGCGACGAAGTGCAAGTCTACTTCGTCAAGGAAAGCATCTACTACGACCAGCATACCTCCACTTTCCGCACGCGCATCACGGCCCTCTGCCCCGTCATGCGCAAGGGCGACGCCGAAATCGGCGGCAACGACCAGCTCTATCCCATGTTCTGGGTGAAATACGAGGACGCCGCCCCCTATTTTGCCAAACTCATGCTCATGGGCTCGAGCCTGAACAACGCCGCGCAAATCTCGGCCGACGACTTTTTCACCCTCGGCCGCTACGAGGGCGACATCTATAAGACCACCAACCTGCAAGACCGCATTCTTGCCGACTATTGCCCCACCGACTCGGCCCTTACGGCCGAACGCAGCCGCATCGAGCGCGAACTTTCCGACGTGCAACGCCACGTCTGGCGCGGCGACAGCGTTCCGCCCGCCGCAAGCGACACCCTCGCGGCCGACAGCGCCGCCGTGAAGCCCCGTACAGCCGCCGCGCGGCGCACGACCACCACGCGCCGCAGCACGCCGGCCGCCAAGTCGGCGAAAACCGCCGAGCCGAAAGCCGCTGTCACGGCCAAGCGCGAGCGCACCGCCCGTCAGCCCCGCGCAGCCTCGTCGGGCGCCGGATTCAGCGTGCGCCGCGAGCGCCACTAATCCGCGAAAACCGCTTTACATCGGCCGAACTTCCCGAAACAGAAGCGGCGCACACCTTTCCCGAAGAGAGAGGCGTGCGCCGCTTCTGCATAGTTTTTTCAGAAGTTGCAGCCCGCAGCAAACGGGAGGTTGCGGTTGCGAATATGTCCCGCGCCGCCCGTGTCAACACTGTTCGCAAGGCCGAAAACATGGTGCAGGCTTGCCTGCATCCTGTCGGGCGTAACTCCGGCACCAGCCTTCAAGCCGCAAAGACAGGCCCACGCCGTCGGCCTGCACCTTGCGGCGACGGCCCGCCACGGGAGTTTTTAAGAAAACTTTACATTTCCAAAGCCCTCTACAATCGCGCGAAATCGTCCGCCAAAATCTTCGGACGATTTTACGCGATTCCTGCGCGTTCAGGCCGAAACAGGGTTAAGAGGCTTGTTCTCAGACGAATGCCGCGTGAAATCATGATTTCCCAATGCCCTTTTCGGTCGAAAAATGACGCTTAAAGGGAATTTTTCGACCGAAAAAAGCCTTTCGAAAACCTCAATCAGGCGAAACTTTCAGGGCGTAAGTTCAAACTTACGCCCTGAAAGTTGGAAATTAGTCCGCGTAAGTGCCGGCAAACGTGCCGGCGGCTGACGCTTAACGTCTGTTTCAACAGAAAACCCGACCCGAAAATGCCCTTTTCGACCGCCTCCCTGTGCCGCGAAAAACAAAACGGCCGCCCGGACGGGAGCAAACAGAGAGAAATCCGTAACTTTGCCCTGATGCCGCAGGAATTACGTCAAATACAGACCGAGAAGCAGGTGCAGACGCTCTCCGTCTCGCAACTGGCCGTGGCCGCTCTCGTCGAGCTGCCCCTGGCCGAGTTGGCCGTGCGCGTTGAAAACGAAATGCTCGACAACGAAGCCCTCGAAGCCCTGCAACCCGGCGAAGCCGAAGCCCCGGCCGACACCCCGGCCGGCCCCGACGAGGCCGACGGCGCGGACAACGCGGCCGGGGGCGACGCCCTCGACGACGCCTACGCCGACTACGCCTCGGAAGACGAGCTGCCCGCCTATCTGAGCGAGCGGCGCGACGAAGCCGACGGCATGTACGACTACGGACGCGTGGCCGACCGCACGGACACGCTCTACGACGCCCTGTGGCGGCAAATCGGCGAGCTCCCCCTGCAAGACGACGAAGCCGAAGTGCTGCGCTTCCTGGTCGGTTCGCTAGACGAGCGCGGCTTTCTCGTGAAAGACGACGCCACGCTGCTCGACGAAATGGCCATATACGGCGGCCTCTACGCTTCGGCCGAGGAACTGGGCCGCATGCGCGCCGTGCTCAAAACGCTCGAACCGCGCGGCATCGGCGCCGCGAGCCTCGAAGAATGTCTGACCCTGCAACTCACGGCCGACGGTGGCCCCGACGACCGCGCCGGAAGCGTGGCGCTCGACATCGTGCGCCACGCCTTCGACGACTTCCGCCGCGGCCGACGCGAAGCCGTGGAGAAACGCCTCGCGCTCGCGCCCGGCGACTACGAAGCCGCGGCCTCGCGCATCGCCCGTCTCAATCCCGCGCCGGGACGCGCCATGGGCAGCAGCCTTTCCGACGGCGCGCCCGTGGCCGAGCCCGACTTCTTCGTCGAAGCCGACGAAGAAACCGGACAAATCAGTGTCACGCTCAATCAAGGCGACGTGCCCCGCCTGCGCGTAAGCCCCTCCTTCCGCGAAACGCTGCGTCGCTACGGCGGCCGCAGCCGCGAACTCACGCGAAGCGAGCAGGACACGCTGCTCTACGCCCGCCGCAAGGTCGGCGCCGCGCAGAATTTCATCGTTCTCGTCGAACGCCGGCGGCAGACGCTGCTGGCCGTGATGCGCGCCATTGTGTCGGCACAGCGCGACTACTTTCTCGGCGGCGACGACGAAGCGCTGCTCCGCCCGCTGGGCCTGAAAGAAGTGGCCGAAGCAGCCGGAGTGGACATTTCGACCGTCTCGCGCGTCGTAGCCTCCAAATATGTCGGCACGGCCTACGGCCTGCATCCGCTCAAAAGCCTCTTCTCCTCGCGTTTCACGTCGAAAACGGGCGATACGCTCTCGACCCTGCAAGCCCAGCGCCTGCTGCGCGAAATCGTCGGCGGAGAAGACAAGGCCGAGCCGCTGACCGACGAGCAGCTCTCAGCCGAAATGGCCCGCCGCGGCCAGCCCGTAGCCCGCCGCACGGTCGTGAAATACCGCAACGCGCTGGGCATCCCCTCAGCCAAAGACCGCCGGCGCTGAAACACCTCGCCGCCGCAAACGCTCTCCCACCGATGAACAACCGCATCCTCGTCCTCTCGGCACAAGTCTTTTCCGTACTCTTTTCGCCCTTCTATCTGCCCGTCGTAGCCTTTGTCGCGCTGCTCTGGTTCAGCTACCTGAACCTCCTGCCCTTAGGCTACAAGGCCGCACTGCTGGCCATGGTCTACGCCTTCACCGTCGTGCTGCCGCGGCTGGCCATTTACGCCTACCGGAGGGTCAACGGCTGGACGCGCCACGAGCTGGGCCGGCGCGAACGCCGCCTCGTGCCCTACGTCATCTCGATAATTTCCTACGGCGCCCTGCTTCGCCTGATGCAACACCTGCACATTCCCGCCTATGGCCGCAGCATCATCTGGGGAGCCCTCCTGCTGGAAATCATTTGCGCGCTGATTAATCCGTTTCTGAAAATTTCCACCCACGCAGCCGCCATGGGCGGCATCATCGGCGCGCTCATTGGCTTCTCGCAGCACTATGCCTTCGACCCCACGGGCTGGCTCTGCCTCTGCGTGCTGCTCTCGGGCTGCGTGTGCTCGTCGCGGCTCATCTTGCGCCAACATACGCTGCCCGATGTGGGCTGGGGCACGCTCGTAGGGCTGATTTGCGGCTTCGTATGCGTATTTATCAACTAAAAAACTCTGCATAATGACACCTTTGGTTAGTATTATTATGGGCTCGACCAGCGATTTGCCCGTCATGGAAAAGGCTTGCGCCCTGCTCGACGCGATGCAGGTGCCCTTTGAACTGCATGCGCTCTCGGCGCACCGCACTCCCGCCGAAGTTTCGGCCTTTGCCCGCGAAGCCGAGGGCCGCGGCGTGAAAGTCATCATCGCCGCCGCCGGAATGGCCGCCGCTCTGCCCGGCGTAGTGGCCGCCGAGACGACACTTCCCGTCATCGGCGTGCCCATAAAAGGCATGCTCGACGGACTCGACGCCCTGCTCTCCATTGTACAAATGCCTCCCGGCATTCCTGTGGCCACGGTCGGTGTGAACGGCGCGCTCAACGCCGCACTTTTGGCCGTGCAGATTGTCGCTGCCGGCGACGCGGCGCTCATGGAACGCTATCGCGCCTACAAAGCCGGGCTGAAAGACAAAATTACGAAAGCCAACGCCGAACTTTCCGGCGTGAAATACGCCTTTAAGACCAACTAACCCCCCGGTTTCTCCCACCGAAACGATGGATATATTCAACTACCGCCGCCGCGCGAGCCACGAAGTGCGCGTGGGCAGCCGTCCGCTCGGCGGAAGTCAGCCCCTGCGCCTGCAAAGCATGACGACGACGGCCACGACCGACGTCGAGGCCTCGTTGCAACAGACCCTCCGCATCGCAGCGGCCGGCGCCGACTACGTTCGCCTCACGGCGCAGGGACTGTTGCAGGCCGAGGCGCTCGCATCGCTCGAACAGCGCCTGCGCGCCGCCGGTTGCGACTGCCCGATAGTGGCCGACATTCATTTTAATCCCGCCGTGGCCGACCGCGCCGCAGCCATTGTCGAAAAAGTGCGCATCAACCCCGGAAACTACGTCGACCCGGCGCGCACGTTCAAGCATTTCGAGTACACTGACGAGGAATATGCCGCCGAACTGGCCCGTCTCGAAGCGCGCTTTCTCGCTTTGCTCGACATTTGTCGCGCCCACGGTACGGCATTGCGCATCGGCGTGAACCACGGCTCGCTTTCCGACCGCATCATGTCGCGCTACGGCGACACGCCCGAGGGTATCGTGGAAAGCTGCATGGAATTTCTGCGCATTTGTCAGCGTCAGCATTTCGCAGACGTCGTCGTTTCGATAAAAGCCTCGAACACGGTGGTCATGGTGCGCTCCGTGCGGCTGCTTTGTCAGACCATGTCGCGCGAAGGCATGGACTTTCCGCTGCATTTGGGCGTGACCGAGGCCGGCGAAGGCGAAGACGGGCGCATAAAGAGCGCTGCCGGCATCGGAGCGCTGCTGGCCGACGGCATCGGCGACACTTTGCGCGTCTCGCTCTCGGAAGAACCCGAAAAAGAACTGCCCGTGGCGCGCGCAATAGCCGATTATGCGACGGCCCGCGCCGGACACTTGCTCATTCCCGGCCGCGAGGCGCCCGATTTCGACTATTGCCGGCCCGTGCGACGGTCTACGCGCCCCGTATTGAACATCGGCGGCGGAAATCTGCCCGTCGTCTTTTCCGTTCGTCCCGGTCTGTCGGGCGCAGCGGCCGCCGCGTGCCTGCCGTCGGCCCGTCCCGACTTCGTTTATTGCGGCGCGGCGCTGCCGACGGCCGCCGAGCGCGTGGAAGGCGCCGCCTATGTGGTCGATGCGCCGGCTTGGACGGGCGAAGCAGGGACTTATCCCGCCTTTACGCCCGACAATCTCTTCGCCGTGGGCGCTTGCCGCGCCGAAGCCAAGTTTTTGTTTCTCTCCTATCCCGCTTTGAACGAAGAAGTGCGCGCTTGCTTGCGCCTGCACCCCGAAATGGCGGTCGTAGCGCAGAGCAACCACGCCAATCCTTTGGGCGAGCACCGCGCATTGGCCCACGAACTCTGGGCCGAAGGCTTGCAAAATCCCGTAATCTTCTTCGGGCACTACGCCACCGCGACCCTCGACGCGCTGCAACTGCATTCGGCCGTCGATATGGGCGCCCTCGTCTTCGACGGACTGTGCGACGGCCTCGCGCTGTGGAGTGCGGAGGTCGAAGCGGAGCGACGCGACGACACGGCCTTCGCCTTGTTGCAGGCGACCCGCGCCCGCACCACGCGCACCGAGTATATTTCCTGCCCGGGCTGCGGACGCACGCTCTATGATTTGCAACAGACCATCGCCCGCGTGAAAGCCGCGACGGCACACCTCACGGGTTTGAAAATTGCCGTGATGGGCTGCATCGTAAACGGCCCCGGCGAGATGGCCGACGCCGACTACGGCTACGTAGGCGCCGCCCGCGGCCGCATTTCGCTCTATCGCGGCAAAACGTGCGTGGAGAAAAACATTCCCGAAGCCGAAGCCGTAGAACGATTGCTCGCCCTGATTCGAGCCGACGGCCGCGAGGCCTGACGCACGGCCGCCCTTTTTCGTCTAACTCTGCCGCCGCATGGCGATTCCCTGAAAAAATGAAACGTACACTCCTCTCTGTACTGCTCGCCGCCCTTGCGCTGATGCGCGTCGCGGCGCAGCCCTTTCCCGACGGCTCGACCGTGCTGTTCGACACGCAGTCGTCGCCCGCTCCCTACCGCATTCCCGCCATTGTCGCCCTGCCGGGCGGCACGCTGCTGGCGTTGAGCGACTATCGCCCCTGCGGAGCCGACATCGGCTACGGCCATGTGGACATTGTCGGCCGCCGGAGCGACGACAACGGCCGCACATGGAGCGACATCTTCCCCGTAGCCGCCGGCGACGGCCGCGACGACAGCGACACCTGCGGCTACGGCGACGCCGCCGCCGTGGTCGACCGCAAGAGCGGCCGCATACTCGTGCTTTGCTGCACGGCGCGCAAAGGCGCCACCTGTTGGACGGCGGCGCAACGCGGCGCGATTGTCCGCTCGGCCGACGGCGGGCGCACGTGGGACAAGCCTGTCGACATCAAGGACGCCGTCATGCGCCTCTTGCCCGCCGACCGCGTCAACTACTTCGCCGGTTCGGGCAAACTCTGCCAGAGTCGCCGCGTCAAAGTGGGCCGCTACTACCGCGTATATGCCGCCATCTGGACCACGAACGGCCGCGGCGGCGACGGACTGACGGACTACGTTATCTATACCGACGACTTCGGCAACACTTGGCACCTGCTCGGCGCGCGCGACGTGCGGCCCGTGCCCGGCGGCGACGAGCCGAAAGTAGAAGAACTGCCCGACGGCAGCGTCGTGCTCAACGGTCGCAAGCCGCATGGCCGATATTACAACATCTTTCGCTACACCGACGTGCGCCGCGGGACAGGAAATTGGGGCGAAGCCGTCGCTTCCGACCGCTGCACGGGCGGAATTGCCTACGGACGCAACTCGACGAACGGCGAACTGCTCGTGGTGCCCGCCCGCCGCACGGCCGACAACCGCCGCGTCCGGCTTGCGTTGCAATCCGTGCCCACGGGCGACGGCCGCGACAGCGTGAGCATCTACTTCAAGGAAGTCAGTGCGGCCGACTGCGCCTCGCCCGAGCGTTTCGCCTCGCATTGGAGCGCCCCCTTCCTGATTACGCCCGCCGCGTCGGCTTACAGCACGATGGCCTTGCAGGCCGACGGGCGCATAGCCTTCTTCTACGAAGACGGTGCGCGCGGCGTGTGGTACGATATGGTCTACTTGCCGCTCGCGCTCGAACAAATCACGCGCGGCGCCTACCGTCCGGTCCGGCGCAAGGCCGGGAAAACGGCCCGTGCAACCCGCTGAAAGCGAGCCGGAAGGCGAAAGGCGAAACTAACGCTGAGTAAGTTTGAACTTAGTCTGAGATAGTTCAAACTTACTCA
>JAFLUW010000156.1 GCA_022508615.1 Prevotellaceae bacterium | reverse complement strand
TGCTTTCGTTCGTCATGCTCTGCGGCCGTCTCGAAATTTTCTCGCTCCTGCTGCCTTTCGTGCCCGCGTTTTGGGAGAACAACTGAAAATACCACCCGAAAGGTGGTAAATTTGGCGGTTGGTGGTAAATTGCATACTTTTGTCGCATACATTACGGCGCATCGAGACATGGAAATCCGAAAAATAGCGAAACAATGGCAGGCCTTGCAGCCTCTGTCCGAGACGGACGCGTTGCGGTTGCACAATAAATTCGTACTCGACTTCAACTACAACAGCAACCACATGGAGGGAAACACCCTGACCTACGGTCAAACGGAAGTGTTGCTGCTTTTCGGCGAGGTGATAGGCAACGGTTCGATGCGGGATTTCGAGGAAATGAAGGCGCACAACCTGTGTTTGCAACTCGTTATCGACGAAGCCCGAAGCGGCCGGCCGCTGACCGAGGCGTTTATTAGGCAGTTGCATCGGGTGATGTTGCGCGAAGACTATGAAGTGTCGGTGAAATCGCCCTCGGGCGTGGTCACCGGTTATACGATACACGCCGGAATCTATAAAACCCGGCCTAATTCCGTAAAAACGCCTGCGGGCACGATTTTTCATTACGCCACGCCCGAAGAAACGCCGGCCTTGATGTCCGACCTCGTGAAATGGTACAACGAGGCTGCCGCCGGAGAACTCAGCCCCATAGAACTCGCGGCGATTTTCCACTACCGATATATCCGTATCCACCCGTTCGAAGACGGAAACGGCCGTATCGCGCGCCTGATGGTGAACTTCATTTTGAAACAACACGGTTGGCCGATGCTGGTGGTCAAGACAAAGAACAAGTCGGCCTATCTTTCGGCGCTGGCGCAGGCCGATGCGCGTGTAGGGCCGGTGCCTTCGGACGGCGCGCACGCCTCGCGCGAGGCCATTGCGCCGTTCGTCGAACACCTGACGGCGGTTTGGGCGAGCGATGTGGCCGACTACGTTTCTTTTCTCTCGTCCGACAAGGCGTCGTCGTGGTGGTACGAGGGCGAAATCATTCAATTTTCGACCGCTACGCCCGGCAAAATTCTCGCATTGCTGAAATCGGACATGAACATCACGTTGGACAGAATGTCCGAACGGCTCGGCATCAACCGCTCGGCCATACAAAAGCAGATAAATTCGTTGGCCGGGAAGAAATATATCTCTCGACCCGAAGGGCGAAAGCGGGGCTGGATTGTCCATGCGCGCGATACGCTTTCCTACGGCTCCGAAGGCAGGACGTGAGCCGCGCCGATTCCTCGCCCGAACACAGGTGGCAAAAACTTGCAGGGAGATACGCAAAACTTACGCGGCGTTAGTTCAAATTTTCTCAGACTAAGTTCAAACTTTCTCAGACTAATTTTTCACTATCTATAAGTATCTCATAATCAACACCCATGGAGACGACCCTAAAACTCCGCGAAAAGGAAGACCGAGAGCGTACGGCCGACTTTTTCGACTGCGACGTGCGACGAGCCCGTCAGCGGCCGCCGCAGACCGCGCGGCCTTACACGATAGCGGCCCTATTGGCTGCCGGAAGCGGCACGCGTCTCGGCGCCGACCGGCCCAAGCAGCTGCTTGCGGCGG
>JAFLUW010000155.1 GCA_022508615.1 Prevotellaceae bacterium | reverse complement strand
CGGTCGCTGATGTAGTCGCCGGCCACCATCGTGTCCTCGATGTGCTTGTCGAAGTCGTCGGTCTCGCGGTTCGTCACGCTGGCAATGCCGCCCTGCGCCTTGGCCGTGTTGGCTTCGTCCACAGAAGTCTTGCATATCAGCGCCACGCGCCCCTTTCCCGAGGCGGCCGCCTGCAAAGCGTAGCTCATGCCGGCCACGCCCGCTCCGATGACGAGAAAATCGAATTTCCTTATCATTGCTTCGCTGTCGATAGTCGGGCACAAAGTTACACAAAAATCGCGACCGTCGGCCTTTCGGCGCCGTTTTCGCCGTTTCCGGCTCCCAGTGTGCCGGCTGCTGCGTGCTGCGCGCCCTTCGTGCGTCGCCCGAAAGCGCCGCCCGCAGCGTTGCAGCCCGATGATTCCGTCCGGCGCGGCAGCAGGCAAAAACTAACGCTGAGTAAGTTTGAACTATCTCAGACTAAGTTTAAACTTACTCAGCGTTAGTTTTGCGCAACGGGCCGTTCGTTTTCCGCAGGCCGGCGCAAGCCCTCTCTTCGCGGCCCGCAGGCCGCCTTTCTCCGCCGCTGGTCAGCCCATCCGGCCCAACACGTCCTCAGCCACAGCGTAGCCTTCTTCGTAGAGCTGGGTCAGCCGCTGTGTGTTCATGTCCATGCGGCCCACGGCGGGCGGGTGCTGCGGGCGAATCACGAGTATGCGCCCCTCGGCCTCGAGCCGCTCGACCAAGTCGAGCTGGCGGTTGTAGATGGCCGCGCGCCGCGAGAGCAAAAGCCGCAGTCGCGGATAATCGCGATAGACGAAACGCGGCAGTTTGAAGTCGCGCTCGGGCTTTCGATAGCCGCGCGCCCGCGTCAGCACTACCACGTTGCGCGCATAGCCCATCTCCATGGCGTGGACCACGGGAATCGAGTCGGCCAGTCCGCCGTCGAGCATCGGACGTCCGTCCACCCACACCATGGGGCTGACATAAGGCAGCGCGCTCGAGGCCCGGCAGATGTCTAAAAGGCGGCGCGCGTCGGCCGGCTCGTGCAGATAGACGGCACGCCCCGTCAGGCAGTCCGTAGCCACCATTTCGAAGCGCATCGGGTTGGCGCGATAGGCCGCATAGTCGTAGGGCAGAATGCGGTTGGGCAGATGGTCGAACATGAATTCGAGGTCGAACAGACTGTGGCAGCGCCACAAGTGCTTCACGCCGATGTAGCGATACTTTTCGAGCAGTTCGATGTTCGACCGCCGCGCCCGGCCGCGCTGGCGGCTGACATAGGAGAGCCCGTTGCAGGCGCCGGCCGAAACGGCCACGGCGTAGGGGAAACGCAGCCCGCGGTCCATCATGCAGTCGAGCACGCCCGAAGTGAACACGCCGCGCATGCCGCCGCCTTCGAGCACCAATCCGCACGCTGCAAGCCCCTCGGTCGTGAACGGCTGCGGGTTACTTTCAGCCGGGCTTGCGCCCTGTCCCCTCGTCGTCCCGTCGGGTCCTGTTTGTTTTGCATCCGGTTTCATACGGACAAAAATAGCGACTTTTTTCGGCCTGCAACGTATGCAATACGCTGAAATGGAAACAACTGCCAAGCAAAACTCTCCCCGTACCCAAGAATTAGGGTGCAGGGAGAGC
>JAFLUW010000154.1 GCA_022508615.1 Prevotellaceae bacterium | reverse complement strand
GCAGTCCGGTTAGCGCACCTGCTTTGGGAGCAGGGGGTCGTGGGTTCGAATCCCGTCACCCCGACAAAAGTTTTCCAACAGATCGGGATGAGGAAAAAAGGAGACAATCTGTCGCCAGCAAGCCTCAATCCCGATTTTTTAGTTATAACCACTCAATAATTACCAGATTTATGAATATTGCAATCGTCGGCACCGGCTATGTAGGACTTGTTTCCGGCACTTGTTTTGCGGAAATGGGTTCGAATGTGACTTGTGTGGACATCGACCAAAACAAAATAGCACGCCTTAAGGCAGGCGAGATGCCGATCTACGAACCGGGACTCAAAGAACTCGTGCAACGCAACACGACATACGGCCGGCTGAAATTTACGACTGACCTGAGCGAAGTGCTCGACGACGTGGACATCGTCTTCTCGGCCGTAGGCACGCCGCCTGACGAAGACGGAAGCGCAGATCTCAAATATGTTTTGCAGGTAGCCCGCACTTTCGGCCGGCACATCAGGAAATATACGATTCTGGTCACAAAATCTACTGTTCCCGTGGGCACAGCGCAAAAAGTAAAGGAGGTCATTCGCCAGGAACTGGCCGCCCGCGGCGTCGATATACCGTTCGATGTCGCCTCCAACCCCGAATTTTTGAAAGAAGGGGCTGCCATCAAAGACTTCATGAGTCCGGATCGCGTCGTGGTCGGCACGGAGAGCAAAAGGGCCGAAGAAACCATGGCCAAACTCTATCATCCGTTCATGATGCAGAACTTTCGTGTCATCTTTATGGACATTCCCAGCGCAGAAATGACGAAATATGCCGCCAATGCCATGCTTGCCACACGTATATCCTTCATGAACGACATTGCAAACCTTTGCGAGCGGGTCGGCGCCAACGTAGACTACGTGCGCAAAGGCATCGGCAGTGACGACCGCATCGGACGCAAATTCCTCTATGCGGGCTGCGGCTACGGCGGCTCGTGCTTCCCCAAAGATGTCAAGGCGCTGGCCCACACCGGCCGCGACAACGGCTACCGTATGGAGGTCATCGAAGCCGTCGAGCGCGTCAACGAGCGCCAAAAAAGCATCGTATTCGAAAAACTGGCCGCGCTGGCAGGCGGATTGCAGCACAAAACTGTCGCCGTACTCGGCCTTTCCTTCAAGCCCGAGACCGACGACATGCGCGAAGCCCCTGCGCTGGTCGTCATCGAGCGTCTGTTGCAGGCCGGCGCCTCAGTGCGCGTGTTCGACCCTATCGCCATGGACGAATGCCGGCGCCGCATCGGCGAGCGCGTGACCTATTGCAAAAATCTCTACGACGCCGTCGACGAAGCCGACGCCATGGCACTGCTCACGGAGTGGCGCCAATTCCGCATGCCCGCATGGAAGGTCATCAGAAAGGCCATGCGCGGAAACATTATCGTTGATGGCCGAAACATCTACGACCGAAACGAACTCGAAGCCCTCGGCTTCCGTTACACCCGCATCGGCGAGCGATAAGTTTCCGACTCCGCCGCCTTCCCCGACAGTAACGGTCTGCGAACAACGGCTTCCGCACCGAAAAGGCCGCATCCGTTACCGCCCGCCGGCCACAAACGGACAGACACGAAAAAAGAAGGAAAAACTATCTCAGACTAAGTTTGAAATTACTCAGACTAATTTCCAACTTAGTCTGAGTAATTTTCGACGAACACAACGAAAGGATTTTCCACATCGGCTCCACGGGCCTCTTAGCGCATAAAAAAGAATCCGAACCATTCGTTAAGTCCGGATTCTGCCTTGTGACTCATGCAGGATTCAAACCTGCAACCTTCTGATCCGTAGTCAGATGCTCTA
>JAFLUW010000153.1 GCA_022508615.1 Prevotellaceae bacterium | reverse complement strand
GTTAGCGAAAAATGACGGCCCTCAGCGTGACGCTTAACGTCTGTTTTGAGAGAAACTCGGTCGAAACTTTTCGCCATTTTACGAAATCGCGCCTCATAAGTTTCGACAAATGCCACCCTATCGCTATCTTTGCCGCAAAACGCGGCGCCGACCGCCGCCGTGCCGCCCCAAACCGCCTTGTCCATGCGCAAACCTGTGATTATCCGCTGCAAATTCATGCCGAAAGGCGTCTGTCTGAACCTTTTCGGCACGTTCTGGGCGCGCGACACCCGTTGGATCGACGCGTATGTGGTCAATCACGAACGCATACACACCGCGCAGCAACAGGAACTGCTGTGGGTGCCGTTCTATCTTCTCTACGTTCTCGAATGGGCGGTGCGTCTGCTGCAATATCGCAACGCTCACAAGGCCTATATGAACATCTCTTTCGAGCGCGAGGCCTATCGGCACGGGCACGACCTGCACTACTTGCCCCGCCGAAAGCGATACGCCTGGATTGCCCACATCAAGCGGCCGCAATAAGCCCCGAACCGACACGCCGAACGCATTTCGCCGCTCTCTTTCCGGCAACATCTTCACGGCGCCGCCCTGCAAGCGCAAACTTGCAGGGCGGCGCCGCAGACTTTCGCACAAATATCGCGGCGCAAATTTCGACAAACGACGCCCAATCGCTATCTTTGCCGCGGAGGCAGCGTCTGCGTGCGCCGCCTCCGCGACATACGATTAAAAAGAAGCGTTATGCTCCTCTTGTAATTGGAAAACCTGAGAAATTTTCGCGAGTTACTGCAAGAAGACATAGTGCATCTCGCGCCTTTGCGGGCGTGGGCTGCTCTTATTCCATCTACAGTAACGGGTTTTCTCAGGACCTTCCAGTTAAAGCATGGCGTATACAGTCCGCGCTCCTTTTCATGTATCACCCACACAAACATTCTGCCCTTCGTCGGACTGCCAAGGGCGCCCATAAACGCTATGGACAAGAAAATCCGCTCCCGTTTCCTTGCGCTCTACTGCATGGTGCTGGCCGACGGCGTGGTCGAAGCCGCCGAACTCGAACAACTCTACCGCATCGGCCGCGAAACCTACGGCATCTCGGCCGACGAAATCACTGCCTGCGTGCGCGACGCCGGCACGTCGTTCGAATGGCCCGACAGCATGGAGGAACGCATCGGCTTGCTCTATGAAATGGCCCTCATCGCCTCGGCCGACGGCGACATCGACCCCACCGAACGCCAGTTGCTCAGCCGTTACGTCGTGCGTTGCGGCTTCGACGAAACCTATGCCGGCACCATTGCCGACTTTCTGCTCGAATGCGCCAAACAAAACCTCACCAAAGAACAAGTTGTCGAAGAAGCCTTAAAACTTTAAGCCATGACTCACCTCCCTTTTTCCAACATTTTCAAACTTAAACAGTCGGAACCCAACGAAAGCTCTGTATCTGCTCTTTCCACATTTGGCTCAACGTTCGTTGGCCCCGGCAAAGACGAGAAACTCGAAACCGAAACCTACACCCAGTACGGCACACGCCTCTGCGGGCAAACCTTTGCCAGCGATTTCTCGCTGCGCGCCTTTATTCACAAAGTCTTCAATGACGAGAAAAAAGCGCAAATGGCCAATCCGCAGTTAGGACAAGCACACGCCCAAAGCCTTACTGCGCAAATTGAAGACAATGTGAGCCAAATCGCCCAGCGCGAAAATCTTCGGCAAGACAACAAACGCCGTATCGGAGTAATTCAGCAGGAAATTGCCGACCTGAAAAACGCTATCCATGAACTTCGCGTCGACCCGGAGGCACTTGTGCGATTCCGACTTTGCGTAATTGTTCTATTGTTGCTGTCTGCTTTTTTGTTCGTCTTTTATAGTTCGACATTCTACTCGGCTTTCTTCCGTGATTTCCTTGAAACGGGAACGACAACAGCCAGTCAAGCCATGTTCGACCCAGAGGCCTTCGCCTT
>JAFLUW010000152.1 GCA_022508615.1 Prevotellaceae bacterium | reverse complement strand
AGACGAAGCGCGCCTTCGACATCTGCTACGCCATCGAGGAAAACTCCCACCGACGTGGCGAAGTGCAGCTCCTCATCGAGGACATCAAGCCCGTCGAACAAGTTCCATGAATTTCGAGGAAATACTCCGCACCTACTGGGGATATGATAGTTTCCGCGGCATACAGCGCGACATCATCTCGTCCATCGCTACGGGGCACGACACGCTCGGCCTCATGCCCACGGGTGGCGGAAAGAGCATCACGTTTCAAGTGCCGGCTTTGGCAGTAGAGGGTCTTTGTTTGGTCATCACGCCGCTTATAGCGCTGATGAAAGACCAGGTGGAAAACCTGCGCCGCCGCGGCATCACAGCCGCCGCCCTCCATTCGGGACATACGCGCGCTGAGCAGCGGCGCATGCTCGACAATGCCGTCTATGGTGGCTACAAATTCCTTTACGTTTCGCCCGAACGGCTTTCAAGTGACATTTTTCTCAGTAAAATTCGTCACGCACAGCTCAGTTTCATTACTGTTGACGAGGCCCACTGCATTTCGCAGTGGGGTTATGATTTCCGTCCCTCCTATTTACATATTGCCGACATCCGAAAACTTTTTCCTGCTGCCCCCGTGTTGGCGCTGACGGCCACTGCCACACCGCGCGTGGCTGAAGACATACAGGCGTGTTTGGCCTTTCGTGAAGGTTCGCATGTGTTCCGCATGTCGTTCGAACGGCCGAATTTGTCTTATGTGGTGCGCCGCGTCGAAGACAAGCTGGCCGAAATGCTCCACATTCTGCGCAGCGTACCGGGCTCGGCCATCGTCTACACCCGCTCGCGGCAAGGCACGCTCGAAACGGCTAAATTTCTCCGCGCCGAGGGCATCGAAGCTCTCTACTACCATGCGGGGCTGACCGACCTTGACAAAGATGTCCGCCAGCGTGCGTGGCAAGACGGCACCGTGCGTGTCATGGTCGCCACCAACGCTTTCGGCATGGGCATCGACAAGCCCGACGTGCGCCTTGTGCTTCATCTCGACACCCCCGACTCTGTAGAAGCCTATTTTCAGGAAGCCGGCCGCGCAGGTCGTGACGGACGCCGCGCTTACGCCGTGCTGCTTTGGAACGGCGCTGACCGAACGAAATTGCTGCGCCGCACGGATGAAGCCTTCCCGCCGTTCGAGACGGTGGCCCGCGTTTACGATGCGCTGGCCTACAACTACGAAATCCCCTTGGGCGAAGGCGAGGGCCGTACATACGAATTCGATATCGACAAGTTCTGCCGCACGTTTCGTTTCTTCCCCGTCGTGGTCGAGAGCGCCCTGCAATTGCTCACGTTGGCCGGCTATTTGCACTACCGCGAGGCCGATGACAGCTATTCGCGGCTCATGTTTCTCGGCGAACGCGACGATTTGTATCATTTGCCCCTGCTCCCGCCCGGCGTAAACGACCTGATACAGGCCTTGCTGCGCCAATACACCGGACTATTCAGCCAATACGTGCGCATCGAAGAAGACCGCTTGGCCGCCCTTTGCGAAACGACGCCGCGCGAAATTTACGAGATGCTCAAAATGCTCAATCATTTGCGCGTGCTCCATTACATTCCGCGCCGCCGTGTGCCGCGCATCACCTATGTCGAGCGTCGCATTCTCGGCAATGCGATCGTCTTGTCGGCCGAGGTCTACACACATCGCCGCACGCGGCTCGAGCGGCAGATTTCCGCCGTCTTGCGCTACGCCGAAGCTACTGACACTTGCCGCAGCCGCATGTTGTTGGAATACTTCGGCCAGACCGAAGCGGCCGACTGCGGTCATTGCGATGTATGCCTGGCTGAGCGGCTTGCCGCGGCTGCCGACGCGGAAGTCAAGGCCGTTTCCGACGTCTGCCGCCGCATGCTCTCTCTCTCTTCCGACGGAAAGCCTCGCCGTCCCGCCGACTTGCGGCCCGTGGGTTGCAGCGACGAGCGTTTTCGCGCAGCTCTCGACCGC
>JAFLUW010000151.1 GCA_022508615.1 Prevotellaceae bacterium | reverse complement strand
GGCAGCAGGAGCGAGAAAATTTCGAGACGGCCGCAGAGCATGACGAACGAAAGCATATACAACACGCCGTCGGGCAGCGCGTTCCACGCGTCGACGGGCGTCACGGCCCAGCCCAATCCCGGCCCGACGTTGGCAAACGACGTGAGCGAGAGGCTCAAACTGTCGAGCATCGGCAGACCGAGCGTAATCATCACGGCCGAAGAGACGAATATAACGAGGGCCATGACCGTGAAGTAGGCGAAAAGGGCGTGTTCGATGCGCTCGGAGATGATGGTCGGCCCAACGCGCAGCGGCATCACGGCGCGCGGGTGGAGCAGGCGGCGAAATTCGCCCTGCGCCGTGCGCCAAAGGGTGAGCAGGCGTATGGCTTTCACGCCTCCGCTCGTGCTGCCGGCGCAGCCGCCCATGATGGTGAGCAGGGCCAGCGGCATCCAGCCCACGGGGTGCGTCAAATCCATGAAATTGCCCGACGTGAGGCCCGTGGTCGAGGCGATAGAGGCGGCATGAAACAGGTGGAGGCGCAGCGCATCGAGGCTGAACGCGCCCGACACGACGGCGTCGGCCGTTGTCCACAAGAGCGCGACGGCCAAGACCATGCCGAGGAAAAATCGCACCTCGGCGTCCGAGATTACCTCGCGCAGACGGCCGCGAATGATGAGCATATAGAGGAGTGAAAAGCGTATCGAGGCGAGCAGCATAAAGGCAACGAGCGTCAACTCGATGATCGGCGAATTAAACCACGCGATACTCGCCGTGTGCGTGGAGAATCCTCCGGTCGAGAGGGCGGTCATGGCGTGGTTCACGGCGTCGAACGGCGACATGCCCTCGACGTAGAGCACTGCGGCGCAGACGGCCGTGAGCAGGATGTAGAGCGAGAGTATCCAGTGTACGGTGGTGGAAATGCGCGGATGGAGCTTGCCGACTTTCAGGCCCGTAGCCTCGGCCGAGAAAATCTTTTGCGAGCCCGAACCGCTTTCGGGCAGAAAGGCCAGCGTGAAAAAGACGATGCCCACGCCGCCCACCCAGTGCATCAGCGAGCGCCACATGAGCAGCGAGGGCTCGACGGCGTCGACGTCGGGCAGAATGGTCGCGCCCGTGGTCGTAAAGCCCGACATGGTCTCGAAAAAGGCGGCGGCCAGGCGCGGCTCGCGGCCCGAAATGAGGAAGGGCAGCATGCCCACGACCGAAAAGACGATCCACGTCAGGCTCACCACGAGATAGCCGTCGCGGCGACCGACGCGGTTGGGCGCATGGCGGCCGTTTTGCAGCAGAAAGATCCCGAGGGCGGCCGATACGCCCATCGTGGCGACCCACGAGAGATGAATGCCGTCGGCCGTGCAGAGGCTTACGCCCAGGCAAGCGCCCAAAAGCAGCGTTTCGAGCAGCAGCAGCTGGCCGATGACGGAGAAAATGATGCGTGTGTTTATCATAACAGGTGGGCCGCCTGCAGCGGCGGCCGCGACAAATGTAGCAAACTATTTCCAACCGGCCCGTCCTTCGGAGCAAAAACCGGCCGCCGCCCGGCTTTTCTGCCTGCGGGCGGCGACAAGGCGGCAGTCTTACCGCGCGGCTATGCCGAAGGCGCGGCGAATGGTGTCGACGTAGTCGAGTTTTTCCCACGTGAAGAGCTCGACGTCCATTTCCACAGGCTCGGCGCCGCGCGGCGCAAAGCGTTTGTGCACCGTGCGCGGCTCGCGGCCCATGTGGCCGTAGGAGGCGGTTTCTTCGTAGATGGGGCGGCGCAGGCGCAGGCGGTCTTCGATGGCGCGGGGCCTCAGGTCGAAGATTTCCGCAATCTTGCGGGCTATCTCGCCGTCGGAAAGGGCGACGCGGCTGCGGCCGTAGGTGTCGACAAAGACGCTCACGGGCTCGGCCACGCCGATGGCGTAGCCTATCTGCACGAGCATTTCGTCGGCCACGCCGGCGGCCACCATGTTCTTGGCGATGTGGCGGGCGGCATAGG
>JAFLUW010000150.1 GCA_022508615.1 Prevotellaceae bacterium | reverse complement strand
CGGTCGAGCGCCGTGACAACGTAGGTGTATTGCTGTTTTCCGTCGTTGTAGGGCAGTTTCAGCATCGTCGAAGTCGTCACTACGACGAGGTGCGAGGCGTCTTCCGTCTGCACTTTCTCGCCTTTGGCGAAACGATAGACGGCAAAGCGCGTGGCGCGGTCCATTTCTTTTTTCGCCTTGGGCGCTGTCCAGAAGAGATAGTAGCCGTCGGGCATCCACATGGCCGTCAGTTTGCGCACGGCGCCCGGCGCCTTGTCGTCGATGTAGGGCATGAGCGGTTGAAGGGCCGGTTGCGCGTGATAATTGCTGCGCAAGGCGTCGGCCACGCCGCCTTCGTTGCGCACGACGGCCGCACTGTACCACAGACACGAGCCTTTCACGTTCGGCAGCGAGCGTTGCAGCCGCATTTTCGCCTCCAATTCGTCAGCACGCATGGTGCGCTCCACGTCCTGCCCCACAATGAGCGGCCGGCGTGCGGCATAGCGGTTCCACCAGCGGAGAAGTTCCTCGTAGTCGGCCGCCTTGTGGCCGATTTCCCAGTACAATTGCGGCACGACGTAGTCCACCCAGCCCTTTTCAATCCAATAGAGCACATCGGCATAGAGGTCGTCGTAGTTTTGCAGGCCCGAAGTCCGCGAGCCGGGCACCGGAGAGTTCCCCTTGTCGTTGTGGTAGATGCCGAAAGGCGAAATGCCGAACTTCACCCACGGCTTCGTGGCGCGGACGGTCTGAAAAAGTTCCTCGATGAAGAGATTCACGTTGTAGCGGCGCCAGTCGGCTATGTCGGCTATGTCGGCTATGCCGTTGCGGTGCGCGGCATAGGTGGCCGCGTCGGGTATCTCCTTTCCGGCGGCGGGGTAGGGGTAGAAATAATCGTCGATGTGCAGGCCGTCAATGTCGTAGCGGCGCACGATGTCGGCCGCCACCTCGCAAATGTAGCGGCGGTTCGCGTCGAGTCCGGGGTCGAAGAGCAACAAACCGTCGTATTCGAAGAAACGTTCGGGATATTGCACATACGGGTGGTTCACGGCCAAATGCGTCGTCCCCTTCGTCTTGGCCCGATACGGATTGATCCACGCATGCAGCTCCATGCCGCGACGGTGGCACTCGCCGACAATCCATTCCAACGGGTCCCACAGCGGTTCGGGCGCCTTGCCCTGCGTTCCCGTCAGGAAACGGCTCCACGGCTCGTAGGGGCTGGCATACAGCGCGTCGGCCTCGCCGCGCACTTGAAACATAATCGTGTTTACGCCGCACGAGGCCAGCACATCGAGTTGCTGCGTCAGGTTGTCGCGCATCTGCTGTGGCGTCATGCCCTGAAATTGGCCGTTTATCATCTGAATCCACGCGCCGCGCATCTCGCGTTTGGGCGTTGCGGCCGGCTGTGCCTCGGCAGCGCGCGCGGCGGTCAGAGAAAGGAGCAGGAAAAGGAGCATCTTTTTCATGTCCGCAAATTTACATTTTTCGGTCTGATGGTCGAAACGAAAGGCCGAAAAGGTTGCCTGCCGGCTTTCGGGCCGCCGGTAAAAAACCTCCTCAGACCAAGTTCGAACTTGGTCTGAGGAGGTTTGCGCTTGCAGGGCGTTTTGTTTTTATCGGACTATTTCCACGCCAAAAAGTTCTCGATATATCGGGTTAAGTTTGCGGGAACGTCCGTATCTACCAGTTCATAGCGCGTCACGCCCATGGCTTCGAGCCAATCGCCGAGGACTTTGCGCTGCCGTTCGCGGTATTCGGGGTGCGCGGCGTGGTGTTCGAGTTCCATGAACAGCACTTCGAGGTCGCCGAGCCCCTTTTCTTGTACAATAAGCGAGGCCGTGCTGTCGGCAAGCGTTGAGTTCAATATAAAAGAATGGGCATTGCCTTTGCTTATGTGGTTATTTTGATGATAAATGTTGCCGTCGGTGATTACGACCAACACGTTACGGTAGCCTTTGCGCACACAACGCGTGCGTGCCGCCCCGTTGCTGAAAAATCCCCAAATGTCAGCACCCGGCCACTGCTGCTCGGCGATGGTTCTGTCGTAGATAGTGTTCAAAGTATTGTGAATACTGTCTTTCATCGTGAGCAAACGGA
>JAFLUW010000015.1:19491-26795 GCA_022508615.1 Prevotellaceae bacterium | reverse complement strand
AGATGCCGTAGAAGCCTATCGCCAACACGAAAAATGGGGCGAAATTCAAAATATTGTAGGTATTGTGCCCGCAAAAAACGTGAAATAAGCACCCACTGACGAACTTCGTCCCCGCTTTCGCGGCGTTAGCGGGGAGAAAAGTAGAAATAGCGCCGTGTAAGCTCGAACTTGGTTTGAACTTACGCGGCGTAATTTTTTTTGTTTGGGCTGCGCGAGCGTATGTTTTTTCTCGTTTCGGGGCGGAAAAGTGTGGTTCTCCGTTTGGGTTGGCGGTGAAAATGCGGATTATTCCTCGACAAGTTTTCCCGCCGCTTCGAGTGCGTGCCACAGACTGTGGCGAAAGTCGGGATTTTGGCGCTCGGCCTCGCGAAAAAGGGCGGCAATGTCGCGCCGCTTGCCCGCTTGGTCGTGCGGACAGCGCTTGTCGACGGGCCGATAGCCGTGGCGCGCGGCCATTTCGCTGAGCGCCGCCTCGCCGACGCGGCACAAGGGGCGAATCAGGCTGACCGGAAACTTGCGCATGGCCAATCGCACGGGCATGGTCGAGAACGAACCGCTGAAAGTGAGGTTCATCAGCGCCGTGCGCAAGATGTCGTCTTCGTGATGTCCGAAGGCGATTTTGTTTACGCCGTTTTCGCGGGCAAACTGAAAGAGACTTTTGCGCCGCGTCCACGAACAGAGGAAACAAGGCGAGCGTCGCGGGTTGCGGTCGGGCTCGAGGCGGGCCTCGACGGCCCGAAAGTCGACGCCGGCCGCCGCGCAGAAGTCGCTGAGATAGGCCGTGTCGCTGCGATAGCCGGCTTGGGGCATGCAAATGTGGACGGCGGTGAGCCGAAAGTTGCGGTTGTGGCATCTGCGCCAGTCGCCGAGCAGCTCGACAAGGGCCAAACTGTCCTTTCCGCCCGAAAGTCCTGCCACAACGTGGTCGCCCGGCGCGATAAGCCCGTAATTGCGAATGGCGGCGCGCACACGGCGGCGGATTTGTTCGTCGGTCATTTCAGGAACGTGAAGTAAACGGCTGCCACAAGGCAGAGAAAGGCCGCGAGGTGGTTCCAATGGAAAGAGGTTCCGCGGAACAGCAGCGTCACGATGACGGTAAAGACCACGAGCGAGATGATTTCTTGCAACACTTTGAGTTGAACGAGGTCGAACGGGCCGCCGTTGACATCGGAACCGATGCGGTTGGCCGGCACTTGGCACGTATATTCCAACAAAGCGATGCCCCACGAAAAGAGTATCACGGCAATGAGCGGCCAATGCGTGCTTACGCCCGTTTGTTGCAATTTGAGATGGCCGTACCACGCGAACGTCATGAAAATGTTCGAGAGAACGAGCAGGCCGATGGTAATCAGTGCGTTCATGCTTGGGCGGAGTTTGCAGCAGCCGAGAGTTGAGCGTCCATAGCGCGGGCTGCGCGGCGTCCGTCGCCCATGGCAAGAATCACGGTGGCCCCGCCGCGCACGATGTCGCCGCCGGCAAAGAGTACGGGCACGTTGGAACGCATGTTTTCATCGACGACGATGGTTCCTTTGCGGGTGGTTTCCAACCCTTTTACCGACGACGGCACGATGGGGTTGGGCGAAACGCCGATGCTGACCACGACCATGTCGCAGGGAAGTTCCTCGACTGCGCCTTCCACGGGAACCGGCCGACGCCGGCCCGAGGCATCGGGCTCGCCGAGCGCCATGCGTTGCAGGCGAACGGCGCGAACGCGGCCTTCGTCGTCGGAAAGGTATTCTATGGGGTTGTGGAGCGTGAGGAAACGCACGCCTTCTTCCTTGGCGTGGCGCACTTCTTCGAGGCGGGCGGGCATTTCTTCCTCGCTGCGCCGATAGACGATGGTCGCCGTCTCGGCTCCGAGACGCAAAGCCGTGCGCACGGAGTCCATGGCGGTATTTCCGCCGCCGACCACCACGACATGGCGGCCCTCGGGAGCCGGAGTGGGGCTTTCGGGGCTTGATGCGTCCATCAGATTGACGCGCGTCAGGTATTCATTGCTCGAAAGAATGTTCGTAAGGTTCTCGCCGGGTATGCCCATGAAGTTGGGCAGGCCCGCACCGCTGGCTACGAAAAATCCTGCGTAGCCTTGTTCTTCGAGTTCGGCGAGGGTGAGCGTCTTGCCGATGATGCAGTCTTTGACGAAACGGACACCGGCGCCCTCGAGGCTGCGTATCTCGAAATCTACAATCTCATTGGGCAGGCGGAATTCGGGGATACCGTATTTTAATACGCCGCCGATTTCGTGAAGCGCTTCGAAAACCGTGACTTCGTAGCCGCGACGAACCATTTCGCCGGCAAAAGAGAGGCCGGCCGGGCCGCTGCCCACAACGGCTACGCGCTGTTTGCCGACTTTCGGCTTTTCGTCGGCCGTAGTCGGGCCTTTCGCGCGCTCGCAGTCGGCGGAAAAGCGTTCGAGATAGCCGATTGCGACGGCTTTTCCGCCCATTTTGAGATGGATACAGCGGCTTTCGCACTGTTTCTCTTGCGGACAGACGCGGCCGCAGACGGCTGGCAGAGCGCTGGTCTCTTTCAGTGTGCGCGCAGCGGCGGAAACGTCGCCGTTCTCGATATGTTTGATGAAACGGGGAATGTCTATGCCGACGGGACAGCCCTCGACGCAGCCCGGATTCGGGCAATCCAAGCAGCGACAACTTTCTCGGCGCGCATCTTCGGGCGAAAGGCCGAGATTGACCTCGGTTTTCAGTTCGCGAGCGCGGACTTCGGCCGGGCGTTCGGGCATTTCGACGCGGGCGATGGCCGTTCGCTCTTTGGGTTTCAGGGCTGCACGCAAGGCTTTGCGCCATGCGGCATTGCGGGTCTTGTCTGTTTCCTCGTCAGAGGCCGTTGCGGCGGATTTGTTCCCGGTTTCGGGCGCGGCCGGGGCGGTTTCGGCTTTTTGAGCGGCGGAGATTTTTGCTTCGGCCTGTTCTTGTGCGCGATAACTGCCTGCACGTTTTATCATTTCGTCGAAATCGACCTGATGTCCGTCGAATTCGGGGCCGTCCACGCAGACAAATTTCGTCTCGCCGCCCACCGTGATGCGGCAAGCGCCGCACATGCCCGTGCCGTCGACCATAATCGTGTTGAGCGACACGTCGGTGGGCACGTTATACTTTTTCGTGAGCAAACAACAGAATTTCATCATCACGGCAGGGCCGATAGCCACGCAGCGGTCGACGTGTTCGCGCTGCAAAACCTCTTCGATGCCAGCCGTGACGAGACCTTTTCGGCCGTAAGAGCCGTCGTCGGTCATGATAATCACTTCGTCGCTCGTGCGGCGCACTTCTTCTTCGAGGATAATCAGTTCTTTCGAGCGGCCGGCCAGCACGGAGACGATGCGGTTGCCTGCTGCTTTGAGCGCTTCGGCTATGGGCAGCATCGGGGCGATGCCTACGCCGCCGCCGGCACAGACTACGGTGCCGAAATGCCCGATATGCGTGGCGCGACCCAGCGGGCCGACCACGTCGGTGAGCGTATCGCCTTCGTTCAGGGCGCAAAGGGCGCACGTGGACAAACCTACGGCCTGCACGACGAGCGTGATGGTGCCGCGCTCGCGGTCGGCGCCGGCGATGGTCAGCGGAATGCGCTCGCCTTTGGCGCCTGTGCGCACGATGACGAAATGTCCGGCCTTGCGGCTGCGGGCTATTTGCGGCGCCTCCACTTCGAGACGGAATACTTTCTCGGAAAGTTGCTCTTTGCGGATTATCCGGTTCATAAATGCGGGTGTGCTGTATATAATATGGGGTGATGCGGGTTATTCGGGCAGGAATTCGAGCAACATTTTCAGCGAACGTTCGTCTTTCCAGCTCCAAAACGGGTCGTACATGAGACGTTTGAAGGCTTCCTTCATGTCGGGACGCACGCGTTTCTTGATTTCGCGCTCGACAGCCGGGACAACTTTACCGCGACAGATGAAATAGTATTTGTCCTGCAACGGGAAGTACTGGTCTTCCTCGCGTTTTTCCGCATTGTCGAGGTCGGCGAAGAAGTGAGAGCCTACCAAGTCGATTTCGAAGAACGGAAGATTGTCGCCGCCGCGCGTTTCGCGCTCGTAGCGAGCCATGTCGATTTGCGTGACGCAGACCAATCGGTTGTAACCTTTTTCCATGACTACGCGGGCCATCATCGAGTCGACTTTGGCGTATTTCAAACTGTCGAACTCCACGCCGAGGATATTTTTCAAAAAGGCTTTGCGGATTTTTCCCTCTTCGTCTTTGTAGACAAGGGTCGCACCGTTGTAGAAGATGTTGGCTTGTGCCTTGACGAAGCGGCCGAATGGCTGCAATATCTTGGCTTCTTTGAATTCGGGGAACACAAAGGGCGATTGAGAGCGTTGCAGTTCCTGAACTTGCTGTCCTCGGAGAGCGGAGGGCAGGACAAGGAGCAGCGCAAGCAGCAATGCGGAGATTTTATTCATGGCGTGCAAGGTTTAGAAAAGAGCCAAAGTGTAAAAGTAGAGCACGGCGGCGGGAATGGCCAGCAACGCGGAGTCGAAACGGTCGAGCATGCCGCCGTGGCCGGGCAGCATGTTGCCGCTGTCCTTGATGCCGAGTTGGCGTTTGAGCAGACTTTCCACAAGGTCGCCCCATGTGCCGAAAAGGCAGACCGTAAGGGCCAAACCCGCCCAGCCTGCGGCCGTCTGCCGGCCGGGAAAGAAATAGTGAACGAGGCTTGCGGCCACGAGCGTCAGCACCACGCCTCCCACAGAGCCGACCCACGATTTGGCCGGCGAGATGCGGGGAAAAAGCCGCGCCGGGAAACGCTTGTGAAGCAGCGACCCCGCGAGATAAGCGCCCGAATCGTTGGCCCAAAGAAAGATGAAGACCGAAAGCGGATAGACCCATTCGTAGACGGTGCGGTTTGTCATCGCGTCGAAACGGAAAGCCAACACGCTGAGCAGGGCGAAGGGCAGCGCAATGTAGATTTGCGAGGCAAAAGCGTAGGCCCAGTTTTTCAAAGGGTCGGGTTGGCGCAGATAGAGTTCGCTGACGAGCAGATAAATCATGGAGAGCAGATAGGGAATAAAGCCGGCCGAGGGCGTATAGCCGGCCGAAAATCCGCCGAAAGCCACGACAAGATAGAATGCGGCTACGCTCGGTATCATGCGGTTGGTCGAAGCGCCGGCATAGTCGTTGACAAGTCCCGTGAACTCCCACACCGTCATGGCGGCCGCGGCGGCAAAGAGCGCGGTGAACGTAATCGGCGAAAATATGGTGGCGCCGGCGAGCAGAAAGACGAACACGACGCCCGTCAGGGTGCGGACTATGATTTTTTTCATGCTTCGGTTTCGTTTTCTTTGTCGGTTGCGGCGGAAGGGGCTTCGGTCGTGGCGGATTTGTCGTCGGCAAGTGCCGTTTCCGGGCCGGCGGGTGCGGCATTTGCGATTTCAATGGCCGTCGTGTCGGCTTCGGGCTCGGTTTTCTCCCCGCTTCCGGGCTCGTCCTCGCCCGTTGCGGCCGACGGTGTCGACGCGGCGCTTTCGAGCAGTTCGTCGGCGCGGCTTTTCCACGGACGCGGGCCGAAAATTTGCTCGACATCGGCCGTAAAGATGACTTCGTGCTCGATGAGCGTCTCGGCCAATCGGGCGTGTTTCCCGGCATTTTCGCTGAGTATGCGTTTGGCGCGCTCGTATTGCTCGGCCACGAGTTCGGCCACGGCCTTGTCGATGCGTTCGGCCGTGTGTTCGGAGTAGGGTTTCGTGAAATTGTACTCCTGATTGTTGTAAAAGCAGAGATTGGGCAGCTCTGCGCTCATGCCGAGATAGGCCACCATGCCGTAGGCACGCTTGGTGACGGTTTCGAGGTCGTTGAGCGCGCCGCTCGAAATATGGCCCGTGAAGAGTTCTTCGGCCGCGCGGCCGCCGAGCGTGGCGCATATTTCGTCGAGCATCTGTTCGCGCGTGGTGATGCTGCGCTCTTCGGGCAAGTACCACGCTGCGCCGAGCGCCTGTCCGCGCGGTACGATGGTCACTTTGACTAACGGGTTGGCGTGTTCGAGCAACCACGACACCGTGGCGTGGCCTGCTTCGTGCAGGGCGATGACACGTTTCTCGCCGGCGGTCATTACTTTCGTCTTCTTCTCCAATCCGCCGATGATACGGTCGACGGCGTCGAGGAAGTCCTGACGTCCCACCTCCTTGCGGTTGTGGCGCGCGGCGATAAGGGCCGCTTCGTTGCAGACGTTGGCGATGTCGGCGCCCGAAAAGCCCGGCGTTTGTCGCGCAAGCAGCTCGACGTCGAGCCCGGGAGCCAGTTTCAGCGGCCTGAGGTGCACGCCGAAGATGGCTACGCGCTCGGGCAGGTCGGGCAAGTCGACATGAATCTGACGGTCGAAGCGTCCGGCGCGCAGCAATGCCTTGTCGAGAATGTCGACGCGGTTGGTGGCGGCCAAAATGATGACGCCCGAGTTCGTTCCGAAGCCGTCCATTTCCGTGAGCAGCTGATTGAGCGTGTTTTCGCGCTCGTCGTTGCCGCCCATGGCCGGATTCTTGCCGCGGGCGCGGCCCACGGCGTCGATTTCATCGATGAAGATGATGCAGGGCGCCTTTTCCTTGGCTTTTGTGAAGAGATCGCGCACGCGGCTGGCGCCGACGCCGACAAACATCTCGACAAAGTCGCTGCCCGACATGCTGAAGAAGGGTACATCGGCCTCGCCGGCTACGGCTTTGGCCAGCAACGTTTTGCCCGTGCCCGGAGGGCCGACGAGCAGTGCGCCTTTGGGAATTTTTCCGCCCAGTTCGGTATATTTCGAGGGGTTTTTCAGGAAGTCGACAATCTCCTGCACTTCCTGCTTGGCGCCTTCCTGTCCGGCCACGTCCTTGAACGTGACGTTCGTGCCTTCGCCCTTTTCGATGACTCTGGCTTTGCTCTTGCCGACGCTGAACACGCCGCTTCCGCCGCCCCCGCGCATGCCGCGGAAGATGTAGAACCAGAAGCCTATGAGCAGGGCCATGGGCAGCAGGCTCGTGATAATCATGCGCAGCGTGCCGCTCGACTCCTCGTAGCTCACGCTGCCGCGGTAGCCGGAGGCCGAGAGATAGTCGTCGAGCTTGTCGGCCGAGGGGATGCGCGCCGTCACGGTGGGCTGTTTGCCCACTTGGTCGGCGCCGCGCTTGAAGACGTCGCGAATGTGCTCGGGCCGCACGGTGAGCCGGGCTGTGCCTTCGCCTTTGTTGACAATGATTTTCTCGGTGTAGCCCTTTGCTACGTAATCCTTGAACGTCGTGTAGGCCACTTCGCGGTCACTGTCGGGCGTTGCGCCGCCGCCGTGGAAAAAGACGACGCCCAGCACGATGAGTACGGCTA
>JAFLUW010000015.1:0-19391 GCA_022508615.1 Prevotellaceae bacterium | reverse complement strand
GTGAACTCCCAGACGCTGTCGCTGATGGCTTCGGCCTGTCCGGGGCTGCCGGCCGTGCAGATGACGAACGTTTCGGCCGGCGCCGAAGCGTTTTTACTTAGGTCGCAGACGACGATGCCGCGTCCTTTTTTCTCTTGTATGCCGTCGACGATGGCTTGTGTCAGTGTCTTTTGTTGCATGTCGGGTTGTTGTCGGTTTAGTGTGTCGGGTTTCGGGTCGTTGCGCCGCGTGCGGCCGCTTTGCCGCAGGGCACAGATTTCGCGCAAATTTACATAACTTTCGCCTTTTGCTGAAATATAACGGCCTAAACTCGGCGCGGTTTAGCGTTTTTTTAGAATCGGAGGGCTTTCGGGGCGCTTTTTGGGGCCTGTGTGCACGGGTCTGTTTTTCAATGGTTTTTGTTCGCGAAAACTTAGTCTGAGAAAGTTTGAACTTAGTCTGAGAAAGTTTTTACTAACGCCCTGTTTGTTTTTTGCGCGTCCGTTTTCGGGGGAAAAACTTCGCGGCCGACCGATGCGTGCAACGCCTTTCGGCGGCGTTTTGCGGGCCGAAAAGGTAGAACGAACAAGGCACGGCCGAAAAAATAACGCAGAAATTTGGCCGATTTGTAATTCTTGCGTAATTTTGCACCGCACAATTCGGGAGGGCATCTCGTTGCGTGCTGACGAGAAATGCGGGACGGCGCGTCCTTGCGCAAAGATTCTCGAAAATTGGGGTATGGTGTAATTGGCAACACTACAGATTCTGGTCCTGTCTTTCCTGGTTCGAGTCCGGGTACCCCAACACTTTCGGTCCGCTCATTCGAAAACGAATGAGCGGACCGATGCGTTTGTTTCCTTTTCCGCGGGGCCGGAGCGATGAATGCGTTCCGGCCCCGCAGTTTTGTGGAACTGCGGGGCCGGAAGGGCTGGGCGATGGCGTCGGTCGGGGCTTACTCGCCCTCGCTCGTGCGGCCGACGAGGCCGAGATGCGATGCGGAGATGAACGACATGATGTAGCGGATTTCCTCGCTGTCGGGGATTTGCTCGCGAATGCGGAGCATGGCGTCGGCGAGGCTGAAATTGCCGGTGTAGACGATGCGGTAGGCGTTGGCGATGTGGCGCAAAATGCGCTCGCTCACGCCGCAATGTTTCAGTACGACGGAGTTAACGCCGTGGTAGGCCGAGGGATTGCCGCCGAGAATGGCATAGGGCGGCACGTCTTTCTGCACGCGGCAGCCGCTTTGCACCAAACAGTATCGACCTGTGCGCACGCCGGGCGAGAGCAACACGGAGTTGGTCAAGATGCAGGCCTCGTCGATTTCGCTGTCGGCGCCGACAATGCTGCCGATACCCACGACGCACTTGTTCGTGATGTTGGCGTCGTGGCAAACGTGTACGCGGTCCATCAGGAAATTGCCGTCGCCGATGCGCGTGCCTTTGCCGCCTTCGTAGCCGAGAGCGATGACTACGTTCTCGCGGATACAGTTGTCGTTGCCGATTTCGACGTGCGAAGGCGTGCCGCTCACATAGTGAAAATCCTGCGGCTCGGCGCCGATGACGGCTCCGGAGTGTATCGTGTTGCCTGTGCCCATCGTGGTGCCGGCCAAAATGGTGGCGTGGGGGTGAATGGTGCAGTTATCGCCGATGACGACGTCTTTATCGATGTAGGCGAAGGGCTTGATTTCGACGCCTGTGCCGATTCGGGCAGAGGGGTCGACGTAGGCAAGGGGGCTAATCATGGTTGCAAGGGTTTAAGGGGTTCGTGTTTTCGGTTTGCCGTGCCGAAGGGGTTATTGACGGCCGCCTCCGAGGGCTTGATAGAGGGCGATGGCGGCGTTTACTTTGCTGTATTTGTCGTTGATGAGGGTCAAACGGGCTTGCAGCAGCGTTTGCTCGGCCGTCAGCGTTTCGAGATAGGACGTGCCGACGCTGTAATTGAAGAGTAGTTTCGTTTTGTCGCGGGCGGACGTAAGCGAAACGATTTCCTGTTGGCGGAGTTCGGCTTTTTGGAGGGCCGACTGGTATTCGGACAGCGCGTTGCTCACTTCTTCACCGGCGGAAAGCAGGCTTTGCTCGAAGGCAAGGAGGGCTTGTTCCTGTTGAAGTTTCGAAATTTTGAGGTTAGCCGTCAACTGTCCGCGCTGAAAGAGGGGCTGTACGAGCGAGGCGACGCCTTGGGCGAGCCACTTGGCGGGATTGACCACCATGCCGGTGGCATTGTTTGCCCAGCCGAAAGTTCCGGTCAGCGTGATGTTGGGATAGAAAGCCGAGCGGGCTTTGTTTACACCGTAGAAAGCGTAGGCCAACTGTATCTCGCGGGCCTTGACATCGGGGCGGTTTTCGAGCAATTGCAAGGGTACGCCCGTGGCGAGCGTGGCGGGGAAGCCGTCGGCGTTGAAGGCGTTGCGCTCTATGGCGTGCGGCGTTTCGTGCAGCAGGGTGCAAAGGGCGTTTTCGGTGGCGCGAATGTTGTCGCCGAGCGCGGGTATGCTGGCTTTGAGCTCGATAAGGTTGGCTTCAGCTTGGGCCACGGCGGCCTCGGTGGTCATGCCGGCTTCTTTCATGGCTTTCATGGCGCGCACGTTCTCTTCCCAAATGACGATGGTCTCGCGGGTGGTGGCGAGTTGGGCGTCGAGCATTTGGAGCGTGTAGTAGAGTTTGGCCACGGCGGCGATGATGGAGGTCTGCACGGCTTGGCGGGCGGCCTGCGTCTGGTAGAGCGTCATTTCGCTCTGCTTCTTGGCGTTGCGCAACGAGCCGAAAGCGTCGATTTGCCAACTGGCGCTGACGGGCAACTGGTAGGTTTTCGAAGCGTCGAAGCCTTGAATCTTGGCTATCGTGCCCGAAGGGGCGAGCGCAAGGTTGGGCAGAAAGGCGAGTTTCGAGGTCTTGAATGCCGCTTCGGCCTGTTGCACGGTAAGGTCGGCCGAACGCAAGTCGGCGTTCTGCGTCAGGGCTTTTTGGATAAGTTGTTGCAGGGGGGCTTCGGTGAAGACTTCGCGCCAAGGCGCAAAGCCGAAGTTTTCCTCTTGCGGGGCTTGCTGGTCGCGATAGAGCCCTTCGAGGGGAAGCGCGTCGGGGCGCTCGTAGTTTGTATAGATGCGGCAACTCGCAAGCAGGAGCGAGGCGACGGCTATGTAAAAGATATTCTTCATGTTTCGGTAGAAATTGGGATTACCTGCGGGTTGCGCCGCGGGGCGCGGCCCGCAGGTAATCTTTTATTGGTTGGAATACTGCTGAATGTCGGCTTCGGCCTCTTTAACATCGGTGTCGTCCCAGCGCATGGGAGTGATTTTCTCCTGCAAGAACTGGAAGATGACGAAAAGCGAGGGCACGACGAAGAGTTGGAATATCATGCCGATGAGCATGCCGCCGATGGCGGTCGTGCCGAGCGAGCGGTTTCCGTTAGCGCCCACGCCGAAAGCGAACATCAGGGGCAACAGGCCGACAATCATGGCCAGCGAGGTCATCAGAATAGGACGCAGACGCGCGCCGGAGCCGAGCACGGCCGCCCAAGAGATGGACATGCCCATTCTGCGGCGGTCGAGGGCGAACTCGACGATAAGAATGGCGTTTTTGGCCAACAGACCCATGAGCATAATCAAGGCGATTTGCACGTAGATGTTGTTCGAGGCCGCGCTGAAAATGGGAATGATATTGTTGATGCCGCCCATTATGTGGAGGAAGGCGAACGAGCCGGCCAGACCGAAAGGTACGGACAACAATACGGCGAACGGCAGCAAGTAGCTCTCGTATTGTGCGGAAAGCAACAGGTAGATGAACACGAAACAGAGCACGAAGATGATGGCCGTAGCGCTGCCGCTGGTCTTTTGCTCCTCGCGGACTTGTCCGGAGAGTTCGTAACTGTAACCCGTGGGCAGGTATTGCGCGGCTACTTCCTCGATGGCCTGAATGGCTTGGCCGGAAGTGTAGCCAGTGGCGGGCGTACCGTCGATGCTCATCGATGTGTACATATTAAAGCGGGTGATGTTGTCGGGGCCGTAGACGCGTTTCATGCTGATGAACTGCGAAATGGGCGCCATGCCGCCGTTGCTGCGCACTTTGATTTTGTTGAGCGACTCTTCATTGACGCGCTGCGAGGGTGCGGCTTGTATCATCACGCGGTAGATTTTACCGAAGCGGTTGAAGTTGGACGCGTAGAGACCTCCGTAGTATCCTTGGAGCACGGAGAGAATGGTAGAGGGCAGAATGCCGGCCTTTTTGCAACTTGCCGCGTCGATGTCGATGAGATACTGCGGGAACTTCGGGTTGAAGTTGGTTTGTGCCGAAGCAATCTCGGGACGGTTTTTGAGTTCGCTGATGAATTCTTGGGCTATGCCGAAGAATTTGTCGAGATCGCCGCCGGTACGGTCTTGCAGGTTGAGCGTAAAGCCGTTCGAGGCACCGTAGCCGGTAATCATGGGCGGCTGGAAGAAAAGTACTTGGGCGTCTTTGATGACATCGCGGGCTTGAAGGTAGAGCATGCCGTAAATCGTCTCGGAACGGGACATGATAGAGTTCTTCAAGTCGGTGAATTTCATCGGGCGTTCCTCGAAATCTTTCAGTTTGATGATGAAAGAACCGTAGCTGGGGCCTTGACCGCCGATGAAAGAATAGCCGGAGACGAGCGTTCGCGACTTAACGTAAGGATTGGCGGCGATAAGGCTGTCGACCTGCATCATGATTTCCTCGGAACGGTCTTGCGAAGTGCCGGGAGGCAGCGTCACCGTGCCCATAATGGTGCCGGTGTCCTCGTTGGGCACCATGGCGGTGGGCGTAATGTTCATCAAAACGACAAGTCCGGCGATAGACGCTGCGACGAGTCCGAGGGTCAAGGCGGGACGCTGGATAAAGACGAGTACTTGTTTCTTATACTTCTTCAAAAGGCCGTCGTAGGCGGCGTTGAACGAAGCATGGAAGCGGTCGACAAAGGATTTCTTCTTGCCGTGTTCGCCGCTATGGGGTTTAAGGAAGATGGCGCAGAGCGCAGGCGAAAGCGTAAGGGCGTTGATGGCCGAGAAGCCGATGGCAATGGCCATGGTCAGGCCGAACTGACGGTAGAACGTACCGGCCGTGCCCGACATAAAGCTCACGGGAATGAACACGGCCATCATGACGAGCGTAATCGACACGATAGCGCCGCCCAATTCGCGCATGGCGTCTACCGAAGCCTTTTTTGCGCTGGTATAGCCCAAATCGAGTTTGGCATGCACTCCCTCGACCACCACGATAGCGTCGTCCACTACGATGGCAATGGCCAATACCATGGCCGAGAGGGTCAGTAAGTTGATGGAGAAGCCGATAAGGTAGAGCGCGAAGAACGTACCGATGAGGGCCACGGGAATGGCGATGGCCGGAATCAGCGTAGAGCGAATGTCTTGCAGGAAAATGTAAACGACGATGAATACAAGCACGAAGGCCTCGATAAGTGTTTTGATAACTTCGTGTATCGAGGCGAAGAGGAAGTCGTTTACGTTTTGCGCCTCGATGATTTCCAAGCCGGGAGGTAGGCTGTTTGCACATTCGCGCAGTACGGCCTGACAATCTTGCACAATCTGTGTAGCATTGGAGCCCGGTGTTTGGAAAATCAGGGACGAGCAGGCTGTATGACCATTCGTCTTACCGCCCCAAGCGTAACTTTCGCGGCCCAATTCGATAGTAGCCACGTCCGAAAGGCGCAGTACGTTGCCGTCGGGCAGCGAAGAAAGGACAATGTTGCCGAATTCTTCCTCCGTTTCGAGGCGTCCGCGGTAGCGCAGCGTGTATTGATAGGTCTGTCCCTCGCGTTCGCCGATGTTGCCCGGCGCAGCCTCGATGTTTTGGTCGGCCAACGCTGCCGAAACGTCGGAGGGCATGAGATTGTATTCGGCCATCTTTTCCGGGTCGAGCCAAATGCGCATCGAGTAAGAGCCTCCCATGACCGTAGCGTCGCCCACGCCGTTTACGCGCTGGATTTGCGGAATGATGTTAATCTTGGCGTAGTTCTCGACGAACTCGGAAGTGTAGCGGTCTTCCGTGTCGACGAGCGAGAAGATGAGCAACATCGAACTTTGACGCTTTTGCGTGATAACGCCCACGCGGGTTACTTCGGCGGGAAGCATACCCGTGGCCTTCGACACGCGATTCTGCACGTTGACAGCGGCCATGTCGGGGTCGGTGCCCTGCTTAAAGGTGATGCTGATGGTCGCTTGGCCGGTATTGGTGGCTTGCGAGGACATATAGTCCATGTTCTCCACGCCGTTGATTTGTTCTTCGAGCGGGGCGATCACGGAGTTGAGCACGGCTTGCGCATTAGCGCCCGTGTAGGAGGTCGACACTTGCACCGTAGGCGGCGCAATGTCGGGGAACTGGGTGATGGGGAGCGAAACGACTCCTAAACAGCCGAGAATGACGATGAGAATAGAAATCACCGTCGAGAGCACCGGCCTGTTGATAAATCTGTCCAGATTCATTGTGTGCGTATTTTATATAACGGGGCCTCGGGCCTTTTTTGTAAATGTCTTGGTTACGGTCGGCCTTGCGGCTTATTTTTGTCCGGGCATGTTGCCTTCTTTCAAGTCCTGCCGGGCTTTTTCGCGGTTGGCATCGGCTTGTGCAGGCGTGATAGGCTTGATTTCCTGTCCGTCCTTGAGCTGGTTGACGCCCTGCACGACGATTCTGTCGCCGGCCTTGAGTCCGCTTGTCACGACGTAATTCTTTCCATCGTTCTGCGAGAGTACGGTAATCTCGGTCGATTTAACTTTGTTGCCTTCCGCGAGTACGTAGACGAATTTCTTGTCCTGTACTTCGTATGTAGCGCTTTGTTTGACGAGAATGGCATCTTTGCACTTGGTGGGTACGAGAATGGCACCGGTACCGCCCGAACGCAGCAGTTTCTGCGGGTTGGCGAAAGTGGCACGCATCGTCACGCTGCCCGTCGAGCGGTCGATGATGCCGCTCACGGCGTCTACCGTGCCGTTTTCTCCGTAAATGGTGCCGTCGGAGAGCTGCAGGCGCACGGCGGGCATTTCTGCAGTGACGCTCGTCCGGTTATCTTCGGCCTGACGTAGCATTTCGAGCATTTGTTTCTCTGTCATTGAGAAGTAAACGTTCATCGTCGAGAGGTTGGACACGGTAGTCAGCGGCGTGGCGATAGAAGAGCTCACGAGGGCGCCTACTTTGTAGGGAATTGTGCCGATAACGCCGCTCGAAGGAGCCGTTACGGAGCAGAAATGCAGGTTGTCTTTGGCCTGTGCCAGCGCGGCTTGCGCCTGTTGCAGTTGTGCCTTATAGGTTTCAAGCGTATTTTCGGCCATTTGTAAGTCGTAGTCCGAAATTACGTTCTTTTCGCGCAACATGCGCTTGTTGCTTACGGTCAGTTCTTGCGTGGCAATGGCGGTTTTGCTCACCTCTACGGCGGCTTCGGCCTGACGCACGGCAGCCTGATATTGCGTGGGGTCGATTTGGAAGAGCACTTGGCCGGCTGTCACTGCAGCACCTTCGTCTACGCAGACTTTCACGATGTTTCCGGCCAGTTTGGGGCGGACTTCCACGTCTTGTGCGCTCTTGATGGTGGCGGGATAGGAGGTTTCGAGCTCGGCATCGGCCACGGTCACGGCCTCTACGGCGAACTCGTTGGAGGCTTCGGGAATCGTTCTGCCCTTGCTGCATGCCGTGAGCAGCGTGGCGCCGAGTGCGAGGTAAGCGATTTTTTTCATGTGTGTATGGTTGTTTGTTTGAATGATTTCCTTGCGGTGTGGCCCGTGTCGCTTTTTAGCCGATATGACAACGGGCACGGCAAATTTAATAATAAAACTTTTGAGTGCATGCCGAGTTTTCTGTCGTTTCGGGCTTTTTAACGATTATTAAACAGACTTTGGCTTTGATTGTCATCTGGATTTGCCAAAAAAAGCCGGGCCCTCTGCCGTCCGGAAGCGTGGTCTTTCATTTTGGACTTGCCGGAAGTGTGTACCGGCTGGCTTTGCGGATAAACGGTTCCGCCCCACAGGCCGTGGGGCCTGCGGGGCGGAATACTGACAAAGGCTCAAGCGGACGGCAATCAGCCGTTTACCTTGGCCATGTGGGCGATGAGTTCGAGCACTTTGTTGGAGTAGCCGATCTCGTTGTCGTACCAGCTCACTACTTTTACGAACGTGTCGGTCAGTGCGATACCGGCCTTGGCGTCGAAGATGGAGGTGCGGGGGTCGCCGAGGAAGTCGCTCGATACGACGGCGTCTTCCGTGTAGCCGAGTACGCCCTTGAGTTCGCCTTCGCTGGCTTCTTTCATAGCAGCGCAGATTTCTTCATAGCTGGCGGGCTTAGCGAGATTTACCGTCAGGTCGACAACCGAAACGTCGAGCGTCGGAACGCGCATCGACATACCCGTGAGCTTGCCGTTGAGTTCGGGGATTACCTTGCCCACAGCCTTGGCGGCGCCGGTGCTCGAAGGAATGATGTTGCCGGCTGCGGCACGACCGCCGCGCCAGTCTTTCAGCGAGGGGCCGTCTACGGTCTTCTGCGTAGCCGTCGTGGAGTGAACCGTCGTCATCAAACCGTCGGTGATGCCGAACTTGTCGTGGAGTACCTTGGCGATGGGAGCCAGACAGTTGGTCGTGCAGGAAGCGTTCGAGACGAACTTCGTGCCTTTCTCATACTTGTCGAAGTTCACGCCGCATACGAACATGGGCGTAGCGTCCTTCGAGGGAGCCGACATCACGACATATTTTGCGCCGGCGTCAATATGGCCCTGGGCTTTCTCCTGTGTCAGGAAGAGGCCGGTGGATTCAACTACGTATTCGGCTTCTACGTCGCCCCATTTCAGGTCGGCGGGGTTGCGCTCGGCCGTTACGCGGATTTCCTTGCCGTTGACGATGAGCTTGGAGTTCTCTACGTCGGCCTCGATCGTGCCTTCGAACTGGCCGTGCATCGTGTCGTACTTAAGCATGTAGGCCAGGTAGTCCACGGGGCAGAGGTCGTTGATGCCGACAATCTGGATGTCGCTGCGCGTCTGGGCAGCGCGGAAAACGAAACGGCCGATGCGGCCGAAACCGTTGATACCAACTTTAATCATAGCGTTTAATGTTTGTTAAATGGTTTTGAATCTTGCTGTGTGTGAGGGTGAAAATGCGCTTTTCGCCCTCGTCGGCGACAAAATTACAGAAACTTTTTTACTTTTGCAGCGATTTCAGAAAAGAAAATCCGAATTTCATTTTAATACTCTCATTATAGTAATCCCAACATGGCAAAATCGAAATTTTTGCAAGACTTCAAGGCTTTTGCCGTCAAAGGCAATGCCATCGACATGGCTGTCGGCGTCATCATCGGCGGTGCTTTCGGCAAGATTGTCTCGTCCATCGTCAACGACCTCATCATGCCGCCCATCGGATGGATGCTCGGGGGCATGAATTTCAAGGATTTGAGCCTGACGCTCGGCGAAAGGCTGGCCGAAGACGGCGCGACGATGGAGAAGGTCACGCTCAACTACGGCGCGTTCATACAGAACGTCATCGACTTCCTGATTATCGCCTTCTGCGTCTTCCTGCTGGTGCGCTTCATCACGAAGCTGACCACGCGCAAGGCCGCCGAGCCCGAAGCGCCTGCCCCCGAGCCGGCGCCGAGCCGCGAGGAAGAGTTGCTCGCCGAGATTCGCGACCTGCTGCGCAAGCAGTCGTAGGGCGTTTCTCGCGCGTTGTGAATCAACTGTTTGCGAAAGCCGAAACTTACGCTGAGTAAGTTTGAAATAACTCAGCGTAAGTTGCAACTAACGCCGCGTAAGTTTCGTCTTACGCGGCGTTTCTCGTTTTTCTCCCGGCCGAGAGGTTCGCCATGTCGGACGAATGGCGTAAATTTGTCCTGTGCGGATGCTGCCGCGCCCTGTTGTTCAACCACGACACCCCGATGCGATGAACGGAAACCTCATCGTCTACCGTGCCTCGGCCGGCACGGGCAAGACTTTCACGCTGGCCGCCGAGTATATAGCCATGCTCCTCTCGGACGACCACATGTACCGCCACATACTGGCCGTGACCTTCACGAACAAGGCCAAGGAGGAGATGAAGGAGCGCATCCTGCAATATCTCTACGACCTCTCGCCCCGCGGACGCATGACGCCCGACGACGGCTTCGCGCAAAAGGTGTGCAAACACGAGCTGCTGCGCGGCACGGGCTGGGAAGAGGTGCGCCGACGCGCGGGCACGGCCCTCGGCGAGATTCTTCACGACTACGATCGCTTTCGGGTCGAGACCATCGACTCGTTTTTTCAGAGCGTATTGCAGAACTTGGCGCGCGAATTGGGCGTGGCGGCCAGCTTCCGCGTCTCGCTCGACGACGTGCAGGTCGTTTCCGAAGCCGTAGACCGCCTGCTGCTCTCGTTGGCCGACCGTCCCGACCTGCGGGCGTGGGTGCTGAGCTATATGGAGGCGCATTTCCGCGGCGGCAAGGGATATAACGTGGCGCGCGAGTTGAAAAAATTCGCCGCTGAGCTTTCGAAAGACAGTTATCGCGACAACGCCGGGCGTTTGGCCGGTGCGCTCGAACACGATTTCCTCGCTGCCTATCGCCAAGAGATGGACGGTCTGGCCGAGGAAATAGACGACCATCTGCGCACCCTTGCCACGCATATCGCCGAGCGCATCGAGGAGAGCGGCGAGGCCGACCTGATCGGCAATGTCGGCGATTTTACGAGCCATCTCGCAAGAATCGCTTCCGGAGAGCACACCAAAGGGCTGGGCAACCGGGCAAGAAAGAAGATAGACGGCGATGCGCCGTGGGGATGCAAGGGAAAGCCGCAGCCCTCGGATGCTTTTGTCGGGGAAATCGGCGAACTGATGGCCGAACTCGAACGCATGCGCGAGCAGGGCGTCGTGCTCTACAACACGGCGCGGCTCTGCGTGGCCCGACTCTATCCCCTTCGCTTGCTCCACGCCATAGGGAGCGAAGTAGACCGCATCAACGAGAGCCTCGATCGCGTCATGCTCAGCGAGACGCCCCGTTTCCTGCGCGACGTGAGCCGCGAGGACGCCCCGTTCGTGTTCGAAAAGTCGGGCACGCAGTTCCGCCACATTCTCATCGACGAGTTTCAGGACACATCGCGCACGCAGTGGGCCGACTTCCTCACGCTCGTCGTCGAAAACTTGGCGCAGGGCAACGAATGCTTCCTCGTGGGTGACGTCAAGCAGAGCATCTATCGCTTTCGCGGCGGCGACGCCTCGCTGTTGGGCAACATCGAGCAGACTTTTCCCTCGGCGCGCGTCGAAAGGCTCGACGTGAACTTTCGCAGCGCGCCGGCCATCATCGACTTCAACAACTTCTTTTTCCCCCGGGCGGCCGAAAAGTTGGCCGTGAGCGCACGTCTTTTCGGCAGCGACGCCGAGCAGGAAGCCTTGCGCCGCGAGGGCGAGCCGGTGGCCCGCATCTATCGCGAGAAAGACGTTTTTCAGCATTGCGCCCACCCCGAAAGTCCCGGCTATGTGCAACTCTATATAGACCGGTCGGGAGAAAAAAAGAAAAAGGTCGACGACGGCGACACGCCGGCGGCCGAGCCCGTCTCGCGCGACGAGCGTCAGTGTCTCCGTCTCTGCGAGAAAATCCGCACGTTGCGCGACGACTGCGGCATTCCCCTCGGTCAGATGACCATTCTCCTGCAACGCAACGACCAAATCCGCACGATTACCGACTTTTTCGCCCGCAACTGCCCCGATGTGCCCGTCGTTTCGGACGAAGCGTTCTATCTCACGGCCTCGTCGGCCGTGATGTATCTCGTTCGGACGCTCGCGTGGCTCTACAATCCCGCCGACAGCGAGGCGCGCGCCTATCTCGTGAAGAAAAACTGCGACGCCTCCGAGGCTTGGACTTCGGTAGTGGCCCGCAGCGAGGCGCCGCTGCCCGCTTGGTTGGGCGAAAACCGCGCGAAGATGCTGGCTATGCCGCTCTACGAACTGTGCATGCACATTGTCGAGCAGGCGGCGCTGGCTTCGTGGCCGGGGCAGAGCGCCTATCTCTTCGGCTTTCTCGACGGGCTCGCAGCCTATCTCGACGAACACCGGCCTTCGCTTCGCCATTTCCTTGCCTATTGGGACGAAACGCTTTCGGGCAAGGCCATAGCCTCGGGCGATGTCGACGGCGTGCGCATTCTGACCATACACAAGGCCAAGGGGCTCGACGCACACACCGTTCTGCTGCCCTTTCTCGAAGGCAATATCGACGCCGTCGACTTCCGTCATCTCATGTGGTGCGCCACGGAGGGCCGACTGCCCGAAAAGTTCAGCCGACTGCCGCTCATTCCCGTAGCCGAGGGCTTGGAGGCGGGCCATTCGCTGTTCGCGCCCTATCTGAACGAAGAAATGATGCAGAAACGGCTCGAACGGCTCAACTTGCTCTATGTCGCTTTCACGCGGGCGCGGAAAAATATGGTGGTATGGACGTCGTCTTCCGCCTCGCAGGGCAAAAAGAAAGAAACGCCGGCGGCCGTGTCGGTCGGACGGCTCGTCTATGAAACATTGGTCGAGGGCGAGGCCGATGCGCTCGCGCCTGCCGCTCCGTTCATGCGTATGGAGCAGACCGACGAGGGGCTTGTGTTCGCCTGCGGAACGCTCGAAAACTACACCCTCGCCGAAAAAACCGAGAAATTGAAGAATCCGCTGAAATTCTCGCCCGAAAGTCGCGATGTGCAGCTCGCTTCGGGCGGCCGTCTGCTGCGTTTTCGCGGCTCGAAGGGCGCTCGCGCGCTGTTGGGCCGCGGCGAGGGCGACGACAGCCGTCGTCGGCGCGGCCGATTGCTGCACGAGATGTTCGCGTGGCTCGCCACGGCGGCCGACATCGAGCCTGTCGTGCGTAGATATGCCCGCGAGGGCTACATCAGCGAGGCCGATGTGCCCGGGCTGACGGCTTATCTCCACGCTTGTCTCGAACAACCCGCAGCGGCGCCGTGGTTCGACGGCTCGTGGCGGCTGTTCAACGAATGCAGCATACTTTCGCTCGACGAAGACGGCCGCCCGGTGAGCCGCAGGCCCGACCGTGTGATGATGAAGGACGGCCGCACGGTCGTTGTCGACTTCAAATTCGGCGCGAAGGACGACGAATACAAAACGCAAGTGAAACGATATGTCAATTTGCTGCGCCGCATGGGACATTCGTGCGTGGAAGGCTGGATTTGGTATGTGAAACTCGGCGAAACTGAACGTATATGACACCTTTTCTCAAACTTGTTTCCGACGATTTGCTGGCAAAAACCGGCGGAGACCTTAGTCGGACGGTCGTAGTCTTTCCCGGCAAGCGCGCCAAGCTGTTTATGGACAACTATCTGGCCGAAAGCGGCCGCCCGCTGTGGTCGCCGCGCTACATGACGGTCAGCGAGCTGTTCGACAGCCTTTCGCCTTACGACGTGAACGACCCTATCGACACCGTATGCCGTCTTTACGGCCACTATGTCCGCATTGTGGGCGCCTCCGAGAGCCTCGACCGCTTCTATGGCTGGGGCGAGCGCCTGTTGGCCGACTTCGACGACATCGACAAGAACCTTATCGACGCGCGACGCCTGCTGCGCAACCTGAAAGACATCAAGGAACTCGACCGTCTCGACTATATCGACAGCGCGCAGGAGCGTGAGTTGCAGCGTTTCTTTCACGGTTTTTCGGTAGAAAAGAATAGTGAGTTGCGCGAGCGCTTTCTCGAACTCTGGGACAAGATGCACGACATCTATACAGCGCTGCGCGAAGAGTTGTTCGCCGAAGGCTTGGCCTACGAGGGCGCACAGTTCCGCCAAGTGGCCGAAGCGCTCGAATCGGGCCGCGTCGTGCTGCCCGAAGACGCGGAACGTTACGCTTTCGTGGGATTCAACGTGCTGAGTCGGGCCGAAAAGAGCCTGATGGCCGAACTTCGCCGCCACGACAAGGCTTGGTTTTACTGGGATTACGACATATTTTACACCCGGGAGGGCGCTCCTTTCGAGGCCGGCGCTTTTGTGCGCGAGAATATGCGGCTCTTTCCCGGCGAACTCCCGGCAACGGTCTTCGATAACTTTCGCCGCATCGCTTCGGTCGAGTTTGTCAGCGTCTCGACGGATAGTGCGGGCACGGCATCGGTCGGCCCGTGGGTCGAACAGCATGTCAGCGAGGAGAAGGCCCGCGAAACGGCCGTCGTGATGTGCGACGAGACGCTGTTGCAGCCCATTCTTCACGCTTTACCCTCCGACGGTGCGGCCGCAACGGTAAACGTGACGAAAGGTTTCCCCTTGCATTACACGAAAGCCTACGCCACATTCTGCGAATGGATAGACCGTGCGGAGCGTTCAGCCGTTGCGGCGAGCGAAAGTCCGGCCGAAATGCTGCGCCGCCTTTCCGGGAAAGTCGTAAGTTTGGCCGAAGAGCTCGATGCCGCCGCTCCGCCGCCCGAAAGTCCGACCGATTCGCCCGAAGCGTTCTTCGCCACGCTCGAAGCCGAGGCCTGCTACCGCTTATATTTGTTGCTCGAACGCTTCGTGCGCATGGTCGAAAGCGGAAGACTCGATGTAAGTCCCGCCACGTTGCGTGCGCTGCTCGACAATGCGGCTCGCTCGTCGTCTATCCCCTACGAAGGCGAGCCTGTCGACGGTTTGCAGGTGATGGGCGTGCTCGAAACGCGCTGTCTCGACTTCGAAAACGTGCTGATGTTGGGCGTAAACGAAGGCAAGATGCCTGCACGGGCGTCCGACACCTCGTTTATTCCCTATATGCTGCGGAAAGAATTCGGCATGACCACGCCGCGGCAAAAAACGGCCGTCTATGCCTACTATTTCTATCGGTTGTTGCAGCGTGCCTCCCATGTACGCTTGGTTTACTCCATGGGCTCCGACGGTATCGGCCGCGGCGAGCGCTCTCGCTACATGACGCAACTGCTTGTCGAAGGCGGACTGCCGCAAATCAAGCACCTCACGCTCAATCCCGCTGTCAGTCTCGACGTTCCGCCCGAGACTGTCGTGCCCAAGCCCGGCGATTTGTTCGAAAGGATAGGCGGACGGCTTTCTCCGTCGGCGTTGGCGGACTATTTGATGTGCCCCGTGTTCTTTTATTTCAGGCATGTGGCCCGTTTGCGCGAGCCGCAACCCGTTATGCTCGAAGTACAGCCCAATGCTTTCGGCACGCTTTTCCATGCTGCGGCACAAGCGTTCTACGACGAACGGATAGCCGGCGGCGACGGCGTGGTGACGGCCGAAATGCTCGCACCGTTTGCCGACAAGACGCAAACAGCCTATGCCGACGCCCTGTTGGCGAAATATATCCGCGAAGGACTTCGCCAAGCCCGTGCGGAAGCCGAGAAACGTGGCGGCCTCGAACTGCTTCCCGAGCGTATCGATGCCTATACCGACGCGGCTTTGCGGCTCTATCTGCGGGCGCTTTTCCGTTTCGACCACACGATGGCCCCGTTCGAGATAGTGGCGAACGAGCGCCACGTCAGTCTGCCGCTCGAAATCGGCGGTCGCACGCTCGAACTCCACGGTTACATCGACCGCCTCGACGTTGTACGTCTCAAGGGACGACCTACTTTGCGCGTAGTTGACTACAAAACGGGAAAATACGAAGCCCGCGCGCTCGAACTCGGCTCGCTCGACGATGTTTTCACCTACGAAAAGCACTATGCGCTGCAAACGTTCGTCTATTCGCTTATCATGTGCGCCGAAAGCGACGCTCAGCAGCCGGTAGCGCCCGTATTGTTTTACACGGCGGGCGCTCACGACGCCGATTTTCGGCCTTATATAAATATGGGTGGCGAGTTATTGTCCGACTTCCGCCCTTTGCGCGAAGCGTTCCGCGACCGACTCGCCGCGCTCGCCGCCGAAATTCTCGATACCGGCCGGCCGTTTGCTCCCTCGCCCGATGCGCCGTGCGCCAACTGCCATTTACAGGTCATTTGCAAGAAATAAATATCTTCTATCCCATGTCCCAGCTGCCTAGACTCAAAGATATCGCTCTGCGCGACACGCCTTTTGCCGACTTGATGCGCCAGCGCGTGTACAACGTGCTGCTCATCGCTACGAAATACGACGCCTTCATGCTCGAAGACGACGGTCGAGTGGACGAACAAATCTTCAACGAATACTCCGCGCTCGGTTTGCGCTATCCGCCGCGCTTCACGCAGGTTTCTACCAAGGAAGAGGCGATGGCGCGTCTCGGCGAACGCTCCTTCGAATTGATTATCGTCATGCCCAACATGAGCCAAACCGACACGTTCGCCACGGCACGTGAAATCAAGCAGCGTTCGCCCGCCATTCCCATCGTGGTGCTCACGCCTTTCTCGCGCGAAGTTTCCAAACGCATGGAGAGCGAAGATCTTAGTTCGATTGACTACGTCTTTTCGTGGCTTGGCAATGCCGAACTGCTGCTGGCCATCATCAAACTCCTCGAAGACAAGTGGAACGCTCCCCACGACGTGGCCGCCGTGGGCGTGCAAATCATCCTTCTGGTTGAAGACAGTGTACGATTCTATTCCGGCGCGCTGCCGCATTTGTTCCGTATCGTGCTCGAACAAAGCCTCGAGTTTTCGAAAGAGGCTCTCAATGATCATCTCAAGACCCTTCGCATGCGCGGTCGTCCCAAAATTATGCTGGCCCGTACTTACGAGGAGGCACGCGAGATTTTCGACACCTATCGCGACAATATCCTCGGCATAGTCAGCGATATGTCGTTCGGCCGCGAGGGAAAGAAAGACCCCGAGGCGGGTTATCGGTTAGCGCGCTATGTCAAGTCGCACGACGCACACATTCCCGTCATTCTCGAAAGTAGCGAAGAGGCTAACCGCGCCTTGGCCGAGTCAGTCGGCGCCGCCTTTATCAGCAAACACTCCAAACGCTTCCCGCAGGACTTGCATCGCGAAGTGATGAACCGCTTCGGGTTCGGCGACTTCATCATTCGCCGTCCTTCGACGGGCGAGGAAATTATGCGTATCCGCACGCTCAAAGACCTGCAACGCGCCATTCCGAACATTCCCGACGACTCGCTTCGCTACCATTTGGCCCGCAACCACTTTTCGCGCTTCTTTTTCTCGCGCGCCATGTTTCCGCCGGCCGTCATTCTGCGTCGCGTCGATGTGAACGACTACGAAGACATGCAAGAGGCCCGCGAACTTATCGCCGACCTCATCGCCTCGTTCCGCCGCATGAAGAATGCCGGCGTCGTGGCAGTCTACCAGCGCGACCGCTTCGATGAATTCGGCAACTACGCCCGCATCGGCAACGGCTCGCTCGGCGGAAAAGGCCGCGGTTTGGCTTTCATGGCTGCGATGTTGCAGCGCCACCCCAAGCTCGAGCGCGAAAATTTCGCCGTATCCATTCCCAAAACCGTCGTCGTCTGCACCGATGTATTCGACGAGTTCATGGAACGCAACAACCTGTATCCCATAGCTCTTTCCGACGCTGCCGACGCCGAAATCCTCGATGCCTTTCTCCGCGCCTCGCTTCCCGAGCACGTTACGGCCGACCTCGAAGCCCTCTACGACGTAGTGGGCGGCCCCGTGGCCGTGCGCTCGTCGTCGTTGCTCGAAGATTCGCACTATCAGCCCTTTGCCGGCATATATTCCACTTATATGGTGCCGCGTCGCGCCGATAAGGCCGAGAGCGTGCTGCTCATGCGTTCGGCCATCAAGGCTGTTTACGCCAGCGTGTTCTATCGTGACAGCAAGGCCTACCTCACAGCCACGCAAAATCTCATCGAACAGGAAAAAATGGCCATTGTCCTGCAAGAAGTGGTCGGCACCGAGCGTGGCGGCTGCTTCTATCCTGTGCTCTCGGGTGTGGCTCGTTCGCTCAACTTCTATCCAATCGGCGCCGAACGGGCCGAAGACGGCATCGCCAACGTGGCTCTCGGGCTGGGTAAGTACATTGTCGACGGCGCAGGCCCTTCGCTGCGCTTCTCTCCGCGCCATCCGCACCACATTCTCCAACTTTCCGAAGTCGATATCGCCCTGCGCGACACGCAAACCCGCTTCCTTGCGCTCGACCTATCGAATCCGGCGCTCGACTTCGCCGTCGACGACGGCTTCAACCTCGTCCGCCTGCCCGTGCGCCGCGCCGACGAGGCCGGAGCCCTGCGTTTCATCGCCTCGACCTACGATCCGCTGGACCAAGTCATACGCGACGGCATCTATCCCGGCGGCCGCAAAATCATTTCGCTCTCGGGCTTGCTCGAACACGAGCGCTTCCCGCTGGCCGACACCATCGACCGTCTTCTTTCTATCGGCGCCGAAGAAATGGGCCGCCCCGTCGAAATAGAATTCGCCATGGACATCACGGGCGACAGCGCCCGCTTCTGCCTCTTGCAGATACGCCCCATCGTCGACGCCCGCGACGACGCCCGCATTGAGACCTCCGAGCTCGAACCGCGGCCCGGCATGCTCCTTTCCTGCCGCAACGCGCTGGGCAACGGCACATCGCAGGACGTGAGCGACGTCGTCTACGTGCGCAGCGCTGGCTATAGGGCAGCCGACAACGCGCTCATCGCCCGCGAAGTGGAGCGGCTGAACGCCCGCCTCGTCTCCGAGGGCCGCCGCTACGTGCTTGTCGGTCCCGGCCGCTGGGGTTCGAGCGACGAATGGCTGGGCATTCCCGTCAAGTGGCCGCACATCGGCGGTGCAGCCCTCGTCGTGGAGCGCCGTCTCGAAGGATACTGCGTCGAGGCGAGCCAAGGCACGCACTTTTTCCAAAATCTCACGTCGCTCGGCGTGGGCTACTTCACGATTGAGCCCGATGAGTTCGACGAAGCCGCCCTTGAAGCCCTTCCAGCCGAGGAAGAGACGCCCCACCTGCGCCTCGTGCATTTCCCCGCGCCGCTCACCATTCGCATGGACGGCCGCCGTTCGTTAGGTTTCGTCAGCACATAGCCGTCTGCGTCCGTCTTCGCTACGGTTTTTCGCGCGAAAAGCCACTTTTTCGGGGCGTTTCTGTCCCTTGCGCAGCTCAAACAAAAAAACTACGCCGCGTAAGTTCGAACTCGGTTCGAACTTACGCGGCGCTATTTCTGCTTTTCTCCCCGCTAACGCCGCGAAAACGGGGACGAAGTCCGTCGGTGGGCGCTTATTCCATGTTATTTGCAGGCACAATACCTACGATGTTTCGAAATTTGCCCCACTCATGTCGGCGATAATCTTCCACGACATCTTCGGGCACATAGAGGGTGGCATTTTCGTAGTACGAGTTTTCGAAAGTGAGATAAGAATGAAAAGAAGAAATTCTTGGCGGAGTAGTGGCGTAACAAGTAATTTGTTCAAGGCCGTCGCAACCAAGGAAGGCCTCGCTTCCGATAGTCGTAACCGTGTCGGGAATAGTTATGCTCTTCAGGTCGGAGCAACCACAGAAAGCCTCGTTTCCGATAGTCGTAACCGTTTCGGGAACAGAAAACTCCCCTTGGCGGCCTTGTGGACAGCAAAGTATCGTATTTTTTGTCTTGTCATATAAAACTCCGT
>JAFLUW010000149.1 GCA_022508615.1 Prevotellaceae bacterium | reverse complement strand
TATGCGTCGATGTTGGCGTAGGTGGCGTTGCGCTCGATGAATTCGCGGCGCGGGCCTACGTCGTCGCCCATAAGCATGGAGAAGATGTAGTCGGCCTCGGCGGCGTTTTCGATGGTAACTTGCTTCAAGAGTCGCGTCTCGGGGTTCATCGTGGTCTCCCAAAGCTGCTCGGGGTTCATTTCGCCCAAACCTTTGTAGCGCGTCACGCTGATGCCGGCCTCGGTGCCGTCGCCGTATTTCATGAAGAAGTCGTTGAGCTGGCGGTCGTCGTAGCAGTATTCGCTCGTCTTGCCTTTCGTGGCGCGATAGAGCGGCGGCATGGCGATGTAGAGGTAGCCGTCCTGAATGAGTTGCGGCATATAACGGTAGAAAAGCGTCATGACGAGCGTGGCGATGTGCTGACCGTCGACGTCGGCATCGGCCATGACGATGACTTTGTGGTAGCGCAACTTGTCGAGATTGGCTTCTTTCGAGTCTTCGCTCAGCCCGAAGCGCACGCCGAGGGCTTGTATGATGTTGTTCACCTCGTCGCTCTCGAAGGCTTTGTGCCACATGGCTTTCTCTACGTTGAGGATTTTTCCGCGCAGCGGGAGTATGGCTTGCGTGGCGCGCGAGCGGCCTTGCTTGGCCGAGCCGCCGGCCGAGTCGCCCTCGACGAGAAAGAGTTCGCAAACGGCGGGGTCTTTCGACGAGCAGTCGGCCAACTTGCCGGGCAGGCCGCCGCCCGACATGGGGTTCTTGCGCTGCACGCTCTCGCGGGCTTTGCGGGCGGCGACGCGGGCCGTGGCGGCGAGGATTACTTTGTCGACGATGAGTTTGGCTTCCTTCGGGTGCTCTTCGAGATAGTTGGAGAGGGCTTCGCCTACGGCGGAGTTCACGGCGCCGGTGGCTTCGGAGTTGCCGAGTTTGGTTTTCGTCTGTCCCTCGAACTGGGGTTCGGCCACTTTGATGGAGATGACGGCCGTGAGACCTTCGCGGAAGTCTTCGCCCGTGATTTCTATTTTGGCCTTTTCTATTTGCTTGGCGGCATTTTCCTCGGCGTAGCGTTTCAGCACGCGCGTCACGGCCTGACGGAAGCCCATCAGATGGGTGCCGCCCTCGATGGTGTTGATGTTGTTTACGTAGGAGTGTAGATTTTCCGAGTAGCTCGTGTTGTACATAATGGCCACTTCGATGGGTATGCCGGCGCGCTCGGTGTTCAGATAGATGACGTCGGGAATGAGATGCGTGCGCGAGGAGTCGATGTAGCGCACAAATTCGCGCAGGCCCTGCTCGGAATAGAACACTTCCTGCCGCGTGTTGCCCTCGTCGTCGGGCCGTAGGTCGGTCAGCGTGATGCGTATGCCGGCGTTCAGGAAGGCCAATTCGCGCATGCGGTTGGCCAGTATGTCGTATTTGTAGAGCGTCGTGGTGAAGACGGTCGCGTCGGGCCAGAACTGCTGACGCGTGCCGCGCCGGTCGGTCTCGCCCACCACTTTGACGGCGTAGAGGGGCTTACCCTTTTCGTATTCCTGCTGATAGATTTTTCCGTCGCGAAACACTTGCGACTTCATGTGCGACGACAGCGCGTTGACGCACGACACGCCCACGCCGTGCAGTCCGCCCGACACCTTATACGAACCTTTGTCGAACTTGCCGCCGGCGTGCAGCACGGTCATCACCACTTCGAGCGCCGAGCGTTTCTCCTTGGGGTGCATATCGACGGGAATGCCGCGTCCGTCGTCCTCGACGATAATCGAGCCGTCTTCGGCTATGGTCACTTCGATGTGCGTGCAATATCCGGCCAAGGCTTCGTCGATGGAGTTGTCCACGGTTTCATATACGAGGTGGTGCAATCCCTTCTCGCTGATGTCGCCGATGTACATGGCGGGCCGTTTGCGCACGGCTTCGAGTCCTTCGAGCACTTGTATATTCGATGCCGAATAGATGCCTGTCGTTTTTTCGTTTTCTTCCATAGGTATATTTATGGTGTCGTGTCTTTACTTTTTCGTTCTTTCCGGCGGCTTCGACCGACGAAGCCGGTCTGCCAAACGGCCACAAAGTTACATTTTTTTCGCGACAAGCGCGGCGACGCGAACGAAAAAGCGT
>JAFLUW010000148.1 GCA_022508615.1 Prevotellaceae bacterium | reverse complement strand
ATGAAAAAGGGCGCGATACTCATCAATACGGCTCGCAAAGAGGTCATCGACGAAGAGGGATTGCTGAAACTGCTCGTCGAGCGCGAGGACTTGCGTTACATTACGGACATCAAACCCGATGCCGACGCCGCTTTCGCCGAAGCATTGCCCGGCCGCTATTTCTCGACGCCCAAGAAAATGGGTGCACAGACGTCCGAGGCCAACATTAACGCCGGACTTGCGGCCGCAAATCAGATTGTCTCGTTCTTCAAGGATGGCGTGACGAAATTCCAAGTGAACAAATAAATTCGTAAGCCCATGCCCCGAATAAAACCTTTCAGAGGAATCCGTCCGCCGCGCGAATTGGTGGAACTTGTCGAGAGTCGTCCCTACGATGTACTCGAATCCGAAGAAGCTCGTGCCGAGGCCGGTACGAATGAAAAGTCGTTGTACCATATTATCAAGCCCGAAATCAACTTCCCCGAAGGGACGAGCGAGTATGACCCGCGTGTTTACGAAAGCGGAGCCGAGCAATTCCGTCTTTTCCAGGAGAAAGGCTGGCTGAAAAAGGACGCAGAGGAAAACTACTACCTCTACGCCCAGACCATGAACGGCCGCCCGCAGTACGGTCTGGTCGTATGCTGCCACACGGAAGACTATCAGAACGGCGTAATCAAGAAACACGAACTCACGCGTCGCGACAAAGAAGAAGACCGCATGAAGCACGTGCGCAACACGAACGCCAACATCGAACCCGTGTTCCTTGCCTACAAAGAGCGTCCGGCTTTGGCTGCGATTATCGAGAAATACGCGGCCACCGAGCCCGTTTATGATTTCATTGCTCCGATTGATGGCTTCGGCCATCAGTTCTGGATTATCTCGGACGAGCAGGATAAGGCTACGATTACGGCAGAATTTGCCGCAATGGACGCGCTCTATATCGCCGACGGCCACCATCGCTCGGCTGCGGCCGCGTTGGTCGGTGCCGAGCGCGCTGCCGCCAATCCGAACAACACGGGTGACGAGGAGTATAACTTCTATATGGCCGTTTGTTTCCCCGCGCAGCAGCTGACGATTCTGGACTACAACCGCGTAGTGAAAGATTTGAACGGACAGACGCCCGCCGAGTTTTTGGCTGCCCTCGACGAAGACTTTGTAGTCGAGAAGAAAGGCGAAGAGTGCTATAAACCGCAGGCCGCCCACGAGTTTTCGCTCTACGTGGACGGTTGTTGGTACAGTCTGACAGCGCGTCCCGGCACCTATGCCGACGCCGATCCTATCGGATGTCTCGACGTCGACATTTCTTCCCGGCTGATTCTCGACAAGCGTTTAGGCATAACGGATCTTCGCTCGGACAAGCGCATCGATTTCGTGGGCGGACTCCGCGGACTCGGCGAGTTGAAGCGTCGTGTCGACTCGGGAGAAATGCAAATGGCCCTTGCCCTCTATCCCGTGTCCATGAAACAGATTATGGACATTGCCGACAACGGCCTCATTATGCCGCCCAAGGCGACATGGTTCGAGCCGAAGTTGCGCAGCGGCCTTGTCATCCATTCGTTAGACTGATCTGCGCGGCCGTCAGAGCCGACACCGAAGGCGAAGCATTGCTGGAAAGCGCATTCCCTTTGTCCTTAAGAATTAGATGTTTGCATTGCTCGAAAATTAGTCTGAGTAAGTTTGAACTACTCAGACTAATTTTTTACTTACGCCGTGTTAGTTTTGACTTTCTCAGCATAAGTTTTTCCCAACATCCCGCCGCTTTTGCCGCCGCCGCGTTTATATGCCGGTTGCAGGACGGAGGTATTCGATTTTCTTGCTAACTTTGCAGAAACTACAATCAATACCGAAACGCATGAAACAAATCCTTTCGATTCTCTGTGCGCTGTGCCTCGCTCTGCCGCTTTCGGCCCAGAAAGAGGTGGACGCCAAATATCTGGCCGGCGCCGTGCCCCTAAAAGACGGTTATGTGGTCTTCGAAAAGACGTTTGCTGTGCCCGGAAAAAGTCGGGCTGAACTCTATGAGCAGTTGTTCGACTATGTGCAGCAGACGCTTGTGGCCGGAGAAAACGCCCTTCCGCAGGCTCGCGTGACGGAAGCCGACGCCGAGCAGGGGCTTGTCGTCGCTTCGATGGAAGAATATCTGTACTTTGCAAGGAAAGCTTTAGTCACGCACCGCGTTCGTTTTTATTATCAGCT
>JAFLUW010000147.1 GCA_022508615.1 Prevotellaceae bacterium | reverse complement strand
CGGAATCATATTCGACATAATATTGGTCCTGAAATTTTGTCACAGGAGTAATCAGCATAACGTTGGTATTCGGACATTCGAGCAGAGATGTAACGGCCCTGCGTTCGAACACCAAATCCGATTCCAGCAACAGAAAATCATCATCGCCTATGACTTCCCGACAATTATACAGCGTGTACATGCTGTTGGTCTCGGCATATCGCGGTGAAAAGACACACTCTATCTGTTTGAAACGCAGGGCGAGTTCCTCGAATTTTTCCTTGTGATAACCCGTGCCAATTATGATTCGTCCGATGCCGCAGTCGATTAGCGTCCGGATGCTGCGTTCTATCATCGAAATGCCGCCGCACACGATTAAGCCTTTGGGAATGCGTTCGGTATACTGACCGAATCTGGACCCGAGGCCGGCGGCCATTATTACTGCTGTCTTCACCATAGTATTTCTACTTCTTCAGAAAGTTCATCAATGCCTCTTTGTTCTGAATCGGAGTCGTGGTGGGACGTCCGAGGTCCTTGCGGTTGCCACGCTTCACCTTGATTTCGAGCAGTGTCGGACCATCCGCTTTCACAATGGCCGCCAACGCAGTTTTCAGGCTGTCGGCATCATCCGCACTGAATATGTTTTTGTATCCAACCGCCTTTGCAATCATGGGAAGGTCAATATGCAAACCTACCGTCGGTTGTCCGCCTACACTGTCGTGCGCTCCGTTGTTGAATACCACATGGATATAATTTTCAGGGCACTTGTCTGCTACGATTGCCATACTGCCCATGTGCATGATGGCGGCTCCGTCTCCATCGAAACACCACACTTTGCGTGAAGGCTGTGCCAATGCTATGCCGAGTGCGATCTGCGATGCGTGACCCATGCTGCCCACGGTAAGAAAATCGCGCTCGTGACTCTGCCCCATGGCCGTGCGATATTCGAAAAGCTCGCGACTGATCATACCGGTTGTACTCACTATGCAGTCGCTCTCACCGATGGAGGCAGCTACAGCCTGAATGGCCGCTTCGCGGCTCATCGCAAAGTCATTCTTTACGACATTCCGCAATTCGTGGTTTTCGAATGTATCCTTCTCTACAATTAATGCATACACCTCATTGCGTTTCAACGCCTCGCCGGCTTTGGCAATCTGTTTTTCAGCCTTATCCTCCTCTTTGGCAAGCACATCATAATTCACGCCCATAACATTCAGCAGACCCATGGTAATCTTTCCCTGCTTGACATGCTGCGGCTCGTCATGCACGCCCGGACGACCGCGCCAGCCGATCAGCAAAAGAACCGGAATGTTGTACACCTCAGGGTCGGTCAGCGATGCCAGAGGATTGATGATGTTCCCCTCGCCGCTGTTCTGCATATACACGCAAGCCGGCCGACCTGTCGCCAAATAGTGACCCGCCGCAAAGCCTACGGCTGCGCCCTCATTCGCCGCAATAATATGGTGGCCAGCATCAAAGTTGTCCGTAATATAGGCACAAATGTTTTTCAATAGACTGTCGGGAACTCCGGCGAAACAGTCAATTCCGATTTCCCGCAGTTTCTCTATAAAAAAGGAAGGCGTCAGCATTCTACTTCTTTTTTGTGCCGGGAATAAGGTTCAATATCTCTTTCACGGGCATACAGTATTCCTCCGATGCCTCCTTGCAACGGCCGTGCTTGAGAATCGACTCCGCACACTTTACCATGGCCGGATAGGCAGAACGCAACATATGATTGGCGTAAATCACGATATTGATCCCCCACGCGGACAATTCGGCTTCGGTAAATTGACTGTATGTCGTCGGAACGGCAACAATCGGAGTGTGGCTGTCTGTAGCCCGGAACCTTTGACAGAACTCCCGGATGTCCTCCCCCGTCTTGTTTTTCGAATGTATCATGATGCCGTCGGCCCCGGCCTCCACATACGCATGACAGCGTTCCAACGCATCTTCGACCGGTTTGCCGGCTATCAGACTTTCACAACGGGCTATTATCATAAAATCACGAGTAATCTGCGCCTCCTTTCCTGCCTTGATCTTGTTGCAAAAACCCTCGACGGTATCTTGCGTCTGAACGGCTTCGGTACCGAAAAGCGAATTTTGCTTCAACCCGACCTTATCTTCAATGATGATGGCAGAAATGCCCAATCTCTCCAAGGTGCGAACCGTAAATACGAAATGTTCGATCTTGCCGCCCGTATCTCCGTCAAAAATCACTGGTTTTGTAGTAACTTCCAATGTATCATTCAAATCGTGAAGCCGGGTCGTCAAATCAACCGCTTCGATATCGGGTTTTCCTTTGGAGGTGGAATCGGTCAAAGACGATGACCACATGCCGTCAA
>JAFLUW010000146.1 GCA_022508615.1 Prevotellaceae bacterium | reverse complement strand
CGGCGGGCAAGGACGAGGGCGATGCGGTGGTGCACTTCGTCGGCAAGGGCCGAGGCGGGTATGCCTTCGTCGCCGGTGAAGGTCTCGATGAGCTCGACGGGGTCGACGCTCTCTGTGCCGGCGGGAACGGAGAGTATGGAAAAACTGCCTCCGCCGAGGGGCGAGAGGTCGAAGCCGAGGGCTGCGAGGTCGTCGAGGATGCGTTCGAGCGCGGCGGTCTGCGACCGGGGAAGTTCGACGAGCTGGGGAAAGAGCAGACGCTGGGCTGTGCCCTGGCGCGAGCGGAGGTCGCGGCGGAAGTTGTCGTAGAGCACGCGCATGTGGGCGCGGTGCTGGTCGACGAGCAGCAGGCCGTCGGCCGTGGCCGTCAGTATGTAGCGCCGGCCGACCTGTTGGGGCACAGCAGCGGTCTGTGTCCAGCCGGCACGTTCGTCGGGAGCGAGGCTGTCGTAGAGCACGGGGGCGCTGGCGGCTGAAAGCGTGTCGGCGACTGCGGACGGGGGGAAAGCGGCCGCGCTGCGGGAAGCCACGGCGCGCGGGGAGGCTGCTGCCGCGGGGAGGGAGTGGAAAGGATTGTAGGAGGTGTCGACCTCGACGCGGGGTTGGGCGACGTCGGTACGGCCGCTGAAGACGGGAATGTCGGGCATGTCGCCGGCATCGAAGTCGATGGAGGGAACGGCGTTGTGACGGCCGAGCGATTCGCGGACGGAGGCTTGGAGTATGCTCCATATTTCGCGCTCGTCCTGGAACTTGATTTCGGTTTTCTGGGGATGGATGTTGACATCGATGCGCGAGGGGTCGATGTCGAAGTTGAGGAAAAAGTGTACTTGGTCGTTTTCGGGAATGAGGCGGTCGTAGGCCGAGGCGACGGCTTTGGCGAAATAGGGATGGCGCATGTAGCGGCCGCCGACGAAGAAGTATTGGTGCGCTCCTTTTTTGCGCGAGGCCTCGGGCGTGCCTATGAAGCCGGAGATGCGGCACAGAGGGGTTTCGACTTCAAGGGGAATAATCTGACTGTCGAGCCTGCGGCCGAAAATGCCTGCGATGCGCTGGCGGAAGTTGCCGGCTTCGAGGCTCAGCAGGAGGGTTTCGCCCGAAGTGAGGCGGAATGCGACGTCGGGACGGGCCAGGGCGATGCGCTCGAACTCGGCCGTGATGTTGGAAAGCTCGGTGTGATTGCTCTTGAGAAACTTGCGGCGTGCGGGAATGTTGTAGAAAAGGTTGCGCACCTGGAAATTGGCGCCGACGGGACAAGCGGTCATTTCTTGCAGGCGGACTTTGCTGCCCTCGATGCAAAGACGCGTGCCGGTTTCTTCGCCTTCGGGCCGTGTGCGCAGTTCGACCTGGGCCACGGCGGCTATGGAAGGGAGGGCTTCGCCGCGAAAGCCCATGGTGCGAAGCGTGAAGAGGTCGGCGGCTTGGCTGATTTTCGACGTGGCGTGGCGCTCGAAGGCTAAACGTGCGTCAGTGGGCGACATGCCGCAGCCGTTGTCGACGACTTGTATGCTTTCTTTGCCGGCTTCGCTGACAAAGACTTGCACGAGCGTGGCGCCGGCGTCGACAGCGTTTTCCATGAGTTCCTTGACAACGGACGAAGGGCGCTGTATGACTTCGCCGGCGGCAATTTGATTGGCCACGGAATCGGGCAGCAGGCGGATGATGTCGGACATAAAAGAGAAGGGGATTTCGGTCAGCGCGAAGAGGCGGCCGTCTGCAATTTCTGCAGCGGGGCTTCGCGGCGAATGCTGGGCTTGAGGACGTTTTCGACGGGCTTGCCGCGCCATGTGAACAAGTCGTCGCGGGAAAGTGGGCGGATGTAGTCGAACCAGGCGTAGTTCTCGAGCCATGTGTGCTCACGGGGAGCGAGACCGGCGGCATAAAAGAAGCCTGTGGAGGCAGGCGACCAGATGCGTTGCATCTTGCGGTCGGCCATGAACATGCGGGCCTTTGCGGTTTCCATATATATCTGATAGAGCACGAGGCTGTCGCGCTCGAGGGGATAATGGACGGTGTAAACGTTCCCCTCGACCTGACTTTCACGCATTTCGCCGCCCTCGTAGTAGGAGCGCATGATGTTGCCGGAAATCTGATTGAAGTGTGTGCTGTCGACCTGCTCGACAAGCAGCGCCTGGCGCTCGACATAGACGCTGTCGACGGTACTGTCGTTGAGATAGACGTTGATTTCTTCGCCGAGTATCTGACGCTGTTCGCTCCAGACGATAGGATCGCGGTGGAGCGTAAGGCGGCGCAAGGCGGAATGGTGGACAAGCGAATCGCAAACAGCCTGCACGTCGGAACGATAGGCGCGGACGTGGGGATAGGCA
>JAFLUW010000145.1 GCA_022508615.1 Prevotellaceae bacterium | reverse complement strand
TCGAAGTTATCAACAGTTTTTCCCGCGCTATCATCATTATTATATATATACAGTTTCAGAAAATCGTCGAAAACAAGAAATATTATAATAATTATGGCGCAGCGCGGCCGGAAAGGAGGCGAACGACGCTGTGCAGCCCGACGGACAGGCGGCGTGTCGGCCGCAAAGTTGCGGAGGCGGCCGGAGAGCAGGCGCGGCAGGCAAAAATTATCGGGAATGTCTGATTTTGTGTTGAAATGTTATGTTTTTAACATGTTTTATAGACAAAAATTTGTCGGAAGACCGGGATTTGTGGAACTTTGCACTATCGGTAACCCTAAAATATGTGCTTATGAAACGACTTTTCCTCAGCTTTGTGCTTCTCGTCGCAACTTCGCTCGCGGCCTGTGCCTTTTCCTATGAGGAGGCGCGCGAAGAAGCCTATTTCCTGACCGACAAAATGGCCTATGAACTGAATCTGACGTCGGAACAGTACAATCGTGTCTATCAGGTGAACCTCGACTATCTGCTCTCGGTCAATTCCGGACGCGACCGCATGGCGCTGTTTCTCGACTACCGCGAAACCGACCTGCGCTATATTCTGACCGACTGGCAGTTCAGCCTCTACCGCACGCTGGCCTATTTCTGCACTCCCGTGGAGTGGCGCCCCGGCGGCTGGCATTTCGTTATCTACGACCGCTATCGCCGCGGCTATCTCTATTTCGGCCGGCCCACGGTCTTCGTGTCCTATCGCGGACAAGCCTGGGGGCTTCGCCGTCCGCACGAGGCCAGTCCCTATCGCTACGCGCCCCGGAGAAATGGCCGCGGCATGCGCGATTTCTACTTCGACGATCGTGGCCGGCGGCCCGAGCCCGGCGCCGGCGGCCCGCTTCGCAGCGACCGCAACGGCGGTCCCGGCGCCACGCGCCCTGCACGTCCCGGCGGACAGGTGAGCCCGGGTGCCACAAACGCTTCGGGCGGTTCCCGTCCCTCGGATCGTCCCGGCCCGGCGACGCAACCGGGCAACAGCAAACCCGACGTGCGCCCCGGCAGCCCGGCCCCGGCCGTTCCGGGTGGAGGTTCTTCCGCAGGAGCAGGCTCCCGGCCGTCCACAGGCTACGGCGCTGGCACAACCACGAGTCGTGGCGCGTCGGGTCGCAGTTCATCGGCCACAGTCGGACGGTCTAACCGTGTATCGAGCGGTCGCGTTTCGTCGGGCCGTGCTTCATCGAGCCGCGGACGCTGACTTCGCCCGCGTGTGTGCAACCGGTGTCTTGAGTGCCCGCAGGTAAGCGCCGAGTTGATAGAGTTTGAAGAGGACTAACCGAGGATGCCGGCCGAGCAATTGACGGCGGAGCAGCGGCATCGCGGGCAGCAGCAGTCGGCGCAGCGGCCCGACGAGATACAGGCGGCCAAGTCGGCTGCAGAGGCGCGAGGCGCGCGAAATGTCGGGCATGTCGCTCGAAAGGCGGGCGGCCGTGCGCGCCGCGGCGTCGGTCTTGCGCAGAAATTCGGCGTTCGTGTCGATGCCGCAGTGCACGAGCGTGTGGTCGGTGTGCAAGATGCTGACGCCGCGGGCCTGCAATTCGAGCCCCATGAGCACGTCTTCGTAGCCATATTCCGTGCAACGCTCGTCGAAGCCCACGGCCTGCCACGCCCGGCGGCGCATCATCACGCAAAACGTGGAGAAATGCGCATAAGGCCGCCGCGCCCGCACAGCCGCCGGCCGCCGGCTCTCGGCCGACAGCTCGTAGGCATAGCGCAGTTCGCGTCCTGGACTTGCCGGCCGCGGCGGAAGGCCCACACGGCCACATACCACGTCGGCTCTCAGCCGCTCGGCCCACATTTTCTCGAGGAAAAGGCTGTCGGTCACCTCGGCGTCGGCGTCGATGAAAAGCAGAAATTCGCCGTGCGCCTCGCGTGCCAGCCGGTTGCGTATGGCGGCGCGGCCCGTGTTGGCTTGCAAAAAAATCAGCCTGCAGCCGGAAATACGGCTCAGACCGTGCAGGCGGCGCAACGTGTCGCGGTCGGTCGAGGCGTCGTCGGCCACAAGAATCTCGCAGGCAAAGTCGTCGGCCGTTTTCCGTGCAAGTGTTTCAGCCTGAGCCGCGAGTGCCGCGACGAGCGCCCCGGGACAGAAGTTGTAAGTAGGGATAAGTATGGAAATCACAGCGTAAAGGTACGAAAAAAGCACGCTGACTTTGCAAAAAGCCGGCAAAAATGCGAAAAACGCGGCGCAACGGTCATTTTCTTTCCCGTGATGTCGTTTTAAGTTTCTTAAAGTCATAACTTTGCCGTCGATTCGCAAGAATCATTAGTACTCATTTAACATAATAAAAGTTATGCTGAAAGTAAATGCAGGCAATGCTGCCGGTCTCATCTGGAACGCGCTGAACGAAAACGGAACGATGACAGTAAAAGGCCTGAAGAAAGTGACGAAGGTGAAGACCGAGAAGGAACTCTACCTCGCTTTGGGCTGGCTGCTCCGCGAAGACAAAATCGTGACGGGCGAAGCCGAGAAAGAGATCACCGTCACGCTGAAATAAGCGTCCGTCGGACGCCGCAAAGGATTAGGCGGAGTGCCCCATGTCGGGGCGCTCCGCCTTTTTG
>JAFLUW010000144.1 GCA_022508615.1 Prevotellaceae bacterium | reverse complement strand
TGCCCTACAACGACGGAAAACAGCAATACACCTACGTTGTCACGGCGCTCGACCGCCTGCAAAACGAGTCGAAAGCCGCTAAAAAGAAAGTCAAACTCTAAAAACCCCAACGGCTCGCCCCATGAAAGTCTTGAAATTCGGCGGAACGGCCGTCGGCACGCCCGACGCGTTGGCCAACGTGAAACGCATCGTCGAGCGACAGACGGGCAATCTCGTCGTCGTGGTCGCAGCCCTCGACGGCGTGACCGATAAACTGATTGCCGCGGCACGCGAAGCCGCCAAAGGCGGCGAAAACTACAAATTCGCGCTCGAAAGCCTCGCCCACGACCACCGCACGGCGGCCGAAGCCGTCGTGACGCCCGATAAATTGCAAAAAACGCTCGCCGAGCTCGACAAATTGCTGACCGAACTCGGCAGTATCCTCCACGGCGTGCAACTCATACAAGACCTTACGCCCAAAACGGCCGACGCCGTGGCCGGTTACGGCGAACGACTCGCCGCCGTCCTCGTGACGGCCCTAATCGACGGGGCGCAATGGGTCGATGCCCGCAGACTGATTTTCACGATTGGGGCGGAAGGCGCACGCAGCGTGGACTTCGCCGCCACCAACGCAGCCATCGCAGCCACGCTCGGCCCGCAAAGCGAAAATGCGGCGCGCATCGCCGTCATGGGCGGCTTCATCGCTTCCGACAGCGCGAGCCGACGGCCCACTCACCTCGGCCGGGGCGGCGCGGACTACACGGCAGCCATCGTAGCCGCCGCGCTCGACGCCGATTCGCTCGAAATATGGACCGATGTCGACGGCTTCATGACGGCCGACCCGCGGCTCGTGCCCACGGCCTACCCGATAGCGGCGCTTACCTACGACGAAGCGATGGAACTCTGCAACTTCGGCGCGAAAGTCATCTATCCGCCGACGATTTTCCCCGTCTGCGTCAAGAATATCCCCATATATATACGGAATATCTTCGCGCCCGAATCCCGCGGCTCGGTCATCGGGCGCGATATTCCCGCGTCCGACCGCCCCGTGCGCGGCCTTTCGTCGGTCGACGACACGTCGATGGTCACCGTCAGCGGCCTTTCGATGGTCGGCGTGGTCGGCGTGAACCGCCGTATCTTCGATACTTTGGCCGGGGGCGGCATCAGTGTATTCATGGTGGCGCAAACTTCCTCGGAAGCCAGCACTTCGATGTGCATGACGCGCGAAGACGCGCCGCGTGCCTGCCGACTGCTCGACCAAGAGTTCGCCGCCGAGATTGCGGCAGGCTCCATGAACCGCGCCTCGCTGCTCGAAGGGCTCGCCACCGTGGCTGCCGTGGGCCGAACGATGAAGCACACGCCGGGAACGGCCGGCAAGTTGCTCGGCGTGCTCGGCCGCAACGGCATCAGCGTCTGCGCCACGGCCATCAGCGCGCTCGAAATGAACCTTTCGTTCGTCGTGCGGCGCGAACAACTGCGCAAGTCGCTCGGCGTGCTCCACGACAGCTTCTTTCTGAGCCCTTACGAGGAAATCAACCTCTTCGTTTGCGGCACAGGCACGGTGGGCGCGTCGCTGCTCGGCCAAATCGCCGCACAGCGCGAGAGCCTGATGCGCGAACGCCGGCTGAAAATCAACGTTGTGGGCATTTGCGGCCGCAGCCGCGCCGTCTACGACGAAAACGGCATCGACCCCGCCGCATGGCGCGAGGCGCTTGTGGCCGATGCGCGGGGTATGGGCGGCATGACGCGCGAAGCCGTCGAACGCAACCTTTACAACAGCGTCGTAGCCGACTGTACGGCCAGCGACGAGGCCGCCGCGTGCTACGAAACGCTGCTCGGCCACAACGTGAGTGTCGTGGCGGCGAACAAAACGGCCGCGTCGGCCGATTACGCCACCTACCGACGGCTGAAAGACACGGCCCGCGAGCGCGGCGTGCGCTTTCTTTTCGAGACGAACGTGGGCGCAGGCCTGCCTATCATCGGCACAATCGGCGATCTCTGCGCCTCGGGCGACCGCATTCTGCGCATCGAGGCCGTTCTCTCGGGCACGCTGAATTATGTGCTCAACACGCTCGCGGCCGACACCCCGTTGTCGCGCGCCGTGCGCCTTGCACAGGAAAACGGATACAGCGAACCCGACCCGCGCATAGACCTTTCGGGAAAAGACGTGGTGCGCAAACTCACTATCTTGGCGCGCGAGAGCGGTTATCGGCCCGAAACGTCGGACATCGCCGTGGAACGCTTCATTCCCGAGGCGTTGTTCCGCATGAGCGAGGCGGAATTTTGGAAAGCCCTGCCGTCGCTCGACGCCGACTTCGAGGCACGCCGCCGCAAACTTGCCGAAAAAAGATGCCGACAGCGCTTCGTGGCCACGTGGGACGGCCGTCGGGGGAGCGTCGGTCTGCGCGAGATACCCGAAGGCCACCCTTTCTACGACCTCGAAGGCTCGAACAACATTCTGCTGCTCACCACCGAACGCTATCGCGAGCACCCGATGCTCATACAAGGCTACGGCGCAGGCGCCGACGTGACGGCCGCAGGCGTCTTCGCCGACATTTTGCGCGCCCGCCACTGAAAAACGCGCCGACTGCGCCGCGCAGCGAGGCCTCGCACAAAGCGGGCGAAAACTTAGTCTGAGATAAATTCAACTTAGTCTGAGTAAGTTCAAACTTAGTCTGAGATAGTTTCAACTTACTCAGAC
>JAFLUW010000143.1 GCA_022508615.1 Prevotellaceae bacterium | reverse complement strand
GGGGCTGCGGAAGCCGGCAGGCGACGGGGCGAAAATTAGTCTGAGTAAGTTGAAACTTAGTCTGAGTAAGTTCGAACTATCTCAGACTAATTTTCGCCTATCTTTGAGAAAGCTACGCACCCCGACCGCCGACACGGGGACAGAAAAAGCGCTTTATCCGTTTACAAATGCGCACGAAAAAACGTTTTTTCATTAACTTTGCAGTCCGAAACCCCACTTGATTCACAGAAAAACGAAACATAAGCAATGAAGGTACTCAAGTTTGGCGGCACGAGCGTCGGTACGCCGCAACGCATGAAGGAAGTCAGCAAACTCATCTCGGCCGCAGGCGAACAGCGCTTCGTGGTGCTCTCGGCCATGTCGGGGACGACGAATGCGCTGGTGGAAATCGCCGACTACCTGGCCAAGCACAACCGCGAAGCCGCCGGCAGCCTGACGGGCAAGCTGCGCCGTAAATATGCCGAACACGTGGACGAACTCTACGCGACGGCGGAAATGAAAGCCGAAACGCTCGAACTGCTCGACGACATTTTCACCACCATCGGCACGGCTGCGGCCGACAGCGAGAAGCTCATTCTGGCGCAAGGCGAGATAATGAGCACGAACATGGTGACCAACTATCTGCGTGAGCAGGGCGTGCGCGTGAAACTCATACCCGCGCTCGACTACATGAAAATCGACGAGAACGGCGAGCCCGTACTCAGCACGATACGCCACAACCTGAAAGCCATACTCGAGAATCATCCCGACTACGACCTTTACATCACGCAGGGATTCATCTGCCGCGGCCCGAACGGCGAGGTCGAGAATCTGCAGCGCGGCGGCTCGGACTACACGGCCTGCCTCGTCGGCGCCGCACTCAAGACCGAGGAAATACAAATCTGGACGGACATCGACGGCATGCACACGGGCGACCCGCGATTCGTCGAAGGCACAATGCCCGTGCGGCAACTCAACTTCGAGGAAGCCGCCGAGTTGGCCTATTTCGGCGCAAAAATCCTGCATCCCACCTGCATTCAGCCCGCACGCTACGCCGGAGTGCCCGTGCGCCTGCTCAACACGATGGATCCCGCGGCTCCGGGCACACTCATCAACAACGAGATGCGCCGCGGCACGATAAAAGCCGTGGCGGCCAAAGACAACATCACGGCCGTCAAGATTGTATCGAGCCGTATGCTGCTCGCTACGGGCTTCCTGCGCAAAGTGTTCGAGGTGTTCGAACAATACAAGACGCCGGTCGACATGGTGACGACTTCGGAAGTAGGCGTGAGCCTCTCCGTGGACAATACGGCGCGCCTGCACGCCATCGTGGAGGAATTGCGCAAGGTGGGCACGGTCGAAGTGGACAGCGACATGTGCATCGTCTGCGTCGTGGGCGACTTGCGCAGCGACAATCTCGGCTTCGAAGCCCGCGTGACGGACGCCGTCAAGGATATTCCCGTGCGCATGATTTCTTACGGCGGCAGCGCCCACAATATTTCGCTGCTTGTGCGCATGGCCGACAAACAGGCCGCGCTTCAGGCACTCAACGAAAACCTTTTCAAGCAAGCATGACCGCATGAATACGATAAAATTCCCTATCGAAAAGTTCCAACGGCTCGACACGCCGTTCTATTACTACGACACGGCGCTGCTCGACGCCACGCTCGACGCCGCAAAAGCCGCTGCCGAGGGATTAGCCCGCATACACTACGCCGTAAAGGCCTGCGCCAACCCGAAAATCCTCGGCCGCATAGCCCGTGCAGGCTTTGGCGCCGACTGCGTGAGCGGAGGCGAAATCACGGCAGCAATCAAGGCGGGCTTTGCTCCCGCAGACATCGTCTTTGCCGGCGTAGGTAAGAGCGACCGCGAGATACGCACGGCACTCGAAGCCGGCATCGGCTGCTTCAACGTGGAGAGCCGCCCCGAACTCGAGAACATCGGCCGCATAGCCGTCGAAATGGGGCGGACAGCCCGCGTGGCTTTTCGCATCAATCCCGACGTCGACGCCCATACGCATGCAAAAATCACCACGGGCAAGGCCGAAAACAAATTCGGCATAGCCATGGACGACATGGTGCAGGCCATACGCACAGCCGAAAGCCTCGAGGGCGTGGAATACGAGGGACTGCACTTCCACATCGGCAGCCAGATTCTCGAAACGGCACCTTTTGAGCAACTCGCCCTGCGCATCAACGAACTGCAAGACCGTCTCGAAGCCGAAGGCATACGCACAGCGAGTATCAACGTGGGCGGCGGTCTGGGCATCGACTACGATGCGCCCGACGAACACCCCGTTCCCGACTTCCAAGCCTATTTCGACACGTTCCGACGCACGCTTCGGCTGCGTCCGCACCAGGCTTTGCACTGCGAACTGGGACGCAGCATCACGGGACAGTGCGGTTCGCTCATCGCTCGCGTGCTCTATGTCAAGCAAACGGCCACAAAGCAATTCGCCATACTCGATGCCGGCATGACGGAACTCGTTAGGCCGGCCATGTACGGCAGTCTGCATGCCATGCAGAACCTTACGTCCGACCGTCCCGCAGAAACCTACGACATCGTGGGCCCCGTGTGCGAAAGCAGCGATGTTTTCGGAAAAAACTACCCGCTGGCAGGCACCGTGCGCGGCGATTTCGTCGCCCTGCGCTCGGCCGGCGCTTACGGCGAGGCCATGGCTTCGTGCTATAACTGCCGACCGCTGCCGCAGGCCTGTTTTTCGGACGAATTGTAGGCACTTCGGAAAGCCATACTGCGCTGCGGATTGAAAAGACAAAGCGCTGAAACCCAACCGCAGGGAAAAACAAAAAACTTAGTCCGAGTAAGTT
>JAFLUW010000142.1 GCA_022508615.1 Prevotellaceae bacterium | reverse complement strand
AAACTTACTCAGCGTTAGTTTGAACTAACCCAAAGATAGTTTGAACTTACGCTGAGTAAGTTTGAACTTACGGGGAACAAGTTGTCACCATGTGCGGGAATGGGGAAAACAGGCGACGGTTTCTACCTTTCAACCTCGGACGAAAAGAAAGAACGTCGGGCCAAACAGCCCGACTTTCTCAGAACATTCTTTTTTCAACACTCCGCCCCGCCGCTTCGGAAGCGGCGGGGCGGAGTGGGGCAGGGCAAGCGGATCAAATCAGCGGGATGCCGATTTCGGCGCACTCTTTCCGCATCTCTTCCGGCCATATAGAGGCTTGTATCTCTCCGATGTGCGCTTTGCGCAGGTAGAGCATGCAAAGTCGGCTTTGCCCGATGCCGCCGCCAATGGAGAGCGGAAGCGTTCCTTCCATGAGCCGGCGGTGGAAGTAGAGATCCAGGCGCCGTTGCTCGCCGGCGGCTTCGAGTTGGCGGACCAAGGCGTCGCGGTCGACGCGGATGCCCATGGACGAGAGTTCGAAAGCGCGGCCCAACACTTCGTTCCAGACGAGCAAGTCGCCGTTAAGCCCCGGCAGTCCGTTTTCGGCCACAGTCGTGTAGTCGTCGTAATCGGGTGCGCGCAGGTCGTGCGGAATTCCGTCGCCGAGCGGACCGCCTATGCCGATAACAAACACAGCTCCAAACTTTTCTGCGATTTTGTTCTCGCGTTCCTTCGGCGTGAGTGAAGGATAAAGTGCGCGCAACTCTTCGGCATGAATGAAGTGTATCTGTTCGGGTAGCATCGGTTGCAGCACGGGGAAGCGCTCGCACACGAGAAACTCCGTGCGAAGCAGGGCTGTATAGATTTTGCTGACGATTTCTTTGAGAAATTCCAGGTTGCGGTCTTCGCGGCGCACGACTCGCTCCCAGTCCCACTGATCTACGTAGAGCGAATGCAGGTTGCCCAGCTCTTCGTCGGCGCGTATGGCGTTCATGTCGGTGTAGATGCCATAGCCGGGCTCGACATTGTGATCTGCCAGGGTCAATCGTTTCCATTTGGCCAGCGAGTGTACCACTTCGGCCCGTGCGTCTCCCAATTCTTTTATGGGAAAGTTTACCGGACGCTCCGTTCCGCTCAAATCGTCATTGATGCCGAGGCCGCGCATCACGAACAGCGGGCCGGTCACGCGTCTCAGGCGCAACTCTGTGGACAAGTTGTCCTGAAAAAAGTCCTTAATAACCTTAATGCCCTGTTCTGTTTCATACTTGTCGAGCACGGGGCGATAGTTGATGGGATGAATCAAATAACTCATAGGTTGTTTCTTTTTGCGTTAATTCGATGCAAAAATAAAACATTTTTCTATTTTATATGATATTTTCGTATTTTTTTGTCGGATATTCGGTTGTTTTGAAAAATCATACGATAAATCGGGCCTTTTGCAGCCGGAATGTCGTAACTTCGCAGCGTGGTTTCGCCACGACGCTGCGAAACGGGCTGTCAAGGGGCCGGAAGCGGCTTCACAGTCTGAATGTTGCTGCATTTCACCAAATACACTATATCAATATGCAAATATCCTTGAAAAATGCTACGGTCTGCCAAGGCGGAAAGACGTTGCTCACGGGCATAAACTTCCAAGCCGACAAAGGTGAATATATATATATAATCGGTAAGGTGGGTTCCGGAAAGTCGTCGCTGCTCAAAACGCTTTACGGCGAGCTTCCTGTCGAAGCAGAAGAGGCGGAAGTGCTCGGCATGGCGCTTACTGCGCTGAAGCGACGCTGTCTGCCCGATCTCAGGCGGCGTCTTGGCATCGTTTTCCAGGATTTTCAGCTGCTTTCCGACCGTACGGTTGGAGAAAATCTGCGTTTCGTGCTGAAAGCGACCGGCTGGAAAAAGGCCGACCGCGAGCAGCGTATAGCGGAAGTACTCGAAATAGTGGAATTGACGGAGAGTGCAGACAAATTTCCTCACGAACTTTCCGGAGGCGAGCAGCAACGCATTTGCATCGCCCGCGCATTGCTCAATTCGCCCGAAGTAATTCTGGCAGACGAGCCGACAGGCAATCTCGACGCCGACACGGGCATAAAAATCGCCCGCCTGCTGCGTAGTCTGACTGACCGGGGGACTTGCGTCGTTTTTGTCACGCACAATCTCGCCCTGCTACAACAGGTTCCTGGCATTGTTTACAGCTGTGAGAACGGTACACTCTGCGAAGTGACCGAACGTTTCAACCGTCCGCTCGACATAGGCGAGGTTTGACCTGCCGTATGTCTTTGTATCGGCCTGCCCGATTTCCCGAAATCGGAGCTTGCTGTTTTTTACAGGCTGATCTACACGTTCATAGAAAAGCACGACTGGTCGGGCAAAACCGTCATTCCTTTCATCACGCACGAAAGTAGCGGCATGGCGGCACCGACCGTGTGCTGGTACGTGCCTGCCGGGGCGCAACTATGGCCGTCGGAAAGGGGGTGGCCGTGCAGGGCAGAACGGCGCAGACCGACCGGCCGGCTACGTTGCGCAATGTGGAACGCTGGTTGGAAAACATAGGCTTCCGAGCGAGGAAATAAGCCCCTCTCCAGCCTTTTTCTTTCTTGCCGGCCAAGGCGGCGAAAATTATAGGGAGTAAGTTCAAACTTAGTCTGAGTTAGTTTGAACTTACTCCCTGTAATTTTTTCCTTTCTCAGCGATTCTTTTCCGTTGCCGCCTCAATCTTTTGCAAAAGCGCCAAAAAACTTGGCTTTCGCGCACGTCATTATAAATTTATTGCGTAAATTTGCAGGCAAAATCGGAAAGTAGCGCAGTTGGTAGCGCACTACGTTCGGGACGTAGGGGTCGGGCGTTCGAGTC
>JAFLUW010000141.1 GCA_022508615.1 Prevotellaceae bacterium | reverse complement strand
TAGGAAAACGAAACGCTGAGATAGGAAAAACTTAGTCTGAGTAAGTTGAAACTAACGCTTTGTAAGTTCAAACTTACTCAGACTAAGTTTTTCGTTTTCGAAAGCGGCTTTCTTTCAAGCCTTTACCGAGACACAAAAAAGCCCTGCACGGCCTCCTTTCCGGAGGGTGCGGGGCTTGTCGGACAACGTCGGCTGCCGGTTGCGGCTATTTGCCTTGGAAAATCTCTTTGATAGAGCCGAGCGAGCCGAGCATACCCGTGGCTTCGTAGGGCACATAGACGGTTTTGCTGTCCTTGCCCTCGACCATCTCGCGCAGCGTTTCGATGTATTTCGTGGCCAGCATATAGGCGGCGGGGTCGGTTTGCGTCTGACGAATGGCTTCCGTCACGCGACGAATGGCTTCGGCTTCGGCCTCGGCTTGCAGCACCTTGGCACGGGCCTCGCCTTCGGCGCGAAGGATTTCGCTTTGTTTGGCAGCCTCGGCCTGATTGATGCGGCTCTCTTTTTCGCCCTCCGAACGCAGAATGAGCGATTTCTTTTCGCCTTCGGCGTTGAGGATTTCGGCGCGGCGGTTGCGCTCGGCCTGCATCTGTTTTTCCATGGCCTCGCGCACGCTTTCGGGAGGCGTGATGTCTTGCAACTCAACGCGGTTTACTTTCACGCCCCACTTGTTCGTGGCGTCGTCGAGAATGGCTTGCAGGCGCGAGTTGATGGTGTCGCGCGACGTTAGCGTTTCGTCGAGTTCGAGTTCGCCGATAACGTTGCGCAGGGACGTTTGCGTGAGTTTTTCGATGGCGTTGGGCAGATTGTCTATCTCGTAGACGGACTTTTTGGGGTCGACGATTTGGAAATAGAGCAGGGCGTTGATTTCGGTGGTCACGTTGTCTTTCGTGATGACTTGCTGCGAGGGGAAGTCGTAGACCTGTTCGCGCAGATCGATGCAGCTCGTCGTGCTGACGCGCACCACGGTGCGGCCGCCGAGTGCCGTCTCGATGCGGCGCGTGTAGATGAGTTTGGGTTTGTCGATGAAGGGCCAGATGATGTTCAGGCCGGGTTGCAGCACGCTGTGAAAGCGGCCGAGACGTTCGATGACGCGCGTTTCGCTCTGCGGCACGACTTTCACGCCGCGCGAAACGATGACGATGACCAGCAGCACGAGGATGCCGAGAAAAGAGAGGGTTCCCATAATGATGCAGAAATGAATGATAAATGTGCAGAGAAACAAACAGCCAGCAGCCGGCAAAGGACTACAACCCCTCGACGAGCAGCACGATGCTTTCGTGGCCGGTCACGCGAACACGCGCGCCGATTTCGGCGGCGCAGCCCGAAACGCTGCGCGCCTGCCAGTTGTCGCCGTCGATGCGCACACGGCCCGTGCCTCCGGCCGCAATGGCCTCGGTTACGCGCGCTTCGCGGCCTGTCAGGGCCTCCATGCCGCTCACGGCAGCCGCCGACTTCGGATTCAGGCTGCGGAAATGGCGGACAAGGGGCACGATGCCGACGAAAGCGGCGAGCGTACCGGCAATGAGGCCGGCGATGAGGGGCGTAAAGCCGAAGCCCATCAGCGCCATGACGCCCGAAACGACGCAGCCGGCCGCCAAACAAGCTGCAATCATGGTGCCCGAAAGCACTTCGACAATCACGAGCAGGGCGGCGAAAGAAAACCACAAAGCAGGAGAGGTGAACATGTGCATAAAAATACGGTATTAGGGTGAAAAGTCCGGTCGGTTGCCGTGCAACCGCGGGTTTCGGACGGATTTCTGCCGCAAAAATAGATATAATTCCGATACATACGGCCGAAAAACAAAAGAAAAGCGCCGAAAGTCTTCGACTCTCGACGCTTGCAGTCGGGGTGACTGGATTCGAACCAGCGACCACTCGCCCCCCAGACGAGTACTCTAACCGGGCTGAGCTACACCCCGCACTCAATTTGCGAGTGCAAAAGTACGAACAAAAATGAAAGTGCCAAAGTTTTGTTTCACTTTTTTCTTATCTTTGCCCGAAATACTGTGAAAAACGATGGAAATTCTGCAAAACGGACTGCTCCGCGTCGCGATGAGCGAAATGGGAGCGGAAATGCAGCATCTGCAAAAAGCTGACGGTACGGAGCTGCTCTGGCAAGGCGATGCCACTTACTGGGGCAAGCGTTCGCCCGTATTGTTCCCCGTTGTCGGCCGGTTGTGGAACGGCGTGATGCGCGCGGAAGGCGCTGAGTGGGAGGTGCCCAAACATGGCTTTGTGTCTGCGGTCCGCTGGACGTGTACGGCCGCGGAGGAAGACTGTGCGACCTATGTTTACGAGACGACGGACGAGGACTTGAAGCGTTTTCCCTGGACCGCGCGGGTGGAAGTAAGCTGCCGCTTATATAATAATAAGGTGTATGTCGACTTTTCAGTGAAAAACCGGAGTCGGAGCACGATGTATTTCCAAATGGGCGGTCATCCCGCTTTCGCACTGCCCGGCTGGAGTGAGGATGAGCCCGTAGACGGTTATCTGAAGCTGGAAGGCCGGCCGCAAAGTGTGCTTCGCGCTTCGGAACAGGGCTGTACGGGGCCGCAGCGTTTCGGTTTTCCGCAGACGGACGACGGGCTGGTGCCGCTCGGAAGGGCGACATTCGAAAACGAAGCGCTGATATTCGACGGCAGGCAGGTGAGCGCGACCGTATTGCTCGACAAGATGCGCCGTCCGCTGGTGCGGGTGGAAAGCGATGCGCCGGTGTGGCTGTTTTGGTCGCCGCAAGGGCAGCATGCCCCCTTTGTATGTGTCGAACCGTGGTACGGACTTTGCGACATGCAAGGCTTCGACGGTCCGGTAGCGGAACGGCCGTATATCAACGCCTTGAAAGCCGGCGCTGAATGGCACGGTGGATATTCTGTCGAAGTGTTTTGATGAATAAACGAAATAATAAGCAGCAATGAAAAGGTATATTTTTT
>JAFLUW010000140.1 GCA_022508615.1 Prevotellaceae bacterium | reverse complement strand
CCGCCTGCTTCTGCCTGCTGATGCTCCCGTCGGAAAACGTGGGCGGCGCCGACGACGGCGCACACACCGCGCTCGCCCGCATCCGCCAGCTGATAGACAGCTATCTGTCCGCGCCGCAGGAGACGCCCGCCCCCGATGCCTTGAAAATAACCGACATCACGGCGGCCATAGAAAGCAGTCTCAGCCAGGTGCAGACGGAAACGGAAAAGCGGGTCTGCCTGCTCGAGACGGTCAGCCGCGTTCCGGAGAGCGAAACGTCCGTCCGGAACATCTATTCGGCGGAATACATGCTGGAAGTGGCCGGCCTGCCTTTCTTTGCCACGCCGTCGCTGCAAGAGGCGATGGACAGCAGCAGCATGATTGTCGTCTCGTCGGAAGTTAACCGGAGAACCTTTACGGCCGCCGAGCTGGACGCGTTGCGCGAGTGGGTGGAGAACGGAGGAGTGCTCGTCGCGCCCGCCGTGACGGCCGTGAATTACGACGACGAAGCCGGCGTCGCCGCCCGGACGCTGTTCGGCGTAGCCGGCAGCGAGCAAAGCAAGGCGCGCTACCGCATAGAGTGGTCCGAAGAACACTACGGCGACAAAGAACTCGAATATATCGACGAGGAAGAAGAACGCACCACGTCGCTCGGACAGGGCAAGAAGCTCACGGGCGAAAGCATACAGACCTTCGGCTATGTCCTGCAACAAGACTCGGGCGCCGAGAGGTTTGCCGCCTTCGACGACGGCAGCGCAGCCGTCGTGCGCCGTGCCGCCGGACGGGGCCGCGCCTATACGTTCGGCTATCTGTGGCGCGACGTCGTGCAGCGCTCCCAACTCAACCGCGACATGGAGGCCCAGCGCACCTATGCCAACGGTTTCGAGCCGTCGGCCGACATGACGGCGCTGTTCCTGCGTTCGGCTTTCGCCTGCAATCGGCCGTTGAGCGTGTGGAAATTCACCATCCCCGACGGATACGAGTCGCTCATCATCCCTACGCACGACTGCGATTCGCGCACGGCGCTCGACTCCATGTCCTACATGTCGGAATACGAAAAAGACTTGCAGCTGAAGGCGCACTATTTCATCACGGTGCACTACTTCCGCGACGCACCGTACATGTCGGCATTCTATGGCGACGAAACGATAGGAAACATTCGCACCCTGCTTGCCGAGGGACACACGGTGGGGAGCCACAGCTTGTGTCATTTCCCCGACTTCAACGTGACGAGCCGCTTTCCCATGACCATTGTGCCGCGCGACGAATATGCCGCCACGGCGCATCACGAAGTGGGCGGCGTCACTACCGGAGGTTCTACGTGGGCCGAAGTGGCAATGTCGAAACAGATACTCGAAGAAGACCTGGGGAACCGTGTGCGCTCCTTCCGCACGGGACATCTGCTGATGAACGAAAACATCCCGCTGGCCGAACAGATGGCCGGCTACGATTTCTCCTCGTGCTTTTCGGCCGGCGACGTGCTGAGCGAATTCCCGTTCAGAGAAAGAATCGGAAGAAACTGGACGGGCGATTTCAATGGGACGCTTGTCATGCCGCTTCACATATCAGACGTGATCAGCTCCGGCTCCATCAACGAAAACAACTGGCCCGAGAAAGTCGTTATGTGGCACACCGTGCAGGGAAAACTGCAAGGAAACTACGCGCCGGCCATCCTGCTCATCCATCCCAACCGCAAATGGAAAATGGAGGCCGAAAAAATGCTGGTTGAAATGACCGACCGTACGAAAGTGGGGCTCTGGAATTTCGAAGACTTCGGCGATTTCTGGAACTTTCGCCGCAAGCTGGATTTCGACTATGGCTACGATGCCGAAGCCTCCGTGCTGGAGATTTTTCTTCGCAACTGCGACGCCGAAACGCTGCCGCACCTCTGTTTCGCAGTCGATTTGGGAGAAGGCGTAGACGACATCAAGTCGGTCAGGCTGTTTAACTCGAACGGGAAACGCATAGCCGGCAGCAAAACGAAACGGCTTACCGGCAGGAGGCTGTTGATACGATTTTGAAAAACAGGCCTCGTGCCTGCCCGGCAGGCGCGGAGCGTTTCGCAAGCCGCCCGCCGGAACGAAAACACAAACCCCGGGCCGAAACCGCAAGCCCCGGTTCCCGACTCTGCTTTATAAAATGACAAATATGAAACTTCATACAATCTTCTGTTCGCTTCTTTCGCTCCTCCTGCTGTGGAGCTGTCCGGGTGCACGGGCACAGGCCGTTTCCGCAAGCCCCGTCGTCCTGAGTGCAGGCGAATCGGCTGCGGTAAGCCTCAGTCTGTCCGATGCGGCTCAGTTTAATGCGGCCGGCATGTACATTGTGCTGCCGGAAGGCTTCTTCTTCGAGACTGTCGAAAAAGGCGCCGCTGCCAATGCCGCCGACACGCTGGCATGCAGGGAGCAAGAAGCCTCCGTTTTGCGGTTCGCCCTTGTCGATATGGACGACAATGCCTCGTTCGCAGCCGACGGCGGCCTGCTGACGGCTGTCATACGCTGCGATTCGACCGTCGCAGCCGGCGAATATGCCGCAGAAATCCGGACGATAGAACTTTCCCGCATGGCTTCTCAGCAAGAACTCGTCGTTTTGCCGGACACTTCGTTCGCGATCACGGTGTCGGAAACCCCTCTCACCGGAATTGGGACGCCCGGATGCGGCCGAAACGGCGTCGCCGAAATATACAATACTGCGGGCGAAAGGCTTTCGGCTGCCTCTCCTCATGGCGTGTTTATTTATAAATACGCCGACGGAAGCGTAAAGAAAGTCGTGGTGAAATAAAAGCGCGCTGCGCTCTCCTTATATTATATATGGTATAGTGCAAAAAGAAAAAACGCAGAAAAAGTTTTGCGGATTAAAAATAATGCCTAACTTTGCATCCGTTTCGTGGAGACAAGCGGCCCGACGCGACGGTTCGGATTGCGGTTTTCGGAAACAAGGGCGGATACCAGAGTGGCCAAATGGGGCAGACTGTAAATCTGCTGGCTTACG
>JAFLUW010000014.1:10579-26797 GCA_022508615.1 Prevotellaceae bacterium | reverse complement strand
AACTTAGTCTGAGTAAGTTGAAACTTAGTCTGAGATAGTTCGAACTTAGTCTGAGTAAGTTTTCCGCCACTCTTTGTGCGTGTCTGTCATGGCGTTGCGTGTCTGTCCGTGCCGAAATTTTCGTACCTTTGCGCGCAGACAAACCGAAAACCTGTCAGACAATGGACGAAAAAGACAAGACATACGCGCCCGACGCCGCCTCGGAAGGGCGCCGCAAGGGGCGCCGCGCCGTGCTGTGGGCGGTGCTGGCCGGACTGCTGCTCGCGCTTGGCGCGGCGGGAGCCTGTGCTTACTGGAAGATTCGCGACAACGAGCGCCGCGAAGCGCTGGCCTACGAAGTGCTCGAGCACAATATCAATCCCGGCGACTACGAGGAGTTTCTCGAACGCTATCCCACGTCGCCCCGCGCCCCCGAAGTGCGCGCAAGGCTGGCCGCCTTGCAGGAAATGGAGGCCGAGTGGGCACGCATCGAGCGTCACGGCTCGGCAGCCGACTTCCGTGCGTTCCGGCGGCGCTACGAAGTGGAGCGTTACCGCAAGCGTTGCGACGAAAAGATTGACTCGCTCGACTTCGAGGCAGCCCGTGCGGCCGGCACGCCCGAGGCTTTCGGCCGCTATCTGGCGGAACATCCCGAAGGCGCCTACTACGCCGAGGCCATGGCGGGACAAAATGCGGCCGAACGGCTCAGCGTGACGAGCGAGGAGCGCGTGGCGATAGAGAGCGCCGTCGAAAGTTTCTTCCGCGCCCTCGGCGCGAACGACGCAGCGGGCGTCTGTGCCCTCGTGGCGCCCGAAATGGACGTCTTTCTCGGGCGGCGCAGCGCGACGAAGGCCGACGTGATGGACATGATGGATAAAATGTTCGGCCCGCACATACGTTCGTGCGTCTTTTCGGTGGGCAACGATTTGGAAATCACGAAAACGCCCGTCGAAGGCGGCGCCACGGCCGCTGCGGCCGCCGTCAGTGTGGACCAGCACATACGCCGCACGAACGACGGCAAAACTTTCGGCTCCTATCGGGCCGAGTTGACCTTCGACAGCGCGCTGCGGCTCACCGGCGTCAGGCTCACCGAAATCTCGCGCCGCGACGGCAAGGGCGAAGAGTCCGTGTTGCGCAAAGTGATCGACCATCTTTTTTGACATTTCCCCGATATTTTCGAAAAACAGCGACAATATGGTAACTATCAACAACTACGAAGAATTTGCGGCCATGCTCGGTCAGCAAATCGGCGTGAGCCAGTGGCTCGAAGTGCCGCAAGAGCGCATTGACGCCTTCGCCGACGCCACGCTCGACCACCAATGGATTCACGTCGACCGCGAACGCGCCAAAAACGGCCCCTTCGGCCAGACCATCGCCCACGGATACCTCACGCTCAGCCTGCTGCCGCACCTTTGGGAGCAGATAATCGAGGTGAACAACCTGAAAATGATGGTCAACTACGGCATGGACAAAATGCGCTTCGGCCAAGCCGTCCTTTCGGGCCAGCAAATCCGCCTCGTGGCCACGTTGCAGAGCATTGCCAACCTGCGCGGCATCTGCAAGGTCGAGATAAAATTCGCCATTGAGATAAAAGACCAGAAGAAGCACGCCATCGACGGCGTAGCCACGTTCCTCTACCACTTCAACTGAGGCCTGCCGCCGCGCAAGGCCGCGAAAACATTCGGTCCTGCGCGCCGGGGCGCGCTTTCCGCCCGTGGACACCTATCTTACGCTCGCCTCGCCGGCCGAAGGCCGCTATACGGAGAAACGCAGCAGCTTTCTCGCTTTCGTCGTGCCCTGTGCCGATGAGGAAGAAGCCCGCACGATTCTGGCCGGATACCGCAAAAAGTACTACGATGCGCGGCATGTTTGCTGGGCATACCGGCTCGGCACGCTCGAAGTGCGCGAACGGGCGAACGACGACGGCGAACCGTCGGGCTCGGCGGGCCGTCCGATTCTCGGGCAGCTCGTTTCGCACGGGCTGACGGGCGTCTTGGCCGTCGTGGTGCGCTACTTCGGCGGCGTGAAGCTCGGTACGGGCGGACTTTGTTCGGCCTACAAGGCCGCAGTGGCCGATGCCTTGGCCGCAGCCGCGGTCGAGGAGCGCGTGGTGAGCCGCGAGGCGGAAATCTATGTGCCTTATGCCGACGCCGACACGGCCATGCGCTTCGTGCGCGAGGGCGGCGGCGAAATCACGGCCCGCGACTACGACGCAGGCGGCACGCGCTTGACCGTATCCGTGCGTGCCGATGCCTTCGAGGCCCTCTGTGCGCGCCTTTCCGGCATTCTCTCGCTCCGATTTCTGAACGACGAAACTCCCGCTACTTCATAGAACTATGGACAACGAACTTTTGAACTCCGGTTACGCGGAACGCCGCTACGAAGGCCCGACGCGGCGCTACGTGCAAGTGCTCGACTTGCGCGAAGACGCAGCCCTCGTGGCCGAATACCGCTGTTTGCACGCCCGCTCGGGCGTTTGGCCGCAAGTGTTGCAGAACATTCGTGCGGCAGGCGTGCTCGAAATGGAAATCTACTTGCAGGGTCGGCGTTTGGTCATGATATGCACGCTGCCCGAAGGCCTCGCGTGGGAAGATTGCATGGCCCGTCTGGCCGTCGCTCCGCGTCAGGAGGAGTGGGAACGGCTCACGGCGCGCTTTCAGCAGACCGACGCCGCAGGTCGTAGCGACGCAAAGTGGCAAATGGCCGAGCGCATATTCCATCTCTACGAGTAAACGGAGGCGGAAGCAGGGATAAGGGGTCGGAAACGGCCCCTCTTTTTTCAGTATGCGGCCCCGGCGTTTGTCGGGCTCCGGAAACCCGGCGTATGGGCTGAATGTCCCGAATTTTTTGTTCGGGTTTTCGGTTGAAACAGACGTTAAGCGTCGCGCTGCGCGGCGCTTGCGCCAACTTGTTCAGACTTATTTTGAACTAACGCAGACTTATTTCGAACTAACGCCCTGTTAGTTTTTCCTGATTCAAGATTTTTTTCGCATTTCTTTGTTCAAAAACGGCCTGTTAAGCGTCAGTTTTGGACAGAATGGCGGGCTTTTCCGGCACGTTTCGCGACTTTTCTCTCCCGAAAACGGTATGCAATCCGTTGCGTCGCAGCGTGTTGCGCCGCAACGCGCGTAAATGCGCAAAAAACGCGCGAAATCGTCCGACGGAAAAGCCGAACGATTTCGCGCGATTGTAGAAGCCTTTGGAAATGTAAAGTTTTCTTAAAATAGGCCCGACGGACTACTGATCGTCGTTGCGTCGGTAGCCGCGATGCCGCTCGGGCAGCGCCGCATCGATGATGTCCCACGCCTCTTTCGCCGCCTTGTCGGCGTCTTGCGAGGGGATAGGGGTGTGAATGACCATGCGCATGGCGTGCCGGCGCACGAAGTTGAAGCCGTCCTGCCGCCGAAGCACGTCGAAGCTGCCGTCGATGGTCACGGGCACCACGTCGAGCCCGATGTCGGCGGCCAGACGGAACGCGCCCTTGCGGAAAAGGCCCATGTGGCCCGTGAACGTGCGCGCGCCCTCGGGGAAAACGACGAGCGACGTGCCGCCGCGCAGCGTGGAGCGGGCTTGAGCGATGGTTCGCGCCACGGCTTTCGGTCCCGACTTGTCGACAAAAATGTGTCCGCCCTTTTCGCAGGCCATTCCCACGAGCGGCATGCGGCGCAACGCTTTTTTCATCATCCATTTGAAGTTGCGGCCCAGAAATCCGTAGACGAGAAAAATGTCCATCGGCCCCTGATGATTGGCTACGAAGACGTAAGAGCGGCCTTTCTCCAAGTGTTCGCGCCCTTCCACGCGGACGGGCAGCAACAGCACGCGGCACACGAGCTGCGACCACAGCCTTCCGGGCCAGTAGCCCCAGAAGTGTGCGCTGCCGAGCACGGAGCCGAGGCTCGTGGTGAGCGCTGTGAGCACCGTAGCGAGGAGTATGACGGGCAGAGCCACGCAAAGTTGATAGAGTTTGTAGAGCATAGTTCAGTGGATTGCGGTTTTCAGGAAGCGACGTAGATATTCTTCCGACGCTCCGCGGCGTCGGGCGTAGTCGGTCAGTTGGTCGGCCCCGATAGGGCCTACGGCGAAGTGGCGGGCGGCCGGGTGGGCCAACATCAGCCCGCATACCGAGGCGTGAGGCCGCATCATGCCGCTCTCGGTCAGACTTACGCCCGCTTCGGCGAAGCCGATTAGCCGGTCGAGGGCGAAAACGAGGCTTTGGTCGGGCAGCGAGGGATAGCCCACGGCCGGTCGCAGCCCCGTATAGCGGCCGGCGAAAAGGTCGTCGGGCGAAAGGTGCTCGTCGGGCGCATAGCCCCAATACTTGCGCCGCACTTCTTCGTGCATACGCTCAGCGGCGGCCTCGGCCAAGCGGTCGGCCGTCGTGTCGGCCAGCATGCGGGCGTAGTCGTCGGCCGTTTCCGCAGGGTTTGCGGGCGTTGCGGCCGACTTTCGCCCGGCTGTGGCCACGAAAACGCCTATCGTGCGATAGCGTGCGTCGCTTCCGCCGATGTAGTCGGCTAAACAGCGGCAGTAGTCCTCGCCCTTTTGCGGTTTTTGCTGACGCAGCATCGGCAGACGCACGTCGCCGACGAAAATATCGTCGCCTTCGGCCGCGGCAGGAAGGAGCGCGAAGCGCGCGCGGGCCTCGAAATCGCCCGAATGCAGCCTGCGCCGGGCGTCGTCGCAGAGTTGCAGCGCCTGACGTGCGGCTTCGCGGTCGCTTGGACGGGCTTGCGCGTCAATCCACGCCTGTCGGCAAGCCGGACAATTGTGTATTTTCGCTGCTTCGGCCGCAAAAGCGGGCAAACCCCAAGCATAGAAGAAATAAGTCCAGTCGATGTAGTCTTCGAGTTGGGCCGAAGTGAAAGTAAGTGTGAGCGGGCCGCAAGTCATGGGCGGTCGAAAGTGAGCGCTTCGCCGTGTGCGCGCTCGTCGGTGATGTGATCGCGGTTGTAAATCAGGAATCCGTTGCAATAAGTCTGGTCTACGCGCCAACGGAACACGTGTCCCTCGAGCGGAGACCAGTTGCAGCGGCTCTGTATGCGGTTGGGCGTGAGCGTCCACGGCCGGTCGCGGCGCACAAGCACAAGGTCGGCTTTCGCTCCCTCGCGCAAAAAGCCGCGGTTCTCCACGTTGAACAGCCGCGCCGGGTTGTGACACATCAGTTCCACAAGCCTTTCGATGGTCAGCACGCCGTTGTCCACAAGTTCGAGCATGGACGGCAGCGCATATTGTATCATGGGAATGCCGCTCGCCGCGCTGAACAGATTTCCCCGCTTCTCGGCGAGCAAATGCGGCGCGTGGTCGGTGCCTATCGTGGTGATAGCGGCGGTTGAGAGAGCGTCGCGCAGCGCTTGTCGGTCGTCGGCCGTTTTTATCGCGGGGTTGCACTTGATTCGTGCGCCCAATCGGGCGTAGTCGTCCTCGGTAAAGAGCAAATGGGGCAGACAAACTTCGGCCGTAATGCGTTCGTTTTTGCCGAACAGGGCGAGTTCGCGCCGCGTGGACAGATGCGCCACGTGCAGACGGGCGCCCGTTTCGCGCGCCAAGGCCACGGCTTTCTCCGTAGAACGATAGCAGGCCTCGGCGTCGCGGGCTTCGCTGTGCAGAGCCACGGGTGCGTCGTCGCCGTGCGCGCTTCGTATCTGCTCCATGCGTTCGGCGATGCGTTTGCTGTCTTCGCAGTGCGCCACAACGGGTACTCGCGCCTCGCAGAAGATTTGTCGGAGCACGTTGTCGTCGCCGACGAGCATGTTGCCGGTCGATGCGCCCATGAAAAGCTTGATGCCGGCCGCTTTGCGCACGTCGAAGTGGCGCAGTTCGTGCAAATTGTCGGTCGTAGCCCCGATATAAAAGGCATAGTTCACATGACTTTTCTCGGCAGCGATGGCCAATTTCTCCGCAAGCCGCTCCCGGCTCACCGTTTGCGGGACGCAGTTGGGCATATCGAAGACGCTGGTCACGCCGCCGGCCGCTGCGGCGCGGCTTTCGCTCTCGAAGTCGGCCTTGTGCGTGAGTCCGGGGTCGCGAAAGTGGACGTGCGTGTCGATGACGCCCGGCAAAAGCCATGCGCCCGTGGCGTCGACGAAGTTTTCGGCCGGTATGGCGGGCGTTTCGCCCTCGGCGAGCACTTCTTCTATGCGGTCGTCTTCGATGACGAGCCCGCCGCGGAAACTGCGTCCGTCGTTGACGAGCGTAGCGTTGCTGATGAAGGTGCGTTTATGCATTTCGTTTGATTTTTCCGGCCAAGGCGGCTATGCGCAGGCGCACTACGCCGAAGAGAGCTTCGCCGAAGATGCCGCCGCTCATCTTACTGGTGCCCTGTTGGCGGTTGACGAAGACGATGGGCACCTCTTCGATGCGGAAACCGAGGCAATAGGCCGTGAATTTCATTTCAATCTGGAAGGCATAGCCCTTGAAGCGCACGCGGTCGAGGTCTATGGCTTCGAGCACGCGGCGCGTGTAGCACTTGAAGCCGGCTGTCGCGTCGTGCACGCGCATTCCGGTGACGAGACGCACGTATTTCGAGGCGAAATAGCTCATCAGCACGCGCCCCATGGGCCAGTTCACGACGTTCACGCCCGAAACGTAGCGGCTGCCCACGGCAAGGTCGGCCCCGCGCTCTTTGCAGGCTGCGTAGAGCCGGGGCAGGTCGGCCGGCGCGTGGCTGAAATCGGCGTCCATCTCGAAAATGTAGTCGTAGCCCTGCGCCAAGCTCCAGCGGAAGCCGGCGATGTAGGCCGTGCCCAGTCCGAGTTTGCCGCTGCGCTCGATGAGGTGCAGCCGGCCGGCGAACGTTTCGGCCATGAGGCTGCGCACGATGCCGGCCGTCCCGTCGGGGCTGCCGTCGTCGACGATAAGCACGTGAAAGTCTTTGTCGAGTCCCAGCACGGCGCGGACGATGTTCTCGATGTTCTCGCGTTCGTTGTAGGTGGGTATGATAACGATGCTGTCGCTCTTGGGCATGGGTAGTTTTTGTAGGTTGGGTGTGCTGCAAAGTTACGCTTTTCGTCCGAAATGCGGGCATAGTTTTCGCGAAGTCCGCGATAGTGAAAACTTAGTCTGAGTAAGTTCGGGCGAACGCAAATTGCTGATTTTCTGTTCGGCCGAAAACCTTTGTCGAGGCCCTACCAATGCAGCCTGACGCCCGCCGAGAGCGGCGTAAGCGCCGGCCCGAACTCCTTGTGCACCACCCGGCAGGGACTATACTGGACATACACGCCCAATCGCCGCCATGCCGCTTCGGCCTGAAAGTCCAAAGTGGCCGGCCGCTGGCGTATGTGCCGGTCGAGGTCGCGTCGCTTGCGCCCGTCGAGCGTGTAGCGCGTCTTTACGCTGCCATAGGTGTTGATTTTCAGGATTGCGGCGGCCGAGAGCGAGACTTGGCGGCTCACGCAAAAGACATAGCGCAGCGGAAAGTCGAGACTGAACGTCTTGATGCGCGAGAATTGCGCGTCGGCGCCCTCCGGGTAGGCCGCCGTGACGAGCGAGCCGGCCGCATCTTTTACAAAGCGCCGCCTTCCCGTCATGCGAAAGTTGCGCCAGCCCATTCCGAAGCCCAGACCGAGGCTGTGGCGGCGACTTGCCGAGAGATACTTTTTCAAAGTGAAGAATTGTATGCCGATTTCGCACGACGCACTCATGTCGATGTCCGCCTCCGGGGCGCCGAAGCCCTTTACGAAGCCGAATTGCAGCCCGCTCATGCGCGACTTGTAGCGGCGCGGGCCGCTGTTTCTCCTTTGTGGGAAGATTCGGAAGCGGAATGGCTCGCTCTTTGCGCTCGAAAAGGGCAGCTCGAACGACCATCGGTCGGCTCTTTCGTAGACTTCGGCCTCGTCGCCGGCCGTTGCGGACGGACTTGCCGCGACGGTGTCGCCCGCTGCGGCCGTCAAGCGGCTGCTTGCTGCGGCCGGCGGGCCGATAACGGCCGAAAAGAGGAACAGCAGACAGACTTTTTTCGTAATGATTGCGGAGAATGGCATAATATAAGGGGTATAAAAGAATTTTGTCTGGTTCGATGCGGCGTTTTTCTTGTCTTGCGGACTAACGGGCGAAGGTTCGGCGCATATCTTCCATGCTTGCCGCGCTTTCCATATAGATAAGGGTGAGCGAAGGCGGACTTCCCGGCCGCAGGGCGTCGTTTCGGAAAAAGATGAAGCGCGATGCGCCCTTCTTTCCGGCAGGCGGCAGGCGGAAGAAGCCGTAGTAGAGCCGCCCGGCGCGATGTCCGGTCTCTTTTTCGGCGGCAAGTGCCGCGTCGGCCAGCACTGCGGCCTCGATGGCCCGGCCTTCGGCTCCTTCGCCGGGCACGGTGAGGCTGCGAAACACTTGCAGCGTGACGCGATCGAGGCGTTTGTTGCGAATAAGCACCTCGACGGCGTCGCTGCGTTGCCGATAGCGGCCGTCGAAGAAGGCATTGACGGCAAGTCCCGCCTGTGCAGCGGCCGTAAGCAGCGCAAAGAGGAAGAATAGCAGGAGAAAAACGGTTCGTTTCATGGCGTTGCGGAAAAATTTTCGGGTCAATCGAGGGCGAACATCGCGCCGAGTTGCTCCTCGACGCCCGGTGCGGGCTCGTGTCCGGCCACGCGGGCCATTGAACGGCGCATTTGTTGCACCACGGCCTCGCGGTCGGTCACTTTTCGGCCGCCCACATAGGCCACGCAGGCTTCTGCGTCGATTTCGGCCGGACTAACGCTCCGCCCGGCCCAGATGAGCAGCCCGCAAGCCGCGACTGCGGCCGCTGCTGCGGCTGCCGACCGAAGCCTTGTGCGGCGCAAACGGCTGCCGCCGGCCTTCGGGTTTAGGTCGCGGCGCGCCAACTGCCGGCCTACGGCCGCGAAACTCATCGCGGCGCGCACTTCGTCGAAACAGGCGGCCTGCCCCTCGCGCGTAGCGAGGAATCGGGCGAGCCGCGCTTCGTCTTCGGCAGAAGTTTCGGCCGCAAAATACCGCTGCGCAAGGATTCGGTATCGCGCTTCGGCCGACGAGCGGGGCGTTTCGGTCTTCGAGCGGTTTGTTTCGCCTTTCGAGCGGCTTGTTTCGTCCGCATGGCAGTTGAAAGGTGGGGGAACGGTCATAATAGGTCTTGTTCTTTTCGGTAGAGGTCGCGGATAGTTCGTCGTGCCCGCGAGAGATGCATGCGCACGGCCGTTTCGGCGAGGCCGAGGCGGGCGGCGATTTCGGCGTAAGGCTCGCCGCGGAAGTCGTGACTGCGCAACACTTCGGCCGCTGTGGGCGAAAGGCGCTCGTCGATGAGCGCGGCGATGCGACGGAACAACGCTTCGCGCTCGTCTTCGGCCTCGTGCGCGGCGTGGGCAGGGCTTTGGCCGAGGCTTTCGGCCGCTGGCCCGCCGGCATCGAGGCTTTCGGTGGGAAAACGCCTCCGTCGGCGCAGCGCGTCGAGGCCCAAACGGCGCACGACGACCGTGAGGAGCGCCGCAGCCTCGGCCTCCGAGGCGATTTGTCGGCGTCGCGTCCAAATGCGGCAGAATGCGTCTTGCAACACGTCGTCGGCCGCGTCGGCGTCGCCCGTCAGCGTGCCGGCCATGCGGCGCAAGCGGCGGCGCAGCCGCTCGAAAGCGGACAGCACGGGTTCTTGCGGGGCGTTTTCTTCGTGTTCCATGGGTGCGTCTCTATGGATATAACGCAAAGGCGGGCGGTTTGTAACGCGCGCGGGCCGATTTTTTTCGATTTTTTCCCGACAAACGATTGGCGGGCCGCGAGGGCGGGAGAATTTAGTCCGTGTTAGTGAAAACTTAGTCTGAGATAGTTTCAACTTAGTCTGAGTAAGTTCGAACTATCTCAGACTAAGTTGAAACTATCGCGGAGGCATTGATTATCAGGGTCGCGGGAAAGGCGTTTTCCGGCGGCCTTGCGGCGGGCTTGTCACGGCTGTACGCGATTTTTCGCCGCTTTGTTTGGCCGTTTCGCGCGGAATGCCTACTTTTGCACCGCAATCGCCGAAATAGCTCAGTTGGTAGAGCAATTCATTCGTAATGAATAGGTCGCCGGTTCGAGTCCGGCTTTCGGCTCGCAAGAAGCCCTGCAGACATCGTGTTTGCAGGGCTTCGTTCGTTTGCGCCGGAAGCTACGGCCGGCGCTGCGTGCGCGCCGCCACGAGGATGCCGGCTTCGTAGAGCAACAATACGGGCAGTGCCGTGAGACAGAGCGTGAACACATCGCTGGTGGGCGTGATGACGGCCGCCACGAAGAAAATGCCCACCAGCGCATGGCGCCGCCAGCGCCGCATCATGGCCGCCGAGAGCAGGCCCAGCCGCGCCGCTGCCCAGCATAAGAGCGGCAGCTCGAAGGCCAGGCCCATGCAAAGACAGAGCGTGAGCAGTGTCGAGACGTAAGAGTCGAGCGTAATGAGGTTGCCCACTTCGGCGCTCACGCTGTATGTGCCCAGAAAGCGGAACGTCAGGGGAAAAATCAGGAAATACGCCAGCACAGCGCCCAGCAGGAACATGATATAGCCGCCCGCCACGACGCTTGTCAGGCAGCGTCGCTCGGCATCGTAGAGCGCTGGCAGTACGAAGCGGAACAATTCGTAGAGCAGATAGGGGGAAGTAAGCACGACGCCGGCGCAGAAGGCTGCCTCGACGTGCAAGATGAACTGGCGCGCCAGTCCTGTATTAATAAGCGCGACGTGGAAATCGCCGGCGCCGCCGAACTTTTCAAATAGCCGGTAGAGCACGAAACTGTCGTGGCTCGGCGCCAGCACAATGCTGAACAACGTTTCCTTAAAGCAGAACGCCGCCACCGTAAACACGACGAGCGCCGCGACGCAACGCAGCAAAACGCCGCGCAGCGCGTCGAGATGCTCCCAAAAGGTCTGTCCCTCGCTCATGTCAGGCTGCGGCAGGGCTGTCGGCGGCCGGCGCTCAGGCCTTGTCGCCGGTTTTTTTTCCGTCGCGGGGCGTTTCGTTCTCCTTGTCGTCGAGCCCGTTCATGCCGTCCTTGAATGAGCGCACGCCCCGGCCCAGACCTTTCATGAGTTCGGGAATTTTCTTGCCGCCGAAAAGCAGCAGGACGAGAAAGGCGATGAAAACGACTTCGGGCATGCCGAGTCCTCCGATGAAAAGCAGTGATGTCATGTCGATTCAGGAATTTTTGTGTTCGTTGCGGGGAGATTGCAGGCAGCGCAGCAAGGCCCAGCCGCCGAAAATTTGCAGCAACAGGCCGGGCAGGCCCGTCGTGAGGTCGTGGAGCGGCGCCGTGAGCGAACGGGTGAGCAGCATTTCGGCGCAACCGCCCAAGAGTTGGTAGGAAGCCACTGTCAGCACGAGCGCCACGGGCAGCGCGAGGCCGCGACGGGCGGAAAAATAGCTTGCGGCGAGCGCAAGGAGCGTGCTTTTCAGCAGTATTGCGGGCAAAGCCTCTGCCGGAGGCATGTGAAAAAGCCATGCGTTGAGCAAAGGCGAGGCAAGGGCCGTGACGAGGCCTACGGCGCGGCCGTAACGAAAGGCTGCGATGAGCGTGAAGAAGTAAATGGGCAGCCAGCGCAGGCCTCCTTGCGGCACGAGGTGGCAAATTTGCGGCAAGGCGATGTTTCCGGCCACGAAAATCAGGGCGAGCAGCCACGCGCGGCTTTCGAGCAGCGTGGGCCGGAGTGTTTCGGAGTGGGTCATGGGAGTTCGTTTTTTGTTATCGGTTGTTTATGGATACTTGCAGATTTGCCGGGCAAACCGGATGCAGGTTCAGAAGTCGAGACTCAGACCTGCCGTCACCGTGGCGCGGGGCATGGGGAAGCCGGCGTTGATTTCGTAAGCCTGGGCCAGCAGATTTTCGCCTTTGGCCCAAAGCGTGACGACGCGACAGGGACGGAAAGCGGCGCGGGCGTCCCAAAGGAGGAAATTCTCGGTCGTCGTGGCCGAAGTGTAGAGGCCGTGCACGTATTGCAAGCCGGTGTTCAGCTGCCAGGCCCCTTTTCGGAAGCCGATGTCCGCACAAACTTTGTGGCGGGGCGTGGCTGTAAGCGGATGGGCCATATGCGTGAAGCCGTAGTTGGCCGAAACGGTCCAGTATCGGCCGGCTGCGAGCGCGGCTTCGAGTTCGAGTCCCGTGTTGTAGACGGTTCCCGAATTGACAAAGCGCGGCCGGCCATCGATTATGGCCGTTTGGATGAGATTGTCGGCGTCGAGATAATAGAGATTCGCGCCGATTTCCAACTTTCCGCCTGCAAGTCTCTGCCGGTAGGCCAGTTCGTAGTTCATACTGCGTTCTTCGCGCAAGTCGGGGTTTGCCGGCGACATCGTATAGAGTTCGCGCAGCGATGGGAAGCGGAATCCCTGGCTGACGGAGGCTTTCAGTATCGCTTCGGCGGGCAGCTGGAAAATGGCGCCGCCCTGTGCGGTCCACGCCGTGCCGGCTGTCGAATGATGGTCGGCACGAACGCCGGCTTCGAGCGTCAATAGTTGCGCGATGTGCTGACGAAGGTCGGCATATCCGGCAATTTGCCGGCGGTGGTAGTCCTTTTCGCTCTGTTTTGTGCCGTCGGCGAGCATGCGATTCCACTGTTGGCCGCCGAAAACGAAGTAGTCCGCGCCGACGGTGGCCGTTTGGCCGGGCGCAAGGCTGAGCGATTCGTAGACGGAAAGCCCCAGCAGGTCGTCGGCTGAGTTGAATTCGTAATTGCGCGGCGGTGCGCCGGCCGTATGTCCGTCGTCCACTTTGTTTCTGCCCTTGGCGTAGTGTATTTGCAGGGCTCCCTCGGCGCGGCGGTAGCGATGGCCGAGTCTGAGGGCCGCTGTCAGCCGCGTGACACGCTGGTCGCTGTCGACAATCGGGGCATCGGCGGGGCCGGGATTGGCTGTGAAGAATTGTGTGAACTGCGTTTCGCTGCTGAGCGTCCACCGGGGCGAAAAGTCGTAGCCGAGTTTCAGCCCGCCTGCGGCCTGGCTGAACGGTTCGTTGGGCCGGTGTCCGCGGGTGCGGTTGTAGGAGGCCGTGGCCGTGGCGCTGAAATCGCGGATGCGGACTTGTTGGCAAATGTCGCTTAACAGAGTGGCATACGAGCCTGCGCCGAGGCCGGCGTGTGTGCGCGAAATGCAGTCCGACGGCCTCCGGGCTGCGGTTTCGGCCGGATTGGCGCCCAGTGTGCCGCCGACGGTTCCGGCGTGCGGGCCGAAAGGGCCGTCGGGCGGCCTGCGCGTGATGATATTGACCACGCCGCCCATGGCGCCCGAGCCGTAGAGCACGGATTGCGGGCCGCGTGCCACTTCTATGCGCTCGGCCATGTCGGCTAAGCAGGCGTCGGGGATGGGATGGCCCATGATGCCCTGATATTGCGGCTGCCCGTCGATGAGCACCAGCACGCTTTGGCCGCGCAACGTCATGGCGCCGGCGCTTCCGCCCGAGACGCCGTAGCCCAACATGCCGCGCTGCGTGAGAAAGAAGCCGGGAATGCACGCCGTGAGCGTGCTCAGCGCTGATGGGTTGCGGCTTACTTCGAGTTTCTCGCGGCTGACGACGCTGACCGTGGAGAGTGTGCCTCCGTCGCCGCTCATCGGTGCGCGTGTGGCGGTGATGACGGTTTCGCTCACGCGGGCTGTGTCGGATGGCAGGGCGCCCGCGGCGAGCAGCAGGGAGATAAGCAGGTGTGTCATGGTGTGTCGGGATGTCGGTGCGCGCCGTCGCCGCCTGCCATGCGGGCGAAGAAACGGTCGATGGCCGCAAGGCAGCCGGCTACGTCGTCTGTGCCGGCGCAGGCTGCTTCGACGGGGCAGACACCGCGGCCGTCGCGGCGGATGATGTGGGGGACTGTCGCATCGCAGGCCACGGCTACGCCTTCGCGCCCGAGCAGTTCGAGCGCGGGTCGGCTGATGACGGCGGCATGGAGCGCCCGGACGCCGCCGGCGGCCATGAGGGCGGCGGCACCCTTGCCTACGACCTTGTCGGCCACGGTTGCGCCCCGCAGCGGCGCGGTCGGGTCGGCCGTCAGGCGGCGAAGGTCGGACACGCCGCGGCCATGCAGGTGCAATGTTTGGCCTGCGGCGGTGCGGACGGCCAGCGCGAGGCCTTCTTCGCGAAGCAGGCGGGCCAGTGCGGCGATCGTTTCGGCCTCGGCGGGCGATGGTTTCGGGGGGTAAGCTGTCATCGTGCGGCGGGTGGTGCTCAGGGTGGTGTTCTTCGGTGTTTTGTCCGGGCGTTGCGGCTTTGCGCGAACGTATCGCTGAGATAGTGAAAACTTAGTCTGAGATAGTTTCAACTTACTCAGACTAAGTTCGAACTTACTCAGAGATAGTTTCAACTGACGCCGACTTGGTTGAGCCTCGGCCGCAAGGCCGGCGGGCGAAGCGGGGCCGTGTGCGGTTTTCGGCGGGCCGGTTCGGCACACGGCCGGGCCTTCTTTCTGCAAGGCTGCCTAAAAGTCGAGGTTTTGCTTCAGTTTTTCGACATAATTGTCGATGCGGGTCATTTCGGAGGGGATGTTGATGCGCTGAGGGCAATGGGGCACGCACTGGCCGCAGCCGATGCAGTGGGAGGCCTGACGCAGCCGCGGCACCGAGCGGTCGTAGCCCACGAGATAGGCGCGGCGGGCGCGTACATAGTCGGCATCGCGCGACGTATGCTTGTAGTAGCCCTCGTCGATGCAGCGGTTGTAGTGGGCAAAGATGGAGGGAATGTCCACTCCGTAGGGGCAGGGCATGCAATATTGGCAGCGCGTGCAGGGGATGAACTGGTTGTCGACGAAAATCTGCGCCACGTCGGCCAGCATATCGAGCTCTTCTGGCGTGCACGGCTCGAGCGGAGAGTAGGAGAGCAGGTTGTCCTGCAAATGTTCCATGTAAGTCATGCCGCTCAGCACGGTCAGCACGCCTTCGGGCGTGCCGGCGTAGCGGAAAGCCCATGCGGCGACGCTGTCGTCGGGACGAAGGGCCTTCATGCGCGGCACGACGACTTCGGGCACGCGGGCCAGGCGGCCGCCCAGCAGCGGTTCCATGATGACGGCGGGAATGCCGCGCTTCTGCAACTCGCCGTAGAGATACTCGCCGCTCGTGTTGCGCGGGTTAATCTCTTTGGCGTATTTCCAGTCCACGTAGTTCAGCTGGATTTGCACGAAGTCCCAGCGGTAACGGTCGTGTTCGGCGAGCAAACGGTCGAACACTTCGATGTCGCCGTGGTAGGAGAAGCCGAGATTGCGGATGCGGCCCGCCTCGCGCTCAGCAAGGAGAAAGTCGAGCAGGCCGTTTTTCATGTATCGGGCTTCGAATGCCTCCATGCCGCTGAGTTCGTTGCCTTCGGCGTCTTGTGCCGTCATGCCGATGGCGTGGAGCAGCAGGTAGTCGATGTAGTCGGTCTGCAACAGGCGCAGCGATTCGCGGAACATGTGTATGCCGGCCTCGCGGCTCCACGTTGCGGGCGCGAAGTTCGAGAGTTTCGTGGCAATATAGTAGGAGTCGCGGGGGTGACGGGCCAGCGCGATGCCCGTGGCCGCCTCGGAGCGGCCCTGACAGTAGGCGGGCGACGTGTCGAAGTAGTTCACGCCGTGCTCGATGGCGTAGTCGACGAGGCGGTTTACCTGTTCCTGGTCGATTTCGTCCTTGTTGTCCTCCTCTTTGCCCACGGGGCGGGTCGGCCAGCGCATGCAGCCGTAGCCGAGCAGGCTGACGCGGTCGCCCGTCGTGGGCGTGGTGCGATAGGTCATCTTGCCTGTGGGCGGCAGGCGGCGGGCCTGCTGTTTTTCGTCGCTGCCCGTACATCCGGAAAGCGCTGCGCCGACGGCGGCCGAGCCGATGCCGAGCCGTTTGAGAAAGTCGCGGCGCGATAAGTTTTTCTGCGTCATGAGTGCGTCTGTATAAGTTAAATTTCGCGATGTGTCTCGTGTCCTTCCACATAGATGGCGGAGAAGGGACGGGCGGGACACAAATTTTCGCAAGCGCCGCAGCCGAGACAACGTTCCGTGTCGACGTGCGGAACGCAGCGCGATTCGGAATCATCGGCTTCGAGCGGCACCATCGTGATGGCTCCGGCGGGACAATGTCGCGCGCAGTTGCCGCATTTCACGCCGTCGGTCAGCACAACGCAGTTCTTTTTCACCCAAACGGCGTGACCGATTTGCACGCTGCTCTTTTCCGCGCGGTCGATGAGGCGTATGGCGCCCGTAGGGCAGACTTCGCTGCAACGGGTGCACTCCGGGCGGCAATAGCCGCGCTCGTATTCCATAACGGGTTGGAGTAAATGCTCCCAATCGCCCGAGGGGCGGAGCACGGCGTTGGGACAGTTTTGCACACACAGCTG
>JAFLUW010000014.1:0-10479 GCA_022508615.1 Prevotellaceae bacterium | reverse complement strand
CGTTGCGCGCACTTTGTGCGGAGAGCGTAGGAAATAGCGCTTTGCCGGCACTTCCCGATGCAGTTTCCGCAGACCACGCAGCGGCTCATGTCGATGCTGTGGGCTTGTGCGTCGATGCACGATGCCTTGCAATTTCGCGCGCAGAGGCCGCAACCGTTGCATTTCGCCGTGTCGATGACCGGCCGCAGCAGCGAAAAACGGGCGAAGAAGCCGAGAATCGTGCCTACCGGGCAGATAGTGTTGCAATACGTGCGTCCGCTGCGCCATGCCAGCACGCCGGTGACGAGCAGCGTGGCGACAGCCGTGGCGAGCACGGCGATGCTGCGCATATAGACCTCGACACGATACGCTGCATAGGAATTAAAATGTTCGGCCGCCGCGGCGAGCAGATTGTTCCCCATATTATATATAGGCGACAGCAGGCCGGCGGCGATTCGGCCGTATGCCGAGTAGGGCGCCACGAGTAAAGCGATTTGCGTCAGCCCGACGGCGAGCAGCAGGACAAAGACAAACAGCACGGCGAGGCGCAAAACGTTTCGGGCCAGGCTGTAGCGGAAGCGGTTCTTGCGGAAACGGCCTGCCGTGTGCGAGATGATGTCCTGCATCACGCCGAGCGGGCAAATTATCGAGCAGTAAATGCGCCCCATGACGAGCGTCAGGACGACAAGGGCGGCCACAACGGCCGCGTTCACGGCCAGCACGGCCGGCAGAAACTGCATTCGGGCCATCCAGCTCAAATAGGCGGCCGCCGTTCCCGTGCAGTCGAGCAACAGCCATGTTATTCCGCAGAAAAAGAGCGCGGCAAGTGCGATTCGTATCTTTCTTAGCATAGACTTGGAGGAAGATAAGGTGAAAAATCAGTCGTATACGGCAATTTCCTCGACCGCCTTGCGTGTCTTTTCGGCCGGTTGGTCGGTCGGATAGCCTATCGGGATGAGCGCTACGGGCTCTTCGCCCGCCGCAAGTCCCAACAAGCGGGTCACGAGGGGCGCATCGAAGTTGCAAACCCAGCAAGTGCCCAAGCCTTGCTCGGCTGCGGCCAGACAAAGGTGCTCCGTGGCGATGGCAAGGTCGATGTCCGTGTGGTCTTTGCCGTCGGAGGGGCGGTGCCAGGCCGCTTCGTGCAGCCCGACGGCCGCAATGACGCAGGGTGCCGTGGCAAACCACGGGCGGTCGTAGGCTTCGGCCAGCCGGCTGAGCCGTTCCGGATCCGTGACGACGTGAAAGCGCCACGGCTGTCGATTGACGGCCGAGGGAGCAAGGGCCGTACAGCGCAGAATGTAGTCGATTTTCTCGTTTTCTACGGATGTCGGGGCGTAGGCCCTGACGGAGCGGCGTTTTTCGCAGAGTGTTTCGAAATTCATAGGGTTGCGGATGTGGCCTCACATGACTTCTGTGAGGCGGGTTTCGAGTGTTTCGGCCGAAACGTTCGGTACGAACGTTCCTTCGAAGGCCAGCGTGATGTGGCCGGTTTCTTCGGAGACGACGATGGCCAGACAGTCGCTCTTTTGCGAGATGCCGAGGGCGGCACGATGGCGCAAGCCGTAAGCTTTGGGGATTTCCGCGTCGTGCGAAACGGGCAGGATGCAGCCTGCGGCGCGTATGCGTTTGTGGCTGATGACCATAGCGCCGTCGTGCAGGGGCGAGTTTTTGAAAAAGATGTTTTCGATGAGCCGTTGCGTGATGTTGGCGTTGATGGCGTCGCCCGAGGCGATGACGTCGCCCAGATGCACGCTGCGTTCGATGACGATGAGTGCGCCTATCTTCTGCCGGCTCATGTTGTTGCAGGCCAATACGAGCGGCATGATGTCCTCGCGGCGGGTTTCGCCGGTGTTCCGCCGTCCGCCGAAGAGTCGCGCCACGGCGCCGATGCGTCCGCGGCTTCCGATGGTCTGGAAGAAGTGGCGTATCTCCTCCTGGAAGAGAATGATCAGGGCTAGGGCGCCCATGTTGACCAGCCGGTCGAGAATGCCGCCCATGAGACGCATTTCGAGTATCTGCGAAAAGAGAATCCACACGAACAGAAAGACGAGGATGCCCGAAAAGATGTTGGCGCTCGACGACTGTTTCATCAGCCGGTAGATATAGTAGAGCATCAGTGCCACGAGCACGATGTCTACGAAGTCTTTGAGTTCGAAACTTATCATTCGGTGTCGGCTATGTGCCTGTTGCGCCGCGGTCGGGGCCTGCGGGCGGGTTCAGTTGCTGTGTTTCCGGATTTCGGCGTGGATGCGCACGCATTCGACGGCTTCGCGCACGTCGTGTACGCGGAGTATGTGCGCCCCGGCTGCAAGGGCGGCCATGTGGAGGGCCGTGGTGCCGTTGAGTGCGGCTTCGGGAGTGGTGCCGAGCAGGCGGTAAATCATCGATTTGCGCGACACGCCCACGAGCAGCGGGGCGTCGAGCGCGGTAAAGTCGGCCAGCCGGGCCATGAGCGCATAGTTGTGCCCGAGCGTCTTGGCGAAGCCGAAGCCCGGGTCGGCGATGATGTCGCACACGCCCAATTCGTGCAGGCAGTCGATGCGCTCTTGCAGGAAGAGGAGCACGTCGCGCGCCACGTCGTCGTAGACGGCCACCGTTTGCATGGTCTGCGGCGTGCCGCGCATGTGTGTCAGCACGTAGGGCACGCCCATGCGGGCCACGGTCGCGAACATTGCGTCGTCGAGCGTGCCGCCCGAGATGTCGTTCACCATGTCGGCGCCCGCTTCCTCCACGGCCATGCGCGCTACGTCGGCGCGCCACGTGTCGACCGAAACGACAGCGCGCGGCGCCTCCTCGCGCACGATGCGCAGTCCGCGTCCGAGCCGCTGCAGCTCCTCGCCTCCGTCCCCGCTCTCCGCACCGGGGCGCGACGAGCAGGCGCCCACGTCGATGATGTCGGCGCCTTCGGTCGTCATGCGGCGCACGCGGCGGCGTATCTCGTCCTCCGTCTGCTGCCGGCTGGCGGCATAGAAAGAGTCGGGCGTGAGATTGAGTATGCCCATCACCATCGGACGGTCGAGACTCACGAGCCGGCCGCGGAGATTGAGCGTGAAGTGACGTGCCATGCGTGCGGAGATTGTCGTGCGGGCCTGAAACGGGTTGGCCCGACAGCGCAAATTTACTGATTTCCGGCGTGACGGTCAAGACTTTCTGTCACTTTCTGCCGATTCGCCCCTTGTCGCCGCTGCGGCGGGGCGGAAAGCTGCCGGCAGCTGCGCTTCCGGGGCTGCGGCGCAGCCTTGTGCGGGTTTTTCCGGCCGGCTGCCGGCCAGCGCGCGGCGCAGGTTCTGAACAAGTTTGAGTAAGTTGAAACTTAGTCTGAGTAAGTTTGAATTAAGTCTGAGTAAGTTCGAACTTAGTCTGAGTAAGTTTTCGCTCCGTCCGAAGGGCGTTCTGCTGCGCCGCAGTTTGGCGAAAAAAGCGTTATCTTTGCTGCCGTCATCAGCGTAACACGAAAAACTTCATATTCCATGGCAGATTTCAAACGACTCGCCGCCCGCTATCGCTCCGAGCTGCTCGACCGCGTCGTGCCCTTCTGGCTCGAACGCTCGCAGGACAAGGAGCACGGCGGCTACTTCACGTGTCTCGACCGCGAGGGCCGCGTCTTCGATACCGACAAATTCGTCTGGCTGCAAGGCCGCGAGGTGTGGATGTTCGCCACGCTCTGCAATCGCGTGGAGCGGCGGCAGGATTGGCTGGACTGCGCCGTGCAGGGCGCCGAGTTCCTGAAACGCTTCGGCCACGACGGACAGCTCAACTGGTACTTCGCGCTCGACCGCACGGGCCGGCCGCTCGTCGAGCCGTACAATATCTTTTCCTACACGTTCGCCGTCATCGCTTTCGGCGCGCTGGCCCGCGCTACGGGCAATCAGGAGTACGCCGACATCGCGCGCCGCACGTTCGACATCGTGCTCGCGCGCCGCGATAACCCGAAAGGCCGCTGGAACAAGGCGTCGTCGGGCAGCCGTCAGCTGAAAAGTTTCGCGCTGCCCATGATACTTTGCAACGTAGCGCTCGAAATCGAAGACTTGCTGCCCGAAGATTTCCTGCGGCGCACTATCGACGAGTGCGTGCACGAAGTGATGGACGTCTTCTACCGCCCCGAGCTCGGTTTGGTGGTCGAACACCTGAACACGGACGGCACGCTTTCCGACAGCTTCGACGGCCGGCTGCTCAATCCCGGACATGCCATCGAGGCCATGTGGTTCATCATGAACTTGGGTCGGCGTCTGGGCCGTCAGGACCTTGTCGAGCGCGCCGCCGACATCGCGCTGAAAGAAGCGGAATACGGTTGGGACAAACAATACGGCGGCATCTTCTACTTTATGGACCGCAAGGGCTGCCCGCCGCAGCAATTGGAGTGGGATCAGAAGCTTTGGTGGGTGCATATCGAGACGCTCATCACGATGATTAAGGGCTATCAACTCACGGGGCGGCAGGAGTGTCTCGAATGGTTCGAACGCGTGCACGACTACGCGTGGTCGCACTTCGCCGACGCCGAGCACCCCGAATGGTTCGGCTATCTCGACCGCCGCGGCGAGGTGTTGCTGCCGCTCAAAGGCGGAAAGTGGAAAGGTTGTTTCCACGTGCCGCGCGGATTGCTCGAATGCTGGCAGATGCTCGAAGAATTGGCCGCCCGCGAGGCGGAGAAGTAAACCGCGTCGCGCACTAAGCACCTCACGACCATGATACTCGCACAACTTTCCGACGCCCGAGCCTACGAAGGCCTGCATTCGCTCTTCCCGGCGCTCTTCCGCTTTCTGCGCACGCACGACCTCGCGGCCCTTCCCGCGGGTCGCGTCGAAATAGACGGCGACAACTTGTTCGTCAACGTAGCCGAGACCGTCATGATACCTCCGCACGAGCAAAAATTAGAGGTGCACCGCGCCTATATTGACGTACATATTCCGCTTACGGCCGTCGAGCGCGTCGGAATCACGCCCCTTTCGGCCTTGCGCACGGCGAGTCTCGCGCCATTCGACACGAAAGCCGATTTTGCGCTCTACGACGAGCCCGCTGGAGCCTATGTTGACGTGAGTCCCGGACAGTTTCTCGTCTGCATGCCCGAAGATGCTCACGCGCCGCTCATCGGCAGCGGCCCGTTGCGCAAACTTATTGCCAAAGTCCGCATCGGCTGATTTTCTGACGGCCATACGGCGGCGAGCGTATGGCCGAAGACTGCAAAAAAGCGGAGCAGAAACCCTTTTGGTCTCTGCTCCGCTTTTCGTTGTGTGCGGTTGTTTCTTTCTTTATCGCCGCCGACTTTGCCTTTACCGCCGCATGGCAGTTAAAAGACCTCAGCTCACGAGCGCGAGCGTGTCGGTAGCGATGAGCAGTTCCTCGTCGGTGGGAACTACCACAACCTTCACGCGGCTTTCGGGCATGGAAATAACTTCTTCCTCGCCGAAATTGGCGCGGTTCTTCTCTAAATCGAGTTCCACGCCCATATATTCCAGTCCCGTGGCGGCCGCTTGACGAATGTCCCACTGATGTTCGCCCACGCCGGCGGTGAAGACAATCGTGTCCACACCGCCCATGGCGGCAGCATAGGCGCCGATGTACTTCTTGATGCGGTAACTGTACATTTTCAGGGCCAGTGCGGCGCGCTCATTGCCCTCGCGGGCGGCTGCATCGACCTCGCGCATATCGCTCGATACGCCCGAAATGCCCAAAACGCCGCTTTGCTTGTTCAGCAAGTCGCTCATCTGGTCGGCATCGAGGCCTTCGGCTTTCATAATGGTCAGCACGGCGCTCGGATCGACGTCGCCCGAGCGCGTTCCCATCATCAAACCTTCCAAAGGCGTGAGTCCCATCGATGTATCGACGCATTTGCCGCCGTTGACGGCCGACACGCTGGCGCCGTTGCCGATGTGGCAGGTCACGATGCGCTGATCTTCGGCCTTAACGCCCAAAAATTCGCACACGCGAGCCGTGACGAAGCGGTGACTCGTGCCGTGCGCGCCCCAGCGGCGCACGTTTTGTTGCTCGTAATACTTATATGGCACGGCATACATGTAGGCTTCGGCCGGCATGGTCTGATGAAAGGCCGTGTCGAAGACGAATACTTGCGGCAGTTCGGGCAGCATTTGCTTCACGGCCGTGTATCCTTTCAAATGCGCCTCGGAATGCAGCGGCGCGAGGCCCATATAGTGTTTCCATTCCTCTAACATTTCGTCGCTCACCACACGACTTTCCGTAAAACGCCCGCCGGCCACGATGCGGTGGCCCGCTGCGCCGATTTCGTCGAGACTTTTTATCGCGCCAATCGCGGGAGAGAGCAACGTATCGAACATCAGGCGAATGCCTTCGGTGTGTGTGGGGCAGGGCGACTCGATAATTTTCGTTTCGCCGTCGATTTTGGTTTTCAGAAACGAGCCTTCGAGGCCGATTTTCTCGATACCGCCGGCGGCAAGCACGCTTTTCGTGTCCATCTCGTAGAGTTTGTATTTGATGGACGAGGAGCCGCAGTTGATGACAAGGATTTTCATTTTCGTAAGCGTTTACTGTTGGGAAGTTTCTTTGGCTGCGATAGCCTGATTGGCCGTGATGGCCACCATTTTATAGATGTCTTCAATCGAGCAGCCGCGCGAGAGGTCGTTGACGGGGCGCGCGATGCCTTGAAGTATGGGTCCGACGGCCGTAGCGTGGCCCAAACGCTCGACAAGTTTGTATCCGATATTGCCCACTTCGAGACAGGGCACCACAAGCACGTTGGCCCGGCCGGCAACGGGGCTTCCCGGCGCTTTGCTCTGGCCCACCGAGGGAACGAGTGCGGCATCGGCCTGCAATTCGCCGTCCACGCAGAGCTCGGGAGCCATTTCCTTGACGCGGGCAAGGGCTGCGGTCACCTTATCGACCACTTCGTGGCGCGCGCTGCCCTTCGACGAGAACGAAAGCATGGCCACGCGCGGCTCGATGCCCGCCACGGCTTTCGCCGTCTGGGCCGTGCAGACCGTAATTTGGGCCAACTGTTCGGCATCGGGCACCGGCGTGACGGCTACGTCGCCCATGACGATAATGCCGTTTTCTCCGCATTCGGGAGCAATGGTGCGCATCAGCATGGCGCCGCTCACGCAGCTGATGCCGGGTTGCGTCTTGATGATTTGCAGGGCGGGGCGGAGCACATCGCCCGTCGTGTTGCGCGCGCCGGCTAATTGGCCGTCGGCATCGCCCGCCTTGATAATCAAACAGCCCAGATAGAGCGGGTCGAGCACCTTTTTGCGTGCTTCTTCGAGCGTCATTCCCTTCTTTTGTCTGAGTTGGTAGAGCAGTTCGGCGTATTGTTCCTTTTTCGGGTGGTTTTCGGGGTCGATGATGGTGGCTTTCGTGATGTTTCCCAAGCCCCATTTTATGGCCAGTTCGTTTATTTCGGCCGGATTGCCGATTAAGATAAGGTCGGCTACGCCGTCCGTGAGAATTTGGTTGGCCGCTTTGAGTGTTCGCTCCTCGGTACCTTCGGGCAACACGATGCGCTGGCGGTCGGCCTTTGCGCGGGCCACGATTTGTTCAATGAGTTCCATATAATAATAGGTATATTGTTTGTTCGTTCTCGAATAGTCTCACAAAGTTAGGCATTCCCGCCGAATTGTCGAGCCGTCGGGGTCGGCAATTCGGGCTTGTCGGCTCACGACGCGGCGTTTGGCCTTTCTTTCAGCCTTTTGCGCAGAAATTTGACGGCCTCGGGAATCCACAACACGGGCGAAGTAATCGCTATCTGCACTATCCATTCGCCGAAAGGCAGCGCCGTGACGCCGAACATGCGGCCGCCGAGGCTGACGATGGCGATTTGTCCCGCCAGAATGACGAGAACCGTACCCGTAAAGGCCGGCGCGGCGCCCAATCCGGCCCATGCAGGCTGCCGGGTCATAAAAGCGCGGGCGTTAAACAGATTCCAGAGCTGCATGAGCACGAAAAGGTTGAAAAACAGCGTCAATTCGCGCGGCGTGAGGCCGTCGGCGGGGCCGAGTGCGCGGAGTGCGAAAAGGTCGGTCACGCTTTGTATGTCGGCATGGCCCAGTACATGGACAAGCCCCAGCAGCAGGGCGCAGAAAACCGCGGCTTGCGGCAGCATGCGCCGCAGCATGTCGGGCGAAATGATGAAATCGCTCTCCTTGCGCGGACGGTCGAGCATCACGTCGGCCGACGGCGGCAGCGCCGAGAGCGCTGTGGCTGCGAAAGTGTCCATCACGAGGTTCACCCACAGCATCTGCGTCACCGTCAGCGGCGATTCCGTGCCCATAAAGGCGCCCGCGGCCACCACGAGGCAGGCTACGATGTTCACGGTCAGCTGGAACAGCACGAAACGCTGAAGATTTCGGTAGAGCGAGCGTCCCCACATCACGGCACGCCCTATCGAGGCGAACGAATTGTCCACAATCGTAATGTCGCTCGCTTCTTTGGCCACGCTCGTCCCGTCGCCCATCGACAATCCCACTTGTGCGGCTTTCAAGGCGGGCGCATCGTTTGTGCCGTCGCCCGTTACGGCCACGACGTGGCCGCCCGCTTGCAGCGCTTCCACCAACCGTTTCTTGTCCATGGGCCTTGCGCGGCAGATAATCTTGATTTCTTCCACCCGTCCGGGCAGTTCGCTGTCGGGGATGGCGGCAAATTCCGGCCCCGTCACGATTCGGCCCGCCGTGTCCTCGCCCGGTTTCAGCAAACCGATTTGCCGGCCGATTTCGGAGGCCGTTCCCGCCGTGTCGCCCGTGACGATTTTGATGTCGATGCCCGCCCGGCGGCATTCGGCCACGGCTTCGGGCACTTCGGCCCGCACCGGGTCGGCAATGGCCGCGATGCCGCAGAACGTAAGCCCTCCGGCGGCTACGGCGCCGCCCGCCAACGGTGCTTCTTCCTCGTCCAACAAGCGAAATGCGAAGCCCAACGTGCGCAAAGCGCGGGCCTGGTAGCCTGCAAGCAGAGCCGGAATGTCGGGTCGGCCGGCGTCTTCGGGCAGTGGGTCGCAGAGCGCCATGACTATCTCGGGCGCACCCTTGACATAGAGCACGCGCCGGCCTCCCGACGCGGCCGAACGCACGACGGTCGCCATGTATTTCCGCTCAGTCGAAAAGGGAAGTTCCTCCGTCCGCGGGCTTTTCGCACGCAGCGCCTCGTAGTCGACGCCCCGCTCGTGCAGCCAGAGCAGCAGCGCCCCTTCAGTCGGATTTCCCAAGGCTGCGGGCGTCTCGCCGCCCAAGTCGAGAGCCGCCGTCGTGTTCACGGCGATGCCTTCGTCCACGATAGTTTGTAGTGCCGTGCCGTCGCCCTCCTCGCTTGCCGCGCTGAAAAAATGCGTATCGACCACACGCATGCGGTTCTGCGTGAGCGTGCCCGTTTTGTCGGTGCAAATCACGGTCGTCGCCCCCATCGTTTCGCAGGCGTGCATCTTGCGCACCAAGTTGTTCGTGCGCAGCATGCGCCGCATGGACAAAGCCAGACTCATCGTCACGGCCATCGGCAATCCTTCGGGCACAGAGCACACTACGAGCGTGACGGCCAGCATCACGCTCTGCAACATGTAGGCCGTAAGCTCGGCTGTCGTGGCGCCGGGAGCCGAAAAGTGGAACGAAACGAAGCGTCCGGCCACGACAAGCGCGCCGATGGCGAAGCTGAACTTCGATATGTATCCGCCGAGCCGCTTGAGCTGAATGTCGAGCGGCGTCTCTACGCCGTTGTCTATGGTAGCGGCCACCTGCACGCGGCCGTTCTCCGTGTCGTCGCCCACGGCGGTCACTTCCATCAGTCCGTGGCCCTCCATTACCTTTGTACCGCGCAGGGCGCGGTCCGACGGATAGGTCGCCTCGGGGTCAAAGTGCGCCGGGTCGGTCGTCTTGCGGCAGAGCGGCTCGCCCGTGAGGCTCGATTCGTCCACTGCCAGCTCCACGGCCTCGACAAGCCGCCCGTCGGCCGGAATCTCGTCGCCCTGAGCCAGCGCCACGAGGTCGCCCACCACCACTTCGCGCCGCGCCACGAGCGTGTGCGTGCCCTCGCGCACCACTTTCACCGGCTCGTCGTCGTTCACGCGGTTGAGTATGGCAAATTCGCGCTCGGCGCGCTCTTCGAGGGCGAACGAGAGGCCCGTGGCCAGCGCGATGGCCGCCACAATGCCCGCCGGTTCGAGAAATACTTCTGCTCCTTTGGCCAGTCCGATGTATTCGTAGAGCGCAATGCCCACGCTCAACGCGGCTGCGCCGAGCAGAATGAGGATGAGCGGTTCGCCGAACTTGCGCGCGAAGCGCAGCCACGCCGACTCGCGCCGGGGCGGCGTGATGATGTTTTCGCCGTGTGCGCGCCGGCTTTCCTCGACTTGCCGACGGTTCAGTCCTTGGGGTCTGTAGTTTTCCATATGCAGCCGCAAAGGTCGCAAAAATCCGCTGTTCCGCAAATCTCCGGCCCGCCGAAAGCGCAAAAATCCCGCCCGTCGCAGCCCCACGCCTGCGGGGCCGAAACTTAGTCTGAGTAAGTTTGAACTTAGTCTGAGATAGTTCAAACTTACTCAGA
>JAFLUW010000139.1 GCA_022508615.1 Prevotellaceae bacterium | reverse complement strand
GTTATCCACAGAATTACTCCCTGCAAGTTGAGTTATCAACAGGGTTATCAACAGGTGTGCGCACCGGTTGCGCTGAGGGCCGGAATACCCGAAAAACGTTAGGCGGCCGCCCGCAGGCACTCAGTCGAGGATATATTCCGACCAATCGGTCAGCCGCATGTCGCCCTTGCGCAGATATGTGTCGTGCATGGCGAAAGCTGCCGAAAGCACGTGGTGCGTGTGTCCGCCGCGCGGACGCGAAAGGTCGATGTATTCGCGCAACAGAGGGCGATAGTCGGGATGGGCGATGGCGATGAGGGCTTCGGCGCGCTCGACGGCCGAAAGCGAACGCAGGTCGGCCACGCCGTATTCCGTGGCAATGGCGTCGACGTAGTGCTCCGTGTGGTCGACGTGCGAACAGAAGGGTACAATGCTCGACACGCGGCCTTCCTTTGTCGTCGACGTGCAGGTGAACGTCGCCAGCATGGCGCTCGTCGTAAAATCGCACGATCCGCCCACGCCGTTCATCATGTATGTGCCGCAGATTTTGGTGGAGTTGACGTGACCGTATAGATCGACTTCGATGGCAGTGTTGAGCGAGCAAATGCCCAGGCGGGCAATGATTTCGGGACAGTTCGAAATCTCGCTCGGCCGGACCACGAGCCGGTCGCGGTGGCGTTCCATTTCGGCCATAAGCACGCGCAGCTGCTCAGGCGAGATGGTCAGCGCGCCGGTCGAGGCCTGACGGATGCGTCCTTCACGCAAGAGGCGCAAAGGCTCTTCCTGAAAAACTTCGGTGTAGATGCAGAAGTCGGGCACATCGGGACTTTCGCCCAGCGCGCCGACCACGGCGTTGGCCGCGCTGCCCACGCCACTCTGCAACACGAGTCGGTCGCTGCCTACATAGCCGCGGCGCATGTTCCACACGAGAAAATCGGCCATGTGTGCGCCGATGTTTTTCTGCGCCTCGGTGGGCGCGGTCATTGTGCGCGACTCGTCGGGCAGATTCGTCTCGACCACGCCGGTTATGCGCCGCCGCTCCACTTCGATGTAGATTTGGCCGATGCGTTCGGTGGGATGCGTGATGCGCACGGGTGTCCGCTTCCACGGATCTTCGATTTCATAGATGTCGTGCAGGCCTATCATGTTCGTCGAGTGCCAGGCGTTGAGCTCGACCAGGATGCCGCGGCGTGCCAGCCGGCAAATGGTCGGCGCAATGCCGATGCCGGCTGTGGGATAGATGCGCAGCTTTTCGCCGCACTCCTCTATGGCCACTGCTTCGATGATGCCCCAGTCGATGTTGCCCGTCAGCCCTTGGCGCAGGTGGCCGGCGTTGTCGCTGAGGTTGAGGTCGGTGTAACGCACGCGGCCCGAGTTGAACGCTTCGCGCAACGATTTGTTCACCGAGAAAGGCAGGCGGCGGTCGATGGCGTCGACCTCGGAAAGCAGGCCGTCGCACGAGGCACCTATCGAGGCGCCCGTCACGATGTCTATCTTAAAGGGTCGTCCGGCCTCGTGCTCGCGTCGGGCTTTCTCGGCCAGCGCAGGCGTAATGGCCTTCGGGCTGCCGGCAGGGCCGAAGCCGCCCACGGCCAGCAGAGAGCCGTGCGCAATGAGCGCAGCTGCCTCGGCGGCTGTCATGCGGGGGAGTGTCGTCATGTATCGGATAGTGTTTTTTCATTGGTGCGCCCGGCTCTGGCAAAGTCGGTTTTTCGACCGAAACCGGCTGCGATGCCCGACTGCGTCCCGGCAATGCCGGAAAGCGGCACAGATGCAGAAAGGCGCTTGCGAAGCAAAGATACGTTTTTCCGACTATTTTTTATCGGTTACACTAAGAAAAATGTTTTCAGTACTTCTTCTGTGCTGATATTCACTTTTTTATTTGTAACACTATGGATTTATGGTTATTTTTGCAGAATAACCTCTACATAACATACCAAATTTATCAAATGTCACAGATTTCAAACAGCAGGGAACGCATGCAATGGGTTGATGCGATGCGCGGATTTTCTATGATAATAGTCGTTCTCGCCCATGTTCTTGCAAATATGGATATAGGAGGATATAAGTCTTTTTTAAGTTTCTCTTTCCTGACTTTCAGAATGCCTCTTTTCTTTTTTGTAAGCGGCTTTTTCTCCTATAGAACGATTGAATGGTGGAATAAGTCGCGCGTCATCGATATTTTGAAAAGGAAAGTTCAGGCACAAATTTTTTGTACCATTATCTTTCTTTCCATATTTCAGTTGGTAACTACAGGATCTTTTCAAAACATTTTGAAAACAGGATTCGGAGGCTATTGGTTTACCATCGTATTATTCCAGATGTATATCTGCTACCTTATATTTTCTTTAATCAGTCGCCTTATAAATTGTAATATAACCTTCGTTGCGCTTGTCCTGCTTTCCATTGCAGGAGTCGTTATCGTCGCTTTCTACAAGGGGGGGGGTAATTTAACTCTCTGGAATTTACTCTATTGGGAGAATCTGACGAAATATTTTCAATTTTTCACTCTTGGCATTTTTGTTTCGCGATATAGGGAACTTTTTTTCAGTCTGATGCAAAACACGGTCTTTTCGACGCTGATGATTGTTGGTTGGGTTGGCTGTCTTTTGTTGTGTTACAATGATTTTTTCAAGACCGCATATCCTTTTCTTTTTCGTGTAGTTCATGATATTGTTGTCCGATATTGCTCTTTAATGGCTGTTATCATGATTTTCTTTGGTAAAGCCCAATATATGAGTGCTTCAAAAGTCGGAAAACATTTACAATTCATCGGCCGCAGGACATTGGATATTTATATGATTCATTTTTTCCTCATTCCCAATCTCAGATTTTTAGGTCCGTTTTTAAGCAAAGGAAATATGTTCGTCATTCAATTGTCCATTTCAGCTGTCGTCACCCTCATTATTGTAGCTATAAGCCTTCTCGTCAGTTACATAATCAGAAGAAGCGATATTCTTGCACAATGGCTTTTTGGAGTTAAGATCAAGAAAGCCCAACCTTAATTAAAAGATTGGAAAACGCAGAATGGCAGACTTCACGATGTAACTGTTTTTAACAAATGTCAGGGGCCAACTTTCATTATTGAAAGTTGGCCCCAGCATTTATATGATTAAATGATGTTCGCAATTCAGAACGCCGCCCGAAGCGTCAGGCCCAGGCGGGCA
>JAFLUW010000138.1 GCA_022508615.1 Prevotellaceae bacterium | reverse complement strand
GGACGCCGCAAAGGATTAGGCGGAGTGCCCCATGTCGGGGCGCTCCGCCTTTTTGCGTATGTAATGTCTTTGGATTCCGCCTGTCGTGGATGATGAGACGAATCGTTGTTTTTCAGTTGCGTAAGAAGAGCTGAAACTTAGTCTGACTAATTTCAAACTTTCTCAGACTAAGTTTCTCCTTACGCCGCGTTTGTCAGAATGCGAAGCCTCTTGCCGAGCATTGTCTCCCATGAAAGTTGTCGTTTGCAGCCCGATTGCTTATCTTTGTAGGCTGTTGAACGCCTGAACCGCACGAACTATGCAAGCCAACCCCAAACGCCGCAAGGCCATACGCGACTTTATTGCCCGTTGGACGGACAAAGGCCACGAAAAGAGCGAGACGCAACGATTCTGGATAGACCTTTTGCAGAGCGTCTTCGAAAAATCGCAGCCCACCTCGCTCATAGAGTTCGAATTGTCGGTCAAGCCCTTTATGAAAGAGCACGGTTCCGACTACATCGACGCTTACATTGGCCCCACGCAAGTGCTTATCGAGCAAAAAAGCGCACACATCGACCTTTCGGCCAAGGCCAAGCAGTCGGACAGCGCGATGCTCACGCCCTATCAGCAGGCGCGGCGCTACGCGGAGGGGTTGCCGCGCTCGCAGAAGCCGTCCTGGATTGTCGTCTGCAACTTTGTCACTTTCGAGGTATACGATACGGAGTTCCCCAACGCGGCGCCCGAAGTGATACGCCTTGCCGACCTCGAAAAGGAGAGCCACCGCCTCGCCTTTCTCGTCGACAAGAGGCAGCAGCACGTCAAAAAGGAACTCGAAGTCAGCATGCAGGCCGGCGAAATCGTGGGCGTGATCTACGACAAACTGCTCGACCGATACGCCGCTCCCGATAATCCCGACACTCAAAAGTCATTGAACAAACTGTGCGTGCGTCTCGTCTTCTGTCTTTACGCCGAAGACGCCGATGTCTTTGGCCGGAAAAACATGTTCCACGACTACATGGAGCAATATCCTGTTTCGGAGTTCCGCACGAAGTTGATTGAGCTGTTTCGCGTGCTCGACACGCCCGTTGCAGAGCGTGACCCCTACATGAACGAAGACCTTGCAGCCTTCCCCTACGTCAATGGCGGCCTCTTTTCGGGCGACATCGAAATACCGCGCATCGACGACGAAATTCGCACGCTCATTTTGCAGCGAGCCAGCGACGATTTCGACTGGTCGGCCATTTCGCCCACCATATTCGGCGCCGTTTTCGAATCGACGCTCAATCCCGCCACGCGTCGTCAGGGCGGCATGCACTATACGTCGATAGAAAACATACACAAAGTCGTCGATCCGCTCTTCCTCGACGACCTTCGTGCCGAGTGGGCCGCGATCAAGGCCGTTTCGGTGCGCAAAACGCGGCGCGAGCGAGCCATAGCCTTTCAAAACAAACTGGCCGGGCTCACGTTTTTCGACCCTGCTTGCGGTTCGGGCAACTTTCTGACCGAGGCATACACGTCGTTACGACGTTTGGAGAACGAGGCTATCCGCGTCATTTGGGATTCGGGCCGCTATATGGGCGAAATCAGCAATCCGGTCAAAGTTTCGATCAATCAATTCTACGGCATCGAAATCAACGACTTTGCTTGCTCCGTGGCGCAGACGGCACTTTGGATTGCCGAACTGCAAATGTTGCAGGAGACCGACGAAATTGTCGGCTTTAACATCAGCGCGCTCCCCTTGAAGACGTACACGAACATCTGCGAGGGCAACGCGCTCCGCTTGGATTGGAACACCGTCGTTCCCGTCGCGTCGCTCGACTACATTATGGGCAATCCGCCGTTCTTGGGGGCGCGCGTCATGTCGGCCGAGCAGAAACAAGACCTCATCGCCGTGTTTGGCGCGAAGTGGAAAAGCGTGGGAAATCTCGATTATGTGAGCGGATGGTACAAGAAGTCGCAAGAAATCATGGCCGTGAACCCGTCGGTGCGCGCTGCGTTGGTGTCGACCAATTCGGTCACGCAGGGCGAGTCCGTTCCCGCCCTGTGGAAACCGCTCATGTCGGAAGGTCTGCACATTGATTTCGCATGGCGCACATTCATTTGGGACAGCGAGGCCAATCAGAAAGCGCACGTCCACTGTGTGATTGTCGGATTTTCGATGGGCGCGGCAGCGCGCAAACCTAAAATCTTCGACGACCACACGGTGTGCGAGGCTGCGAATATCAACGCTTATCTTTTGGACGGCGAAAACGTGTTCGTCGAGAATCGCACAAAGCCGCTGTGCGATGTTCCCGAAATCGGAATCGGCAACAAGCCGATCGACGGCGGATTCTATCTGTTCAAGGACGACGAAAAGGAGGACTTTGTCCGCAAAGAGCCTGCGGCCGAAAAATACTTTAAGCGGTGGTATGGCGCAGACGAGTTCATCAACCGCCGTCCGCGCTGGTGTTTGTGGCTCGGCGAAGCAAATCCTGTGGAGTTGCTCAAACTGCCCGAATGTATGAAGCGTGTAAACGCTGTGCGGGAGTATCGTTTGAAAAGTACAAGTGCGGGCACGGTCAAATTAGCCGATCACCCCACACATTTCCATGTTGAAAATATGCCGGAAGGGAATTATCTGCTAATACCGAGGGTTTCTTCGGAAAGAAGAGCATATATACCAATCGGGTTTATGAATTCGAATGTTTTGTGCAGCGATTCTGCACATCTTATTCCTTGTGCTACTTTGTATCATTGGGGTATTCTTACTTCATCGGTGCATAATTCGTGGACGAGAGCCGTTTGTGGACGATTGGAGAGTAGGTATAGGTATTCGAAAGAAATTGTTTACAATAATTTTCCGTGGCCCGAAGCCTCGAAGGCGCAGCGAAAGAAAATAGAGCAGACGGCCGCAGCCATATTGGCCGTACGCGAAATGTATGCGGACGCGACGCTGGCCGATATGTATGGAAAAATGTTCCTGTTTCCGGAGTTGCAGAAAGCCCATCGAGCCAATGACGCTGCCGTCATGGCGGCTTATGGCTTTTCGCCCAAACTTGACGAGACGCAAGTCGTGGCCCGACTGTTCGAACGCTATCAAAAGTTGACGAAACGCTGACTTCGGGCCAATTATTGCCGCAAAAACGCTAACTTTGCCCGCTGTTAGCAGACGGGGACTGCCTGCCCCGCCGCCG
>JAFLUW010000137.1 GCA_022508615.1 Prevotellaceae bacterium | reverse complement strand
TGCATATTAGACAACATTGACACACCTTCCAGCCTACTTTTTGCATATTAGGCCGGGAACTTGCGGTTTTCGCTCGGAAAATCCTGCGAAAGCCCCCGCGAGCCGGCCGGTTTCCCCGTCGTGGGACGCCCGGCGCCCGACGGACGAAAACTTACTCGGACAAAAATAAAACTTACTCGGACTAAGTTCGAACTTAGTCCGAGTAAGTTTTTACTATCGGCCCGAAAGGCCGCTGCGAAGTTGGGCCGGGGCTTAATGTTCACCTGCGCCGCCCTCGTCGTCGCCCGCAGCGTGGTCGTGGTCGTCGCTTTCGAGGGCGCGGCGGGCGCGTTTCACCTCGGCTTTCAGGCTGCCGAATTTCCAACTCACGTTTAGACCGAAGCTCATGCGGTCGTCGCGCGAGGAAGTGTAGCTTCGGAACGTTTCGGACAGCCGTTCGTTCGTGCGACTGTTCCATCGCGTCAGGAAGTTGCGCGCTTGGAGCGAGAGGGTCAGGCGGTCGTCGCGCAGAAACGAGCGCGAGAGGTTGAGACCGTAGAAATAGAAGCCGCTGCTCTTGCCTTGGAGCGAGAGACGGCCGTTTCCGCCGCCGCCATTCAGACGCAACTTGACGGCGCCGGGCAGCGTTTGTGTCAGACCGGCGAAGGCGAAGCAGTTCCAGCCCGAAGTGTGGTCTTTCGAGAGCGAGCTGCGCAAGTCGGAGTAGCCGAAGTTGCTGTTGATGTTGAGTTGCGTGGTAGACGTGAGGCCCCAGTTGAGAAAGAGGTTGAGATTCGTCACGCGCGACCGCAGACAGTTGGCGTAGGTCGTGTGCATGATGTTGTCGTACAAGGCAGAGTAGGAAGCAATGCCGTCGTTCGAAAGGGCATGGCTGAGATTGGCCGAAATACTGAACTTTTGGGCGAAAAGACTGTAGCCCAAGCCGATGTTATGGGCCGTTTCGGTGTCGAGATTGGGGTTGCCGTAGGATTCGCTCTCGGGCGTGATGTGCTCGACGTAGGGCGAGAGCTGCGTGATGCCGGGACGGCCGATGCGTGTGTTGTAACTCAGTTTGACAAGCTGCGTGGGCGAGAGATTATAGCCCACGCTGAGGTTGGGAACGAGGTCGGAAAAATTCGATGCGAAGGCTTCGCGGCTGCCGTCGGGGTAGTCCACGCGAATATTCGAGAACTCGTAACGCAATCCGGCGCGTGCCGTGAGTTTTTCGACCTTGTAGAGGTATTCGCCGTAGGCGGCCGAAATGCTTCCGCGGTGACGGTAGCGCAAAGAGGCGTCGGCGTCGAACACGAAGGGGTCGTCGCTGCCGGCAGGCCGGCTCAACTCGACATTGTCCGAACGATTGATGCGGAAAATCTGCTTCAAACCGGCCGAAAGCGTGTGGCTGTCGGCCAAAGGCGTGGTGAAGTCGAGCTGCAACGTGTGTTCGAGGCTCGTGTTGTCGGGGTCGGTGTCGAGATCGCGCAGGTCGTAGGGCACATTGTCTATTTCCGTATAGCGTGTCTCGTCGGTAGTGGTGTTCGGGCTTGAATTGAAACGATAGGAAAGCGTAAGCATCTGGTCTTCGCGGGCGAAAGCATGCTGATAGTCGGCGCCGGCGTTGTAGTTCATGTGGAGTCGGCGGCGGTTGTCGGTCATCATGTAGGAATAGACGGGCATTTCGTCTATGTCGGCCATATCATATATATAAGTGGAGGCTATGCGGTTGCGGTGACCGAAGACGCCGGCGCTGACGCTGAGCAGATTTTTCTCGTCGAACTCGTAACTGGCCGAGAGACTGCCGTACTGGAACATGCCGCGGTTCTTCGTCTCGCCCCGTGAACGGAGAAAACGTTCCGCATCGCTCGTGAAATTCTCGCGCTCATCGAAACTCGTGCTCGTCGGACGCGAAAATTTGCGCATACCGTAGTTGGCCGAAAGCGTAAACTTGCCGGCCTGAGCCATGAGAAAGGCGCCGGCGTTGTAGCCGCCGCGCGAAATGCCGGCATTGGGCGTGAAGGTGTAGCCCGATGTGCGTGTTTCGCTGTCGGTCACGATGTTGAGAATGCCCGACAGGCCTTCGGCGTCATATTTTGCTCCGGGATCGGTGATTACTTCCACCTTGCGGATAGTCGACGCAGGGAAATTTTTCATTATCTCCGACGGATTGGAACTCATCATTTCGTTAGGTTTGCCGTTGACGTAGACTTTGAACGACGACGAGCCGTTGACTTGGATTCCGTCGTCGCCGTCGACCGTCACCATGGGCACTTTGCGCAGCATATCGATGAGCGTGCTCGTCTTGGCCTCGGGATCTTCGGCCATAGAGTAGGCCACTTTGTCGACTTCGGCCTTGACAAGCGGACGCACGGCCGTAACGGTGGCCGTGGCCAGCATGCCGGCGTCGCTCATCAGCAGGTCGCCCAGATTGGCCGCCGGCTGCTGTCGCGTGAGGCTCACACGGCGCTTCAAGCCCTCTTTACCTATGGCCGCAGCCACAATTTCGTAAGTTCCGGCGCGAGGAGCCGTGAGCCGGAACGCGCCGTCTTCATCCGTAGCCGCCACAGCCACAGGTTTATCGCTGCCCACGGCGAACATACGCACCGAGGCATATATCTGCGCTTCGCCCGAAATGGAGTCTTTCAGCACACCGCGCACCGAAAACACCTGTGCGACAGCGGGAAGAGCCGAACAGACAGCGCAAAGAAGCAATAATGAAAAGAATTTTCGCATCGTTATCGTGTTTTTGTGTATTTTTCTCTGCCTATGGGCAAAAAGACCACACCGTCCGGGCAGCAGAAACGTTCAGAGCCGCGCATCCACTACGACGGCGACGGCGTGCAAGCCGCACCAGCCATAGGAAAGCCTCGGACGCCGCAACTCTACGGGCCGAAAGCAGGCAGGATTCGGTACAAAAGTAGCATTTTCAGACCGCAACCCAGTTGCAAAGTAGGCTGGCGGGCAAACAGCAAAGATGTTTTTCGACGGCCGGCGTGCCGACTTGACGCATCTCGCCGCACTTCCACTCCACCGCGTTTGTGGCGGCTCCGCAGCGCCGACTTCCACAGGCACAAAAGCCGGCAAAACGGCCTTTCACGTCCACGACACGAGACTTCACCGCCGAAAATCGCACTTTTTTCTCCTTATTATTTGCATATATCAGATTTGTTCGTACCTTTGCATCCGCAAACAGCGTTGGTGCCATAGCTCAGTTGGTAGAGCAAAGGACTGAAAATCCTTGTGTCCCCG
>JAFLUW010000136.1 GCA_022508615.1 Prevotellaceae bacterium | reverse complement strand
CCGATGCCGCCTTTCGCTATCAGTCGCTCTACATGGCGCTCGACCGTCTGCCGCCCAAGGAGCGCTCGGCGATATTGCTTTTCTACTTCGAAAACTATTCGGCGAAAGAGATAGCCGAAATCGTCGGCGCATCGCCCGAGGCCGTGAGACAATGCCTCACGCGTGGTCGGAATCATCTGCGCGACCTGCTCTCTGCGGCGCGATAAAAACAAAATGTGATGGAAGAAGACAAACTGAAAGACTTATTCGAAAAATTCGATCCGGAACTTTCCTCGCCGGCCTTGTTCATGGAAAAACTGGAAGAGAAGATGCAGGCCGTCGAGTTCGTGCGGCAGCACTATGCCGCGTTGCAGCGAAAAAATCGCAGAGCCCTGTGCTTCGCGGCGTTGGCCGGTTTCCTGGCCGGTGCGTTTCTGACGGCCCTTTGCCTGCCCGTAGACGGACAAACGCCCCTCGTGCCTCTGCCTGTACCCGCCTTTGTCCTCAGTGCTGCCGTGGCGGAGTCGCAACTGGCGGCCTGCGTGCTCGTGGCCGCGGCTTCCGGCCTCGTGGCGTGGGGCGTATATAGTGTAGCCCTCACCGCAATACGATGTCGGCCACAATATGTGCGCCTGCCGCAGCGTTAAGCGCGCGGACAAGGGCGGCCTTGCGTAGCGAAAGGTTGGCACGGGCCGCAGCCGAGGTGAGCGTGACAAAGAAAGTTTGGTTGTAAATGCGCACTTCGCGCGTAAAATCTCCGGCACCCGACACTTCGGGCCACGAACGGAGGGCTCGGTGTTCCGCAAGCGGAGTGGCGAGCCCTTCTTGTTGCAGCCAGCTGCCCAACAGCTCACCGATTGCCTTGCTCCGCCGCCTTTCCATTTTCTACCTTGAAGAGTTTATATTCGTGCGTCGTGCGTCGCAGTATGGAGTCGAGATGCGAACTGCTCGTGTCGGTAATGAAAATCTGTCCCATGGCTTCGCCTCCGACATAATCGACGATGCGGCTCACCCGGGTTGCGTCGAGTTTGTCGAAAATGTCGTCGAGCAGCAATATTGGCGTGCCCGTCTCGCCCCGCTCGCGGAGCAGCGCGTATTGGGCCAGTTTCATGGCGATGAAGTAAGTCTTGGTCTGCCCCTGCGAGCCGAATCCGCGAAGCGCATAGCCGTCGAATTGCAGTTCAAGGTCATCGCGATGCGGTCCGTAGAGCGTATAGCCCACAATGCGCTCTTTTGCACGACTTTCATGCAGCACGCGGTCGAGCGGACCGCGGCTGGCGTGTGTGCTGTAAGCGGCATTCACGCTTTCGCCGGCAACACCCAGACGGCTGTAAACATCTTGGAAATATTGGCGGAACTCATCGGAAAAAGCTGCTCGTTCGCGGTAGATGACTGCTGCATCGGCTGCCATCATCTCTTCGAGCACGTCGAACATAGCGTCGTCGGGCTCGTCTTCCTGTTTCAACAGGGCGTTTCGCTGTTTGAGCGTGCGTCCGTAGCGAATGAGTGCGGCGAGATAGTCGGGTGCATACTGCGCTATGGCTACGTCCATGAAGCGCCGGCGCTCCTCGCTGCCGCCGGAGACCAGCTGCATATCGCCCGGGCTTATCATAATCAGCGGAATCAGGCCGACATGCTCGGAATAACGGCGGTAAGCCTTGTCGGCCCGCTTGATGACTTTGCGTCCGCCCGTCCGAAAAGCCGCCGACACCTGCATGTCGCCTTCGTACTGCCCCTGAATGAGAAAAAACTCCTCACCGTGCAGTACATTGGCAGCATCGGAAGCTATGGCGCTGCTTTTGCAGAACGAAAGGTAGTATATCGCATCGAGAATGTTGGTTTTTCCCGCGCCGTTGTTCCCGACAAAACAATTGACGTTGCGCGAAAAAGAAAGTTCGGCGTCAGCCAGGTTCCGGTAATTAATAATATGTATATGCTCCAGAATCATAACAGCCGACAAAATTAGAGAAAAGTTTCGGTAATTCAGAAATATCCCATAATTTTGCAGGCTGAATAATCCACTATGAATAAACGATAAAAAAATATGAGCAAACAGCAAACACAAAATCAGGCCCTCGACGTGAACACGGCTCTCGATCAGAACGAAGCGTTCGTTACCAAGTACAAAAAGCCTATCATCGGCGCCATCGTCGCTGTCATAGTTGTTGCCGGAGGCTTCTTCGGCTTCAAATACGGCTATTTGCAGCCCAAAGAAGAAAAGGCGCAGACGCTTCTGACCGAGGGACTTCAGTATATGCACGAAGGAACTTACGACAAGGCTCTTAACGGCGAAGGCACATTCCCCGGTTATTTGAAAATAGCCAATGGTTATATGTTCACTGACGCAGCGAATATCGCTAAAGTCTATGCAGGAATCGCCTATTATGAAAGCGGAAAAATCAAGGAAGCTGTCAAAATGCTGGAAGGTTACAGCACGCGTGGCGATCAGAGCATTACGCCTATGGCGCTCTACGCTTTGGCCAACTGTTACGCAGCCGATGGCCAAATCGACGCTGCCGTGAAAACTTTTGTCAAAGCTGCCGACAAGGCGGACAACGATGCGCTTTCTCCCATGTGTCTCGTCGAGGCCGGAAAGCTTCTTGAAAGCAAAAATCGCAAGGACGAGGCGCTTAAGCTTTACAATCGCGTGAAATCGGACTATCCTGCGAGCGCGTTCTCTGCACCTCAGCCCTCGCAGACGGGTGACATGATGCAGCCCGAGATAGATCGCTACATCGAACACGCTGCAAACTGATGAATACGCTTGAGCAGGTATCGCTGAATGCCGGTGTGCCCGATGCCAGCGAGATGCGTTTCGGTATTGTCGTGGCCGAATGGAACGACGGCATAAATTCGCGTCTGCTTAAACAGGCATTAGACACACTTCACGAGTTCGGCGCCGGCGAGCAAAGCGTTACGGTGAAACATGTGCCCGGCGCGTTCGAATTGGTGTTCGGTGCAAATCAACTTGCACAGCACGGTTTCGTCGATGCCATTATCGTTATCGGCACAGTGATACGTGGTGACACGCCGCATTTCGACTATATTTGTCAGGGTGTGACCAACGGGATTTCCATGTTGAACGCCGAAGGGAAGATTCCCTGCGTTTTCGGTGTGCTTACTGTGGAAAACAAGGCGCAAGCCGAGGAACGTGCAGAAACAAAAGGGCGTGAATTTGCCATTACGGCCATAAAAATGGTCGATTACGCTTGGCAGTTACAGAAATAACCCGTACTTTTGCAACCGCAACAAAGGGCGGATACCAGAGTGGCCAAATGGGGCAGACTGTAAATCTGCTGGCTTACG
>JAFLUW010000135.1 GCA_022508615.1 Prevotellaceae bacterium | reverse complement strand
CTACGACCTTTCGGGCCGCCGCGTCGGCAAAGCCGAGAAAGGCCTCTACATCGTGGGCGGACGGAAAGTGCTCGTCAAGTAAGCGCACCGCACCATTCCCATACCATCAACCAAACGCAAAGGACATGAAAAAGACATACGAACAACCCGCCGCCGCGGCGCTCAACCTGCGCCCCGGCGCGCCCCTGGCGCTCTCCGTAGTGGGCGGCGAGGCTAAGGCCGATTCCGACTTCGACGTGCTCTCGAACGGCCGCCAGACGCCGGGACAGCCCTGGCAAGCCGCGCCCTGGGCCGAAGAAGAGGGGAGCGGCGACTGACGCCGGCCCCGCGCCGGCAAGGTTTGCCGGAACAACTTAGTCAGCGAAACTTTCGCCCTGTTAGTTTGAACTATCTCAGACATAGTTCGAACTAACAGGGCGAAAGTTTTCCGCAACGCGGCGTTGCGCCCGAAAGGGCCGGCGCAACGCAACCGTAGGACGGCAAGGCAGGGCGGCTTCAGCGCACCACGCGATAGCGGGCGCGGGCCTCGGCGCGGGTGCGCAGATTGAAGTGCCACCACTCGGTGGGCAGCACGCGGAAGCCGCCGGCCTGCATGGCGCGGCGCAGCAGGCGGCGGTTTTCGACGGCCGACGGCGACAAAACGCCGCGGGCCACGAGCGCGTCTTCGTCGCGCACATGGGCCTCGGGGCCGAGGTGGTCGACCTTCGTGCCCATGTCTATCGCACGACGCGTGGCGGCGTCGCAGAGCGTGACGTCGACGGCGAGCCCGTAGTTGTGCAACCCGCCGCCGCGGGCGGGATTGGAGACGTAGATGTGGAGCGGCGTGCCCTTGACCGTGTCCCACATGCGCTGCTGCACGCTCATGGGCCGCGCGGCGTCGCAGACGAGCAGCCGCAGATCGGGCCTGAGGCGCTGCAAGCAGCGCGAAGCCTGCACAAGGGCGTGCGCGGCCTCGGGATGCAGGTAGGCGCGGCGCAAATCGGCGTAGAGCACGCGGCCCGTGAAGTTGTCGGCGCGGGCGTACATCAGGCTGACGACGAGCGACGTGTCCATTACGCCGACGTCGACCAGCCCCTGCCGCTCCATGGCGCGCTCGGTCGGCGACTTCGGGCCGGATTCGGACACGCGGTCGGCCGGAGCGGAGCGGGACTGGACGAAAGTGCGGAGCGACGGGCTACGAAGGGCGAGCAGGGTCGGAACAAGGGCGGCGAGCAGCAGGGCGGAAGGCGGCGCGAAGGGCTTCATGGCGTGAAGGGAGGGATTGGTGTGCGGCAAAGGTAGCGTAATTTTTCGATTGCGGCGGCGGAAGGCGGCGCGAAGGGCGGCGGCAGACAGTTGCTGCGGGCCGATAGGGCAGGGGAGCGGGGCGGGCGGGCGCGAAGGGCGGCACGCGCAGCGGAAACGGACGGAAACGGGCATTTTTCAGGGATTTACGGCCGGGAAAGGGGCGGCCGGGGCGGACGAAAGGGGCGCGGCGCCGACGGAAAGGCGGACAAACGGACGAAAGCGCGGCGGATTCGGACGAAAATGGCTATATTTGCGGTACAGACTTTTTCAAACTTTTCAGAAGATGATACTTTCTCCTCACTTGCGCCCCGCTCAGAGCGGACAAGGGCGCATGAAGGCGGCGGCCATGGCCGCGGCTTTGCTGCCGGCGGCTGCCGCAGCAGCCCAAAGCGCTGCAACCGACGGAAAGGAGGCTACGGCGGGAAGACCGAACGTGATTTTGCTCGTGGCCGACGACCTCGGCTACGGCGACCTCGCATGCTACGGCGCGCGCAACGTCGACACGCCCGCCACGGACAGCCTCGCGGCGCGCGGACTGCGCTTCACGGACTGCCACGCCACGGCTTCGACCTCGACGCCCTCGCGATATAGTTTGCTCACGGGCGAATATCCGTGGCGACGGCCCGACACGAACGTGGCGCAGGGCAACGCGGCTTCGGTCATTCGGCCCGAGCAATACACGATGGCCGACATGTTCCGCTCGGCGGGCTACACGACGGGGGCTATCGGCAAATGGCACCTCGGCATCGGCTCGGCGACAGGACGGCAGGACTGGAACGGCACGCTCGACCACACGCCGCGCGACTTGGGCTTCGACTACCACTACATACAGGCGGCCACGGCCGACCGCGTGCCTTGCGTCTACATCGAACAGGACACCGTGGCCTGCCGCGACGCCTCGGCGCCTATCTATGTCGACTACAGCCGCCCCTTCGAAGGCGAGCCCACGGGCCGCACGCACCCTGAGCGGCTGAAACTCGGACTGACGCACGGACACGACCAGGCCATCGTGGACAGCATCTCGCGCATCGGCTACATGAAGGGCGGCGGCCGCGCTTTGTGGCGCGACGAGAACATAGCCGACAGCATTGCGGCCCACGCCGTGCGCTTCATCGGCGAAAATCGCGAGCGGCCGTTCTTTCTCTACCTCTGCACGAACGACGTGCACGTACCGCGCTGGCCGCATCAGCGTTTTCGCGGCAAGAACGTCATGGGGTTGCGCGGCGACGCCATCGCGCAGTTCGACTGGACGGTGGGCCGCGTGGTCGAAGCGCTGCGCCGCGAGGGACTGGAAGAGAATACGCTCATCATTCTGACGAGCGACAACGGCCCTGTGCTCGACGACGGATACGACGACCGTGCCGAGGCGCTGCTGGCGGGCCACAGCCCCACGGCGGGACGGCGCGGCGCGAAGTATTCGAGCTTCGAGGGCGGCACGCTCGTGCCTTTGGTGGTCTGCTGGCCGGGCGGCGTGGCGCCGGACGAGGCTCCCGTCGGCACACTCGTGAGCCACATCGACCTGCTGGCCTCGCTGGCTTCGCTCGTGGGCGCCGACATTCCCGCAGGCGGCGCTCCCGACAGCCATAGCGCCCTCGACCAGCTGCTGGGGCGCAGCACGGAGCCGCGCGCATGGGTCGGCGAAATGTCGAGCGGGCGCAACGTCTCGCTCCGCACGCAGCAGTGGAAATACATTCCGGCCAACAACCAGTCGCCGCGGACGAATTGGGGCCCGAATATCGAGACGGGCAATCTTCCCGCCGACCAACTCTACGACATCGCGGCCGATCCCGGCGAAACGACCAACATGGCCGACAGCAGGCCCGACATACTCGCCCGCATGAAGGCGTTGCATGCCGAAGCCACGGCACCCGCGGCGCAGAAGTAGCGGCAAGGGCCGAAGCGTTCGACCGTTTGCAAAAGCCGAGAAAAGGATAAATCGGAAGAATCGGGCATAAGCCGATTTTTTCCGCCAACGGGTTATGTGTAATAATTCGGCATATAAGACTTCTACCTTTGCTGCCGAAACCGAAACATAGACGCTGTATGGCATCTGACTTATTCAAAAAATATATCTGGCTTGTCGACATCGTGCATCGGCACGGGCCGCTGACATTTGCCGAGATAAACCGTCGCTGGCACC
>JAFLUW010000134.1 GCA_022508615.1 Prevotellaceae bacterium | reverse complement strand
AAAGGCTCAGAGCTGTCCGCTTTCGACCATGAGCACGACGCGCTCGGTGAAGCGGTCGTCGCCCTCAGGGTCGTATCGCTTGGTCAGAGACTGGCCGAAGAGCACGGCCATCGTCTGATAAAGCCCTGCCTTGAACGATCCGATGAAGGCCCGCGCGATGCTGTAGCCCGTCTGGTTGCATTCGCGGTCGATGAGCTTGACTAACAGCCGTCCCTGAGAGCGGGTGAGCCGCTTGAGCGTGGGGGCGTACTGACGTTTGAGTCCCTCCTCGACGCGGCGCACGTGTTCCTCGCGCGATTTCTTGTCGGGCAGCGTTTCGAGATAGTCGTGCGTCTCGATTACTGTGTAGCGCGCTAACCGGGCAAGGGGCAGGAGCTTCTTGACGTTGGCAACGAGCAGCGTGTAGCGCTGGCGTTCGCGTTCGCTGCCGAACGTGAGGTCGGGAAATTTGTGGAGCGTGGGCAGAATGATGTGCGGAATGGAGTCGGCGCCGTAAGCCACGCGTCCCACTTCAACCAAGAGCGGCATGGCAGCCGTCTCGGCCGTGTCGGCGGGCGTCGTCTCGCGCTGTGCGCTGAGCCGGGCGCAGCTGAACAGCAGAAGGAGGAAAAAGAGCGGGCGCATGGGGTCAGCCGCAGACGATTTTGCGGATTTCGTTGAGTTTGTTGAGCGCCTCGATCGGCGTGAGGGCGTTGATGTCGAGGCCTATGATTTCGTCGCGCACTTGTCGCAACACGGGGTCGTCGAGTTGGAAAAAGTTGAGTTGCGGCGTCTGTCCGCCGCCGGCTTTTTCGGCGCTCTGGCTGCGGCCAATGCTGCCCGTTTGCCGGCGTTCGTTCTCCAGCCGGGCCATGACTTCCCCGGCACGGCTTACGATGGAGGCCGGCATGCCGGCCAGCCGCGCCACCTGGATGCCGAACGAATGCTCGGAGCCGCCCGCTTTGAGCGTGCGCAGGAAAACGATGCGGCCGTCCTGCTCGCGCACGGAGACGTTGCGGTTGCAGATGCGCGGGAAGAGCCGTTCCATCTCGTTGAGCTCGTGATAGTGGGTGGCGAAAAGGGTGCGGGCGCGCAGCGCGGGGTTTTCGTGGATGTGTTCGACGATGCTCCACGCGATAGAGATGCCGTCGTAGGTCGATGTGCCGCGGCCGAGTTCGTCGAAGAGCACGAGACTGCGCGGCGTGAGCGAGTTCATGATGTTGGCCGCCTCGCTCATTTCGACCATGAAGGTGCTTTCGCCGGCGCTGATGTTGTCGCTGGCGCCTACGCGGGTGAAAATTTTGTCGGTCAGGCCTATGCGCGCCGATTCGGCCGGCACGAAGCTGCCCGACTGAGCCAGCAGTGTGATGAGCGCCGTCTGGCGCAACAGTGCGCTTTTGCCGGCCATGTTCGGTCCGGTGACGATGAGGATTTGCTGGTTGTCGGTGTCGAGCAGCACGTCGTTGGGCACATATTCTTCGCCGGCCGGGAGCATCGTCTCGATGACGGGGTGCCGTCCGCCGCGGATGTCGAGCACGGTCGACTCGTCGACGACGGGCCGCACGTAGCGGCGTTCGGCAGCCACTGCGGCGGCCGAGTGCAGGCAGTCGATTTCGGCCGCAGCTGCCGCCGAACGCTGCAACTGGGCGATGAAAGTGCCGGTACGCTCCACGAGCGCGGCGAAAATGCGGCTTTCGAGCGTCAGAATGCGGTCTTCGGCGCCGAGTATGCGCTCCTCGTAGCGTTTCAACTCCTCGGTAATGTAGCGTTCGGCCTGCGCAAGCGTCTGTTTGCGTATCCACTGGGGCGGCACCTGGGCTTTGTATGCGTTGCGCACTTCGATGTAGTAGCCGAAAATGTTGTTGTATCCGATTTTCAGCGACGGAATGCCCGTTGCCTCGCTTTCAGCCTGCTGCAGTTTGAGCAGATAGTCTTTTCCGCCCTGCGAAATGGCGCGCAGTTCGTCGAGCTCGTCGCTCACGCCGGCGGCAATCACGTCGCCCTTGCCGATGAGTGCGGCCGGCTCCTCTACGAGCGTGTGGCGAATCTCTGCAATGAGTTCGGGGCAGGCGTCGAGACGCGTCGACAGCTCGGCGAGTGCCTCTTCGCCGCAGCCTTGCACAGCTTCGTGCAGCGTGCCGACGGCTTCGAGCGCCACGCCGAGCTGCCGCATCTCGCGCGGCGAAACGCGGTGCACGGCGATTTTCGAGACGACGCGTTCGAGGTCGCCCAGCCGGGCGAGCGCGTCGGCGCAAGTCTCTTTCAGGCTGCGGTGGCGGAAGAAAGCTTCCGTGCCGTCGAGCCTTTGGCGGATTTTGGCTGCGCTGCGCAGCGGGAAAAGCAGGTTGCGTCGCAACATGCGGGCTCCCATCGGTGTGAGCGTGCGGTCGACGACGTCGAAAAGCGAGCGGCCGTCCTCGGCCATGGGCGCGACGAGTTCGAGGTTGCGTATCGTGAACTTGTCGAGCCGCACGAAGCTCTCCTCCTCGATGCGCCGCACGGAGCGGATGTGGCCCAGTTGCGTGTGGTTGGTCAGTTCGAGATAGCTCAGCGCGGCTCCGGCCGCCGTGACGGCTGCCTGCAAGTGGTCGATGCCGAATCCTTTGAGCGTGCGCACGCCCAGTCGTTCGAGCAGGCGTGTCCGCGCCTCGCGCTGCGAGAATGCCCAGTCGTCGAGCTCGTAGGTGAAGTGCTTGTTGCCGAAAAAGGAGGCGAAACGCTCGCGCCGTCCGCGTTCGAACAGGATTTCTTTCGGCCCGAAGCCTTCGATGAGCTTGTCGACGTGTTCCGGCGTGCCTTCGGCCACGAGAAATTCGCCCGTAGAGACGTCGAGCAGCGCCAGACCCACGCCTGCCGCGCCGAAGTGGACGGCTGCGAGGAAATTGTTCTCGCGGGCGTGCAGCACGCCGTCGGTCAGCGCCACACCGGGCGTGACGAGTTCGGTGATGCCGCGCTTGACGAGCTTCTTCGTCAGCTTCGGGTCTTCCAGCTGGTCGCAAATGGCCACGCGTCGGCCTGCCCGCACGAGCCGGGGCAGGTATGTGTCGAGCGCATGGTAGGGAAATCCCGCCATGGCCGTGTGCTGCGCGGTGCTTTTCCCGTTGCTGCGCTGCGTGAGCGTGATGCCCAGAATGCGCGAAGCCTCGACGGCGTCGTCGAAGTAGGTTTCGTAGAAATCGCCGCAGCGGAAGAGCAGCAACGCGTCGGGATGCTGTTGCTTGAATTCGTGGAACTGACGCATCATGGGCGTCATCTCGGCCGACTGTTTGGTCATAACGTTGCAAAGTTACGTTTTTTTCGCGACAAGCGGCGATGTCCGGCCCACAACCGTCTGCCCGTCTGTGTTTTGCCCCGGCAAGTCCGCGCTTGCCCGGGGCCATTTTCTTTTCGTGCCGCGTTCCCCCGACCCGACGCCCGGAGGCGCAAAAAAACGAACCGGGTTTTCTCTCGAAATAGCCGTTAAGCGTCACGCCGCAGGGCGTTTGCCACAACTTTTTCAGAC
>JAFLUW010000133.1 GCA_022508615.1 Prevotellaceae bacterium | reverse complement strand
GTTCCGGCTTGTCTGGTGCGGCGGATTTTCGTCTTTCTCCGAATAATCAGTATCTTTGCACGCGTGCCGCGGCGCTGCCGCCCGGCACGACAGACATACGATAAGAAAGCGTTACAGCTTCATCCCGGAAATCGAATTTCGCCAAAATTTCAGTAGTAGGGAGGAAAGACATGTACGCTCTCGCCCTTGTGTGCCGCGTCTTCCATGCAGAAGACGTGCGCATTGTCAGGGCGTGAGCTTACGTTGCTCGTTCATTTTCTACGAGGCGTTTGGCGATGCCTGATTTCCGATGAACGTAGTCGCCCACGCCTTCTTGTTTCCCGTTCCTCCGCAACCTTTCGGCCGGCCCTTGTGGGCGAAAGAACCGGCCCGAAGCCCGCCAAGCCCATGAATGGCCCGCAGAAATCCGTCTTTATCGGTGAAATCATCCGGAAAAAATCGACGAAAGCCCTCTGACTTACGCCGAATTCGCCCGCCGGATACATCTTTCGCGTTCGTCGCTCTACGACCTCTTTGCCAGCAAAGACATAAGCGTGGAGCGCCTGCTGCTCGTCTCGCGCGTGTTGCGCTACGACTTTCTTTCCAACGTCTATCTGCGCGCCCGGCCGCTCGACGAAAGCCGTCCTTTCGTAGCGCTGCCGCTGCGGCGCGGCGGCATAGACCTTTCGGATGTGCCGGAACACATTCTCGGCAGCCTTCGCGCCTCGCTCGAGGGCGAAACGGTCGGAAATTCCGAATGAAACGTCCGGAAGTCCGCACATGCCGGCGCTTGCTGAGGCATTGGCCTGACGTACTTTTGCAGAGCCGTCCGGAAGCAGAAATCTTCTGCCTGCGGCGCGGCAAAAGTTCAAATCCCATAATCAAAATCATTACAAAAATGAAAAAGAAAGCACTCTTTCTCTTTTCCGTCGTGGCGCTGACCATGACGAGCTGTGCCTCCGTAGGCACTGAGGTAGGTTCCGGAGGCCTTTACACGGGCGTCGAGAGCGGTCTGGGCGTGACGTCCAACACTGTAGGCCAGAAAGTCGGCACCTCTTCGGCTATCAACGTGCTCGGCATCTATGCTGGCGGCAACGCAGGCATCAATGCGGCTGCCCGTTCGGCTGGTATTACGAAAATCAGCCACGTCGACCACAAGAAGATGAGCGCGCTGGGCCTCTTTGCCAAGTATACCACCGTGGTTTACGGCGAGTAATGCCGCGCTGTCTTGATTGATGTTACCCCGAGCGTCCGTGGCCGAGACATGGCCGCGGACGTTCTTTTTTTCGATGCCGATGAAACGAATTTTTCTGCTTCTTGCGCTCCTTCCGCTCTTTGCTCCCGCGCTTCGGGCGCAGGATGTGCGCAAACATTACACTTCGCTGGCCACCGAAAAGGGCACGCTTTATTTCGTCTACCCGCGCAAGCTCGCCGCCACGGGCGCTTCGGGCGGAAAGGCGAGCCTGCCGTTCGATTTGACCTATCTTACTTCCGCCGATTCTCTGTCTTTCACCGTCTCGCTGCGCGTTGCGGGCAGCGGCGCCGTCGACAGCGTGCACGTGGTCGCGCCTGACGGCGCGCAACTCTCGGTCGTGCCCGAACGCATCTATGTCGACGCCCGCCGTTCGGGCTATGAGCACCGTTTGCGCTTTGGCATTCCCTTCGAGGCGGCCCGCAGGCTCTACGAAGGGGCTTCGCCCTACGTGTTGCGCTTTTTCACGGCCGACGGCGTCTGTGCTTATGCCTTCAAGGCCGGAGCATGGAATAAGGAACGGGCCGTCATGCGGCGCATTTTCGGCATTTTCGAGATGAATCGCTGAGTTTTCGGAATGAATCACTGAGTTGCGCGCCGCAGGCGGCTGCACGGTTGCGGCCGCAATGGCGTCGTGCGGCGCGAAGCGGGAGACAGCCCGGACTGGCTTTGTATCAGTCCGGGCTGTCTCCCGTTTCGGCGGGCGTTCTGCCTGCCGTTTCTCTTTGTTCGCCCGCCGGGGGCTCAGTGTTCTTGTCCGGCGGCTGCCGTGGCCTTTTCTCTGCCGCTGTCGAACGGGCTTTCGCCGGCTGTTTCGGGCGTCTGTTCGCGAATTTCCCAAAAGTTTCTCCACGGGTCGGTTCCGGTGTAGACCGTATGGCTGCCGGCCGGCACGTAGAGCGTGGCTTGTCGCAAAACTTCGTCGGGCCAGATGTCGGCACGCCCGCGGAATGTCTGCCTGCCGCGGCAGCGGATTTCCCTGATGCGTATGCAGCCGAGGAAAGCGTCTTCGCCGAGCGTGCTGCGGCCCGAAAGGGCGATGCGCTGCAACGTGATGCAGTCGCGAAAGGCCTGAAAGCCGATGTTGGCCGTTTCGCCGCCGATGTAGACGGCTTTGAGCGCCGTGCATCCCATGAATGCCTGCTCGTCGAGCTGCGATGTAGCGGCCGGCAGACGTATTTCGCTGAGCTGTGTGCAGCCGGCGAAAGCCTTCCGGCCCACTGTGCCGAGCGCTGCAGGCAGGTCGATTCGCCCGAGGGCCGTGCATCCCATGAAGGTGCCTGCTCCGACGGCGGTCAGCGCCTCGGGCAGGACGATATGTCTGAGCCGCGTGCAACCGGCGAAGGCTTCGTTGCCGAGGACGCGGAGCGAGGCGGGCAGGCTGGCCTGTTGCAGGGAGAGGCATGCGGCAAAGGCTTCGCTTTCGACTTTTTCCACTCCTTCCGGCAGGATTATTTTGCTCAGATGCGTGCCGCGGAAGGCGCTTTCGCCCACCGTGCGGAGCGTGGTGGACAGATGGACGTTGGCAAGGGCCGACTCGGCGAAAGCGCCCGGGCCTATGTGCACGACGCCGGGCATGTAGATGCTCGCAAGGTTCGATTCAAAAAAGGCGTAGGCCCGTATCCGCACCACGCTGGCCGGCAGGAAGATGCGTGTGCCCCGCGGCAGGGCGGACGCGCAGCATACGGCTTCGCTCCTGTCGCGTGTCAGCAGCACGAATCCGTCCGACATGAAAGTCGGGTTGGCCGCGTCGACCGTGATGCGCTTCAGCGCGCGGCAGCTGCGGAAAGGCGCGCGGCCGATGGCTTCGACCGAGGCCGGAAGGTGGACGGAGACGAGCCGAGGCGCCCCTTGTTCGGCAAAAGCGCCGGGGGCGACGGACGTGACGGTGTAGGTGCGCGAATGGTAAATGATTTTCTCGGGAATACGCACGTGCGCCGTCGGCGCCTTGTGCCCTTCGAAGCCACAGACTTCGGCCGTGAGCCCGCTTCCGGAGAGAATGCGGTAGCACACACCGTCGCTGACGACGATGCCGGCCGTGCACAATCCGGGCACAGCCAGCAGGGCGCAGACGATGCAGCATATTTTTAGTCGAAGAGCGAGGGTCATGACTGTTCTGTGGCGGTTAGGCAGATGATGTCTGCGGGCGGCGTGCGCCGTGCAGACGAACGGTTGCAAAGTTATACATTCCGGCGGAAAAGTCCAAACGTTGCGCGCTTTGTGTGAACTTTGCGCGCGTTTCGGGGCGCGCAGGGCGGAAATAGTGTTGAGGTAGTTCGAACTTAGTCTGAGTAAGTTCGAACTATCTCAGACTAAGTTCAAACTTACTCAG
>JAFLUW010000132.1 GCA_022508615.1 Prevotellaceae bacterium | reverse complement strand
ACGAGCATGGCCGTGGTCAGCACGAGCGTGCCGGCCGTCAGCGCCGCTATCCACAGCCAGTTCACCTCTATGGGCACGCTGTCCACATAATACGCCTCAGGGTCGAGCCTCACCAGCCCGAAACGCTGCTGCAACCACACGATGCCCAGCCCCAACGCCAAGCCGATGGCCAGCCCGCGGGCCACAATCATGGCCGAGAGCCAGAGAAAGGCGTGGCGCAGCGTGCTGCGGCGCGCGCCGAGGGCCGAAAGCAGGCCTATCGCGCGCACGCGTTCCAATATAAGGATGAGCAGACCGCTCGCCATCGTGAAACCAGCCACGAGCAACATCAGTCCGAGAATCAGCCACACGTTGAAGTCCAGCAGATGCAGCCATGCGAACGTGCCGCCCGTGCGCGGGTCGTCGCGCACAGTCAGCACGGAAGGCACCTCTTCCCCGCCGGCGGCTGCGGCCCTGACAATGCGGTTCACGGCCGCGGCAGCCTCGTCGAGCCGGCCGATGTCGTCGAGGCGTATCTCGCAGGCCGTACACTCGTCGCCGCTCCACGCGTTGAGCGCGCCGATAGCGTCGATTCCGGCCACGGCCACCTGGCGGTCGAACTGCGAAAGATGCGTTTCGTAGATGCCTGCCACCGTGAAGCGCCGCATACGTATCGTTTCGGAAAAGAAATAGGCGTAAACCCTGTCGCCCACGCCGAGCCCGAGGTTGCGGCTCACGGTGCGCGACAGCACGATGTGATTGCCGTCCGTGCGCAGCCGGCCCTCCACCATGACGCTTTTCAGGAAGCTGCGGTCGTAGTCCGCGCCGATGCCCTTGAAAACGATGCCCTGAAAGTCGTCGTCCGTTTTGAGCACCCCGATTTTCTGCGACACGCGGCTCACCGAGCGCACGCCGGGCAGCCTGCGAATGGCCGCCACGGTGGCCGGGTCGACCGCCACGGGGTAGTCCTCGGGCGAGCGGAACATGCCGGGGTCGAGCACCTCGATGTGCGAGGCGAAGCCCGTGAGTTTGCGCTCCACCTCCCGCTGAAACCCCTTGACCATGCACACGGCCACAATCATCACGGCCAAACCCACGGCCACACCCGCCGTAGCGATGACCACCGCCGGTTTCGACGCCCGCGGGCCTCCGCTGCCGCGAAAAAAGCGGCGGGCCAAGAAAAGAGAAAAGTTCATCGGTTCGTTGTTGCAGCCCCGCGGGCCGTCAAGGCCCCGGGGCGACGTTTATTCGGCCACGAGTTCGAGCGCCGCGCTGGCATATTCCCGGCCGAGCATGGGCGCAAGATTCAAGCCGGCGTGTTTCAAGATGCGGCCGCTGACGCGTTTGCCGTCGAGATAGCCGGGCTTGTCGGCCGAAAGGGGCGTGAGGTCGTGAATGCGATAAGTTTTGTTCTCGTCTACGCCGTCGAGGCGGAGCATGGGCAGCGCCTGGCCGGCCATATAGCCCGTGCGGTAGGCGAAAACCACGGCCCGGTCGCGGTTTTCGTCGGCATACATCAGCGCCGCCAAGGGACTTCCGCCATAAGGCGAGACAAGCCTATACTGGTCGCCGAGTTGCACCACGGGCCGCACGCGCTTGTAGGCCGCAATGGCGCGCCGGGCGAAGTCCTTCTCCGTCTCGCTCAGGCTTCGGGGCTGAATTTCCATGCCCAAGCGCCCCGACATGGCCACGTCGAAGCGGAATTTCAGCGGTATCGCGCGGCCCGTCTGATGATTCGGGCTGGCGCTGACGTGCGCCCCTTGCGCAATGGCCGGATAGAAGTGGCTCGCGCCCCATTGTATGAAGATGCGTTGCAGAGCGTCGGTGTTGTCGCTCGTCCAAAACTCGTCGAACCACGGCAGCAGGCCGTAGCAGGCGCGTCCGCCGCCACTGGCGCAGAGTTGCAGGGCGACGTCGGGGTGCTTCGTCCTGATGCGTTCGAGCACGCGGCGCAAACCCGTCTGATAGCGAATGTAAATCTCCGCCTGTCGGTCGGCCGGCAGAAACGGCGAAGCGTAGTTCATGATGTCCGTGTTGCAATCCCACTTGATATAGGCGATGCGCGGATGTTGCACCAGCAAATCGTCGACTATACCGAAAACATAGTCCTGCACCTTCGGGTTGCACAAATCGAGCACCACCTGCGTGCCGCCGCGCCCCGTGGAAAGAGGGCGCTTCGCCTCGCCGAGCACCCAGTCGGGGTGGCGTTCGAAAAGTTCGCTCGCCGTGTTGGCCATCTCCGGCTCTATCCATAGGCCGAACCTGATGCCCAATCGTTCGGCCGTGGCCGTAAGTCCCTCGATGCCGTCGGGCAGTTTGCGGCGGCACACCGTCCAGTCGCCAAGACCGGCGCGGTCGTTGTCGCGAGGAAATTTATCGCCGAACCACCCGTCGTCCATCACGAAAAGTTCGCCGCCCAATGCAGCCGCGTCGGCCATCATTTGCTCCATCGTGGGCTGGTCGACGCCGAAGTACACGCCCTCCCAACTGTTGAGCAGCACATCGTGCAAGCGGTCGCCGTGCGCCATGCCGTAGCGGCGCGCCCAGCGGTGAAAGGCGCGACTTACGCCGCCCTTTCCTTCGGTCGAAAAGACCATGGCGAACTCGGGCGTGACGAAAGTCTCGCCCGGACTGAGCGTGTACGACGAAATGTCCTCGTTGATGCCGCTGATGATTTCCACTCCGTGCGGCGTGGCCACGATGCGCGTCTTGTAGTTGCCGCTCCACAGCAGATTGCCGCCGAACACCTCGCCGCCGTTTTCCCTCGGGCGGCCGTCGAGCGTGAGCATGAAGCCGGGATTCGCGCCGAACGCGTTGCGCAGCCCGCTGCGGTCGGCAATGACGGTCTGCCCGTCGGGCAAACGCTCTTCGCCGAGGCGGTTCTCGCCGGCCCAGCCGCCCTGCATTTGCGTCAGATAGTTGTCGCCGCGGCGCAGCGGTACGCAAGCGCTGGCAAAGGCGAGCAGCGTCATCTCGCCCTTGCGGCCGGCGTGGGTCAGTTCCGTCCAGGTGGAAAACACCTCCGTGTCGCGGTATCGGCGGAAACATTGCCGCACGACAAGCGGGTAACTGCGGTCGCGAAACGTGAGCGTGAGCAACTCGCCGCGCTCGTCGGCCGTGCGCTCCGCGCTTTCCATGGCCAGATCCACGCTGACACCGCCGTCGGGCATGCGCACGGCCAGCGCCTTCTCGCCCGACGAGCGCACGCCGAACTGCGGAAGCGTGTGTCCCGTGAAGTTCGAGCGCACGCCGAAGAAGCCCGCGATGTCGCCGTCCTCGATTTTCGGGCCGAAGTATTGATAATAGGCCGAGCCGCCGTCGTTGGTGGTCACGGCCAGCGTCGTGCGCTCCGACGAGAGCAGGAAAGTGCGGTTTTGCGCCGCAGCGCCCAGCCCGAAAGCCGCGCAGAGGGCCAGCGCAGATGCTTGTAAAAATCGTTTCATAGGCAACCGTTCGAACAAGAATCGAGCATAAAAGAACCTTTCGGCGAACAAATTTAGACAAAAAAACCGAAACGCGCCCGTCGCCGTCCGTCCGGCAGGTCGCAAGTCGGCATTCCGGGGTGTTGATAACCCTGTTGATAACTCAACTTGCAGGGAGTAATTCTGTGGATAACTC
>JAFLUW010000131.1 GCA_022508615.1 Prevotellaceae bacterium | reverse complement strand
ATCGCGAAATGCTCTTCATTCGCTGAGACCGGCGGGCCGTGACAACCGGGCGCGTCCCTTTCTCCGCTCAAGGAGAAAGGGACGCGCTTTTTGCAGACGGAGGGAAAACCGAAGGACTGTGGTCGCTCGGGCCGTTTGCGGCCAAACGAATGTGTCGGACAAGGGTTTCCGCGGCGGCTTTTGCAGGCTGCGTAAACGGTTGAGGACCAATAGCAAAAACTTACGCCCTGTAAGTTTGAACTTAGTCTGAATAAGTTCGAACTTACAGGGCGTAAGTTTTGTTTTACGGGGCGTTAGTTTCTTGAACGTCGTGCGGACGGTTGTGCTGGCGGCCGGAATCTACTGCTTTCCGGCGCTCGCCGTGTCGGTAGCGGAGGCCGCTGCGCCTTCGTCGGCTTCTTGGGCATAGCCGAAGTCGTTGGCCGAATAGATTTCGGCGTACCAGTCTGCCTGCGGCGCGAGAAGCATGTAGATGCGGGTCAGGCGGTCGCCCTTTTTGTGCATGACGGCGATGCCGATGGTGCCTTGTTTCAGCACGCTGAGGCCGGGGCGGCGGAAGGTGGTCTTGAAACCTTTCTGCTCGAGCAGTTTTTCGATGTTGGTGTGCAGATCGGCTGCCGAACCGGCGGCATCGGTGCGGACGCCCAAAGCAAGGCGGTCAGCTTGGGCCGCAAGGTTCCAGCGATAGGGGGCGGAGGTGTCATCCGGGGTGTTGGGGGCTTTCTTGTCTGCCGGCGCGCAGAACGTGTCGTTCGTAATGGCGTAGGCTCGGATGTGGTAGCCAGGCCCATCGTGAGCTATGCGCTCGTACATCGCGGCGTTGCTGAACGGGAACATGTCGTTGTCGGCTTCGCGCGGCTCGTCTTTCAGGAAGTTCGCGCCGCTCTCGCCGAGCGTAATGCCGCCAATGGCGTTTTTCTCGATGTAGCTGACGACTTGGCTGGCGAGGGTGTTCGCGCCGGAGTGGTCGGACGTGACGATGGGGGAGAGGCTGACGTTGTAGCCGAAGTTGCAGAACGGGTCGCGCGTGAGGTAGGCGAATTTGTCGCTGAGCAGGCTGTAATCGCCGTAGTCGCCGCCGATGAAAGCAAAGTTGGTGGAGTCGAAATAGTCGTGCAGAGAGAATACGTTGGCGTGGTCGTCGAAGATCTGCACGCGAAGGCCTTTCGTGTCGAGCAGATCGTATTCTCCGTAGCCGTTTCGGGCGAGGAAGAGGTCGTCGCCGTGGAAACTGATGTCGTTGTATTTGTTTTTGATAACGGCTTTGCCCGCTATGGTCATGACGCCGCATTTTCCGTTACTGAGGTAGATGACGAAGCGCTCGTTGTAGTCGATGATGTACTCGACGGCTTTGGGCAGCCGCGTGAATACTCCTCGTTGGTTGACGAAACCGCATGCGCCGCCTTTCTCGGCAGCCATGAGGCCGTTGCGGAAAACGCCGAGCAGGGTGCAGTCTTCCTTAAAGGTGTTGATGACTTTCCCGGTCTTGTCGATGAGTGAGTAGATGTAGGCATCGGGGTTTCCGGCCGCCTTGTTGCAGACCCATGCAAGGCCTTCCGAGAAGGCTCCGCCTTCGTCGTAGGCGGGCTCGACGGCGACTTTGCCTTTGGTGTCGACGTAGCCGACTTTTCCGTTTTCGTCCGTAATGGCCAGCAGGCCGTCGCTGAACATGGGGGCGCAGCTGACAATTTCTTTTTCTTTCACAGGGTCGAGCGTGAAAACGGTTTTTCCGTTGCGGTCGATGATAGTGATGCGTTCTTTGGGCCGAACGATGGGAATGAGGCCGTCGCTGTACGCTCCGCAGCAGATCAAACCGCCAGCGCCGTTGATGGGTTGGGCTTTTCCGTCGTCGATAGTGTAGAGGGCTATACCGTCTTTCTCGCGGACGGAGAAAACGCCGCCAATGACGACGGAAGGCTCGTTTTTGAGTTCTCCGTCGAGCACGATTTTACCGTCGGGGGTAATGAAAGACCATGCGGCATTTTCATTCAGTTGGACCGGAATCATTTCGACCTCGTTGTCGGACGCTCCGCAAGCGGTGAGCAGCAGCAATGCGGACAGGGTAAGTATGAAGTGGAGTGTTTGTTTCATCATGTCGAAGTAGATTTTTATTATGTCAGGTATGAATTGAAATAAAGATGGTTCGACGACAAAGTTAATGCATTGTCAGCCTAAATACAACCCGCTTTCTATTAAATACATTTTCTGTTTTTATATATTTATGCGGCCGGGATAGGTTTCGAGGGCGTGGCTGAGCACGTCGAGGGCGTGGATGAGGTCTTTCTTGCAGAGGACGTAGGCGATGCGCACCTGGTCGCGGCCGGCGCCGGGCGTGGTGTAGAAGCCGGCAGCCGGAGCCATCATGATGGTGGCGCCTTCGTAGGAAAAGTCGGTCAGACACCACTGGCAGAAGCGCTCGGCGTCGTCGACGGGCAGGCGTGCCACGGTGTAGAAAGCGCCCATCGGAATCGGAGAGTAGACGCCGGGGATGCGGTTCAGCCCGTCGATGAGGCATTTGCGGCGCTCGACGTATTCGTCGTAGACTTCGCGCGAATAGTCGGCGGGCTCGTCGAGCGAGGCTTCGGCTACGAGCTGGCCCAAAAGAGGAGGGGAGAGGCGGGCCTGGCAGAATTTCATTACGGCGCGGCGCACGTCTTCGTTTTTCGTGATGAGCGCGCCGATGCGGATGCCGCATTCGGAGTAGCGCTTGGAAACGGAGTCGATGAGCACGACATTTTGCTCGATGCCTTCGAGGTGGCAGGCGGAAATGTAGGGTGAGCCGGTGTAAATGAACTCGCGGTAGACTTCGTCGGAGAAGAGATAAAGATCGTACTTTTTGACGAGGTCGCGAATCTGGTTCATTTCGCGGCGGGTATAGAGATAGCCGGTCGGATTGTTGGGATTGCAGATGAGTATGGCGCGTGTGCGGGGCCCGATGAGTTCTTCGAACTTTTCGACTTTGGGCAGGGCAAAGCCTTCTTCGATGGTAGTGGCGATGGTGCGGATGGTGGCGCCGGCGGCTATGGCGAAAGCCATGTAGTTGGCGTAGGCCGGCTCGGGGACGATGATTTCGTCGCCGGGATTCAGACAGGAGAGGAAGGCGAAAAGTACAGCTTCGCTGCCGCCGGCCGTGATGATGATGTCGTCGGCCGTGAGGCGGATGTCATAGCCGGCATAATAGCCGACAAGTTTCTCGCGGTAGCTCTTGAAACCTTGCGAGGGGCTGTATTCGAGCACCTTGCGGCTGATATGGCTGAGTGCGTCGAGTCCTTTCTGCGGAGTGGGGAGATCGGGCTGGCCGATATTCAGATGATAGACGTGCAAGCCGCGTTCTTTGGCCTTTGCGGCTAAAGGGGCAAGGTTGCGGATGGGAGAAGAGGGCATCTGGATGCCGCGTTCCGAAATGTGGGGCATATTCCGGTGGATTAAAAAGATTATGGCGGGGCGCAGAAGCGCCCCGCCGTTGCGATTCCGGATCAGACTCCGGCGAGTTCGACGATTCGTTCTACGGCTTCCTGCAAGCCGTCAGGATTTTTTCCGCCTGCCGTGGCGAAATGGGGCGCTCCGCCGCCGCCGCCTTTGATGGCTTTGGCCGCTTCGC
>JAFLUW010000130.1 GCA_022508615.1 Prevotellaceae bacterium | reverse complement strand
AATTGGATTCATTCCACTCCTTTATCTCGTAGTCAGGAAGATATTTCTTCCACGACGCGATGCACCTTTGGGCAAGTTTCGGCAAAGGCTTACCACCAAACCAGCAATAATGGATTATTTTAGGAATCATAAATATCTCTTTTTCAAAAAGAGTCCTTCTATAATTTACTTTTTGCTCTTATCGCCGCACTCCACAAAAGTCGATAATTAGTTTATCAGGTGCTTCGGGGAGATTTCTGAAAGGTGTGTGTGCTGTCAGGAACACTACAATATCGGCACGGTCATAGGCTTCACGGTAATCCGTGAGTTTGAAAACTTTGTGCTCGCTAATATTGGGCTCAACGCAAAGAATGTCGGCATCGTTACAACTTTGCATCACGCTCGTCACGATGCGTTTAGCCGGGCTTTCACGAAGATCGTCAATATCGGGTTTAAAAGCCAAACCCATCATGGCTACTACCGGCTTACGATGATTTTTGAGTTCGAATTCGAACATCACGGCACGCACTTTCTCTATACACCAATCGCTTTTATAAATATTGATCTCGCGAGCCGTGGCAATAATTTTCGATTCTTTGGGGAATTCGGCTGTAATGAAGTAGGGATCGACAGCTATGCAGTGGCCGCCCACACCACAACCGGGATTCAGAATATTGACACGCGGGTGTTTGTTCGCTAATTCAATAAGCTTCCACACATCTATGCCGGCTTTATCGCAGATAAGCGAGAGCTCGTTGGCAAAGGCTATCTGGACGTCACGAGAAGAATTTTCCGTGAGTTTGCACATCTCGGCTGTTTTGCTGTCTGTCAGATGGAGTTCTCCCCGCACAAACTGAGCATAGAAATCCGCCGCGCGACGGGCCGCAACATCGTCGTATCCGCCGATGACACGGTCGTTGTGTACAAGTTCATAGATTACATTACCCGGCAACACGCGTTCCGGGCAATAGGCTATGTGAATTTTCCCCTTAAGTTCGGGACGCAACGCAAAGATGACTTCTGCCATTCTTTCGGTTGTGCCCACAGGAGATGTCGATTCAATCACGTAGAGGTCGCCTTCTTTCAAAAAAGGTGCTACTGTGCGCGTAGCTGCCTCTACATACGAAATGTCGGGCTGATGATTTCCCTTAAACGGCGTGGGCACTACGATAAAATAGGCATCGGCCGTTTCGGGAGCGGAAACCGCACGCAACGCACCGCTTTTCACTACATCGCGGAGCATTTCTTCAAGACCGGGTTCCACAATATGCAGTCGTCCGTTATTGGTCTGCTCCACGATAGCAGGATTGATATCGACTCCTATTACGTCCACACCGTGTCGGGCGGCAATTATTGCAGTAGGCAGGCCTATATAGCCCAACCCCATAAAACAAGCTTTCATTCTATGTTCCATAAATTTATCTTTTTTACATTTTTAGTCGATTGCCTTACGCTTGCCACAAAAATCTTCCTGCTTCTCCAGAAAATCAGCAATACGCCGGCAAGCATATCCGTCCCCATAGGGGTTAACCGCCTGAGCCATCTCAGCATAGGCCGAAGTATCCGAAAGCAAACGAGAAACTTCGGACGTGATGCGCTCGTAGCTTGTTCCCACGAGTTTCACCGTACCAGCTTCAACGGCTTCCGGGCGTTCTGTTGTGTCACGCATCACGAGTACGGGTTTGCCCAAGCCGGGGGCTTCTTCCTGTATGCCGCCCGAATCGGTCAGCACGAGTGTGGAGCGCTCCATAAGCCGCACAAAACTGAGATATTCGAGCGGCTCGATGAAAAACATATTGCCCAAACTCCCCGCGTCACTACCAAAAACTTCGCGTATCGGACGGCGCACATTTGGATTAAGGTGCATCGGGAAGACAAAATCCGTATCGGGATACTTCACAGCCAATGCTTTAATGGCGCGGCACATCGAGATGAAGCCTTCGCCGAAATTTTCGCGCCGATGCCCCGTAATGAGCACCAGCCGGCGCATGGCATCGAGGCGGGAGGGGTCATAACCCGCCGCACACAACTGTGCGTCGAGCGAGGCGGCCAATGCAACGTCGTCCGCGATACGTCCCACCACATGATAAAGGGCATCGATTACGGTATTGCCCGTCACGAGAATATGCCCGCTGTCCACCCCTTCGTCCAGCAGATTTTTTCGCGAAAGAGACGTCGGAGAGAAATGCCATGTCGCGATTCGCCCCGTAAGCTGGCGGTTCATTTCTTCGGGCCAGGGACTATATATGTCGTGCGTGCGCAGTCCGGCCTCGACGTGCCCCACAGGAATCTGACGATAGAACGCCGCCAGCGCGGCAGCAGTCGAAGTCGTCGTATCTCCATGCACAAGCACGACGTCAGGACAAGCCTCGTCCAGCACATCGCGCATACCGTAGAGCACACGTGAGGTCACGTCGTAAAGATCCTGCCCCTGTTTCATAATATCCAAATCGTAGCGGGGCGCTATGTCAAAGATACGAAGCACTTGATCGAGCAACTGGCGATGCTGACCTGTCACACAGACGAGCGTCTCAAAACAATCGGACCTGCGCTCGAACTCACGAACCAACGGCGCCATTTTAATGGCCTCGGGGCGCGTGCCGAAGACAAGCATCACCTTTTTCTTTCTCTCTTTCACCGTCTTGCTTCTTTATAGTTTTATTCCGTCATTCCGCACGGCGCACCATCGACGCAGCAATCGTCAGGCGGGCACAGCCCAAGGCGCCTACACACAAAACAACATCCACATCTCCGCCGGGAAGCCTGACGACATGCCCCGAAAGACCTTTGAAATCTCCCTCGACGACACGCACTTTTTCCCCCAGCACATATGGGACAGACTCCATAGCCACCGGTTTCCTCGTACGCTCGAGAAAGAGGCGAAACGCCTCAATCTGGTCGTCAGGAATCTCGGCAACAAGATGTCGGCCGTAAGCATTGAGGCGGGCACGGTCGGTCACGAACCGTTTTATGCCGCTCAGGCGCACCACTTCGGCCAACCGCTGACGCTCCGTGCAGCGAACAAAGACGACGCCGCCGATAAGCACGCACTCCACCGTGCGCCGCCGACCGTCACGTCCCTCACGCCGCTCGCGTTGCACCGGAACAAACGTCTCATAGCCCAGCGCCTCCAGCTGACGGGCCACCGAGCGTTCCGCGTTTGCGTTAACCACTGCCGCAAACCACTTTTCTTTGCCGGCGGGCACGCCTACGGCGTCGTCTGTCCGACCGGCAGACGGGCTGAGTGTTCTTACAACAGTATTTTCGCACATACGATCAACGTTTCCGTCCGCCGCTCTCAAGCGCAAGCGAAGTGCTCGAAAGCATCTGCTGCCTGGTCTTTGCCAACCGCTTTCCGAGGTTTGCAAAGGCTTGGGCTGAGCTTCTTACCGGCAGGACAAAACAGAGCTGTCCGATACTCCCCACAAAGTTAACCTTATCGCGCGAAACGACAAAACGCCGACAGCAATTATTTGCCACGCCGGAGGGGATTTTCACCCCCCCCATGTTTCATATATCGCTAATATACAAAAAGATATAAAATGCAAATAAATGTTATTCTCCCGCGAAAGAATACGCTGGCGACCGCCCGAAAAACCTTATCGCAGAGATAGGAAAAACTTACTCAGACTAAGTT
>JAFLUW010000013.1:18127-27445 GCA_022508615.1 Prevotellaceae bacterium | reverse complement strand
CGCGATTATTGCGCGGCGGCGTCTCCGCAGAAATGAAGGGACGCCGCCGCGCCGGCTTGTCGGGAAAGCCCGACCGGCACGTGGCGGCGCGGGCGCTCGGGACGGGCGCAGCCGAGGGCGGCGGCCACTTTTTTTCGTGCGCCGGAGGCACCGCTGCGCGCGGCGTCTACGGCGGCGCGCACGCAAAGAGCGGGAGGCGGACGCGGCATTGCGCGATTTTTTCGCTATCTTTGCAACGCCAAGCAGCACAGGGACACCGACGATGAACAATATCTCCGACGAATCTTTGAACCGCATAGCCGCGGCCGTGGAGCGCCTTGCCGACCTCGAGGGGCTGCCCATGCCGCTGGCGCCCTGCCCGAGCGCAGAGGTGCTGGCGCAGGTCGTGGCGGGCTGCCGGTCGGTGATTTTTCCGGGCTACTACGGCGGAAACTGTCTGACCGAAGCGACGCTCATACATCATATCGGTACGCGCACGGAGCGCATCTTCCGATTGCTGGCGGGCGAAATTCGCGCGGCGCTCATCTTCGACGGCCGCACCCCCGAAAAAGGTGAGTCCGAAAGCCTCGCGGCGGCGCTCATCGCGCGGCTGCCCGACATCAGGCGCCTGCTGCTCACGGACGTCGAGGCGGCCTACAACGGCGACCCGGCGGCCAAGAACGTGGGCGAGGTCATCGCCTGCTATCCGGCCATACGCGCGCTGACGTGCTACCGCATTGCGCACGAGCTGCACCGGCTCGGCGTGCCGCTCGTGCCGCGCATCATCACCGAAACGGCTCACGCGGAGACGGGTATCGACATTCACCCGGCCGCCGTCATCGGAGAGGGCTTCGCCATAGACCACGGCACGGGCGTAGTCATCGGCGAGACTTGCATCATCGGGCGCGGCGTGAAAATATATCAAGGCGTGACGCTCGGCGCGCGCAGCTTTCCGCTCGACGCCGAGGGACATCCCATCAAACACCTCGACCGCCACCCGATTCTCGAAGACGACGTCATCGTCTATGCCAACGCTACCATACTGGGCCGCGTCAGGATAGGCCGCGGCGCCGTCATCGGCGGCAACCGCTGGGTGACGCACGACGTGGCGCCCGGCAGCCGCATCGCGGGCGAGACGGACGAAACTGCTGCGATATGAAACTACTCGTCACGGGAGCTTCGGGCTTCTTGGGAAGTCATCTTTGCGAACGAGCGCTCGCCGAGGGACACGAGGTGTGGGCCGCTGTGCGCGCCTCGTCGCCACGCGGCTGGCTGACAGACAGCCGTCTGCACTTCATCACGCTCGACCTTGCGCGCCCCGAGCGGCTCGAAGAGCAACTCGCAGGGCACAAGTGGGACGCCGCGGTGCATGCGGCGGGGCTGACCAAGGCTCGCCGCCGCGCAGACTTCGCCCGCGTCAACACGGCGGGCACGCTGGCGCTGGCTGAGGCCTTGCGGCGGACGGGAGCGCTCGGCGGGCGCTTCGTTTTTGTCAGTTCGCTTTCGGCCGCAGGGGCTGTGCGCGAAACGATGCCGCACACCGACATCTGCGAAAGCGACCGCCCGGCGCCGCAGACTGCTTACGGCCGCTCGAAGCTCGAAGCTGAGCGCGGACTGGCCCGCATCGACGGACTGGACTACGTCGTTTTGCGCCCGACGGGCGTCTACGGCCCGCGCGACAGGGATTATTTCCTCATGGCGCAGAGCGTGGCGCGCGGTGTCGACTTCGCCGCAGGACGGCGGCCGCAGGACATTACGTTCGTCTACGTCAAGGATTTGGCCGCTGCCTGTCTGCTGGCTGCGACGCAGGGCAAGTGCGGCGCAACGTACAACCTGAGCGACGGGGCGACGTATTCGAGCCGCGACTATGCCGATTTGTTGCAACAAGCGCTGGGCAAGCGCCGCGTGCTCCACATCAAAGCGCCGCTGTGGCTGCTGCGCGCCGTCTGTACGGCCGGCGAGGCATGGGCGGCGCTGAGCGGACGGGCCGTGACGCTGAACATGGACAAATTTCACATTCTGGCCCAGCGCAACTGGCGCTGCGACATTTCGGCCGCGCGCCGCGAGCTGGGCTATGCGCCTGCCTACGATTTGGAAAGAGGCGTGCGCGAGACGGTGGAATGGTATAAGAAGGAGAAATGGATTTAGACGCATTCTGCAAGGAGCAGCGGCGCGGACTGCTGCCTGTCGAAACAGCCACTCTGGCCTACACGCTGCTCACGGCGGCTGTCATCGCGCTCTGCTGGAAGGAGATGGCGCATCCGCTGCGCCTCATCGAAAGCCGCGTGCTGGTCGTGGCGGGCATGGGCGTTCTTGCAGGCATATACTATCTGGCGCCGAGCCGGGCTACGCGCTTCATGCGTTCGCTCTACCCGCTGACGCTGCTGGGTTTCTGGTATCCCGACACGTATGAGTTCTGCCAGCTGCTGCCCAATCTCGACTGGTTTTTTGCGCAGGCCGACCTGAAACTTTTCGGCTGCCAGCCGGCGCTGATGTTCAAGGTGTGGCTGCCCGGAAAGGCGTGGAGCGAGGCGTTCCACATGGGCTATTTCGCCTATTACCCGATGATAGCGCTCTGCGCCTTGCTGCCGCTGGCCACCGGGCGCGAGCGGTTTCAGCAAACGGCTTTCACGCTGACTGTCTGCTTCTTTTTCTACTACACGATTTACCTGTTTCTGCCCGTGGCCGGGCCGCAGTATTACTTTCACGCCGTCGACCCCGAACTCGTAGGCCGCGGCTGTTTCCCGCATCTGGGCGACTATTTCCGCCACCACACGGAGCTGCGCGCCTCGACGCTGCCCGACGGCTTCTTTAAGCGGCTCGTGGAGACGGCACAGCAGAGCGGCGAGCGCCCGACAGCCGCCTTTCCGTCGAGCCACGCGGGCATGTCGACGGTCATCATGATACTCGTCGGGCGCATGAGCCGCCGCGTGATGCTGGCACTCGTTCCGTTCTACGTGCTGCTGTGCGGCGCGACGGTTTACATCGAGGCTCACTATTTGGTGGACATGCTCGGCGGACTGATTACGGGCGTGCTTTTCGTGCCGCTGGCCGAAACGCTCTACAGCCGCATGACAAGGCATCCGGCGCTGAAATAAGCGCACCCGACACTGCAAAAAACAACTGAAAACCTGATAAAACTATGAACATTCGCCACTTGCTCACCCTCGCCGCCCTCGCCGCTTCGCTCGCGGCGCAGGCACAAGGCGGCATCTCGCCCGAAATGCTCGCCCGCATCAAGAACGTACAGCCCAAAGCTGCACCTGCCGAAAAAGCTTTGCGCAACGCGCTGGCAGCGAACAGCATCAATGCGCTGGCTGTCAATCCTGCACGCGCGCAGGCCACGGATACGCACTTTTCGCACCGCGTCTGCTCGAAGGGCGTCACGGACCAGAAGTCGTCGGGCCGCTGCTGGCTCTTCACGGGGCTTAACGTGCTGCGCGCAGAGGCCATAGCCCGCCACGACCTCGGCGAATTTCAGTTCTCGCAGGCTTACTGCTTCTTCTACGACCAGCTCGAGAAGTCGAATCTTTTCCTGCAAAGCGTCATCGACCTGGCCGACCGGCCTATGGACGACAAGACGGTGGACTGGCTCTTTCACAATCCGCTCTCGGACGGCGGCACGTTCTGCGGCGTGCAGGACATCGTCTCGCGCTACGGCCTTGTGCCGGCCGAAGTGATGCCTGAGACGTACAGCGCCAACAATACGGCCAAAATGAGCGACCTGCTGCAACAGAAGCTGCGGCAGTGGGGTCTCGAACTGCGCGATATGGCCGCCGCGAAGGCTTCGAAGAAAAACGTGGCCGCACGCAAGGAGGAAATGCTCGCCACGGTCTACCGCATACTCGCGCTCTGTCTGGGCGAACCGCCTGCGGAGTTCACCTGGACGCGCACAAACGCCGACGGCGAGCCGCAAGAGACGAATACTTACACGCCGCGCTCTTTCTATGACGAAATGGCGGGCAAGAATCTCAACGACTACGTCATGCTCATGAACGACCCGACGCGGCCGTACTACAAAACCTACGCCATTGACCTCGACCGCCACGCCTACGACGGACACAACTGGACGTTCCTCAACCTGCCCATGGACGAAATCAAGCAAATGGCCATCGCTTCGATAAAAGACTCGACGATGATGTACATGTCGTGCGACGTGGGCAAGTGCTACAACCGCGAGACGGGCGTCCTCTCGGTCGACAACTACGACTACGCCGACCTTTTCGACACCGATTTTTCCATGACCAAGGCACAGCGCATCGCTACTTTTGCCTCGGCCTCGAGCCACGCCATGACGATGATGGCCGTCGACCTCGACGAAAACGGAACGCCGCGCAAGTGGATGGTGGAAAACTCCTGGGGCCCCTCAGCGGGCTACAAGGGCCACCTCATCATGACCGACCGCTGGCTCGACGAATATTTGTTCCGCCTCGTCGTCGAGCGCCGCTTCGTGCCTGAGAATATTCTCAAACTTACCGAGCAAAAACCTACGCTGCTGCCCGCCTGGGACCCGCTTTTCGCCGGCGAAAACTAATTCCTGCTCACACAACGACCAAACTATGAAACATTTCCGCATCACGGACAACGTCGTGGGCCTCGCGGTCTTTCTCATCGCAGCCTGGACGTATTGTTCCACCGTCGAACCTACGGCTAGTTTCTGGGACTGCCCCGAGTTTATCACAACTGCCTACAAGCTCGAAGTGGGCCACCCGCCCGGTGCCCCCTTCTTCATGCTTATGGCCAATTTGTTCACGCAGCTGACCTCCGACACTGCGCAGGTCGCGCTGATGGTCAACATTTTTTCGGCGCTTATGTCGGCCGTCTGCATCTTGTTCCTTTTTTGGAGCATCACGCACCTGACGCGTAAACTCGTTGCCGCCGACGGCCGCATCGAACACACGTGGCAGACCGTTGTCTGCATGGCAGCCGGCGCCACGGGCGCCTTAGCCTACACGTGGAGCGACACGTTCTGGTTTTCGGCCGTCGAGGGCGAAGTCTACGCTTCGTCGTCGATGTTCACGGCGCTCGTCTTCTGGCTCATTTTGAAGTGGGAGGAGCACGCCGACGAGCCGCACGCCGACCGCTGGCTCGTGCTCATCTTTTATCTTACGGGCCTTTCCATCGGCGTCCACTTGCTCAACCTGCTTTGCCTGCCCGCCATTACGCTGGTCTACTACTACAAGCGCAATCCTGAGGCCAACTTGAAAGGTTCGCTCTTGGCGATCGTCGTTTCGGGCGTATTGGTGGGCGCCGTGCTCTACGGCGTCGTGCCCGGCATCGTGAAAGTGGGCGGCTGGTTCGAGCTGTTCTTCGTCAACTGGCTCGGCTGTCCGTTCAACACGGGCGTAGTGGTCTATATCCTCGTGCTGATTGCCGTCGTGCTCACGGCTATTTGGAGCACGACCACGCAAAATCGCCGCCGCACGAACATTCTCTATCTCTGCTCCGTCGGACTTTTGGGCATTCCCTTCTACGGCAGCGGCTGGACGGCTTTCCTCTTGGGCATCGTCGTGCTCGCCGCGCTCTACTTCGCGCTTTCCTACAAGAAGTCGTCCGACGGCAACTACCTGATGCGCAAACGCCTGCTCAACACGTCGCTGCTCTGCATGCTCATGCTGATGATCGGCTATTCTTCCTACGCCGTCATCGTCATTCGCTCCACCGAAAACCCGCCGATGGACCAAAATTCGCCCGAAGACATCTTCACGCTCGGCGAATACCTCAGCCGCGAGCAATACGGCAGCCGTCCGCTCTTCTACGGCGAGGCTTACAACTCCATCAGCCAAGCCCAGATGACCGGCACGCTGCGGCTCGAAGACAAAACGCGCTGGGCGCGCAAGGAGAAGACCGAGAAAGGCGAGCCCGACTCCTATATCGAAGTGCCCGGCGGCTACGACATCGAGCTGCCCGGCCAGCTCAAAATGCTCTTTCCCCGCATCTGGTCGTCTTCCGGCAGCCACCCGCAAGCCTACGAAGACTGGCTCGGCGGAGTAGACAAACGCAACGTCACGGTGCAGACCTCCGAGGGCTACGCCCTGCCCTGCCAGATGCCCACGCAATGGGCCAACCTGCGCTTCTTCCTCTCCTACCAGATTAACTTCATGTACTGGCGCTACTTCATGTGGAACTTCGCCGGCCGCCAAAACGACATTCAGGGCAACGGCGAATACGAACACGGCAACTGGATTACGGGTATCCCGTTCATCGACAACGCCATGTATGGCGACCAATCGTTGCTGCCGGCGCCGCTGCGCGAGAACAAAGGCCACAACGTCTTCTACTGTCTGCCCCTGTTGCTGGGACTTATCGGCCTTTTCTGGCAAGCCTACCGCGGCCGCGAGGGCATTCAGCAATTTTGGGTCGTCTTTTTCCTGTTCTTCATGACGGGATTGGCCATCGTGCTCTACATCAACCAGTCGCCGCAGCAAGTGCGCGAGCGCGACTACGCCTATGCCGGCTCTTTCTACGCCTTCGCCATGTGGATAGGCCTCGGCGTGGCCGCTGTGGCCGAAGGTTTGCACCGTTTCGTCCGCAAACCTATGGCTGCCGCCTGCCTCAGTCTCGTTTGCCTGCTCGTTCCGCTCCAAATGGTCAGCCAAACGTGGGACGACCACGACCGCAGCCACCGCTATGCCTGCCGTGACTTCGGCCTGAACTATCTCAACACACTCCCCGACGAGGGCGGTCCCATCATTTTCACCAACGGCGACAACGATACGTTCCCCTTGTGGTACGCACAGGAGACCGAAGGCAAGCGCACCGACGCCCGCGTCTGCAACGAAAGCTATTTGCAGACCGACTGGTACACCGACCAGATGGTACGTCCGGCCTACGACTCGCCCGCGCTGCCCATAGCTTGGGACCGCTCGGAGTATGTCGACGACGGCCAGCACAATTTCTACGCCATCAAGCCCGAAATGAAGGCCGAGCTCGAAGCACTCAAGCAAACCGAACTCGAAGCCGACCCCTACGACCTCGAATTCATCATGGACAACTACGTGCGCAAGCACCATGTTTTCCCCACTGACTCCGTCGTACTGCGCGTCGACGCCGACCAAATCCGCCGCAGCGGCATGTATGTCCCCAAGGGCGAGGAAATCCCCGAATACATCAGCATTTCGCTGCGCGAGCCCTACGAAAAGCGCGGCGGCCTCTATCGCAACGACGTGATGATTTACGAAATGCTGGCGCGCAACCATTGGCAGCGCCCCATGTTCATGAGCACCACGCTGGGCCGCGGCAACTATGCCTATCTCGAGAACTACCTCGTGCTCGAAGGCTTGGCCTACCGCCTGACGCCCTTCAAGACGGGCATGAACGCCCTCGACACCGATAAGATGTACCGCAACATGATGTCGCGCTTCGCCTACGGCAACATGTCGCAGCGCGGCGTCTACGTCGACGAGACCATCATGCGCATGTGCCTGACGCACCGCCGCATGTTCATGCTTTTGGCGCAACGCCTGCTCGACGAAGGCCGCCGCGACAAGGCTTTGGCCGTGCTGCGCAAGTGCCGCAAGGAGCTGCCCGACTACAACATCCCCTTCGACGAGGCCGACTACGACCTTGCTCAACTCTGGGCCGCCTGCGGCGACCGCAAGGAGGCCGCCCGCGTGGCCCGCGCCGCCGCTACCTATGCACTCGACATGCTGCGCTACCTTTCGTCGCTCGGCGCCGAGCGTCTACAGCCCTATACTGGCAAGTGTAGCCGCTATTTCACGTGCGCCGTCGAGGGTCTGCAAGTGTTGCGCGAGGCCGACGCCCGCCAGGGCGCCGAACTCGAGCGGCAATTCGACGCCATCCTGCAGATGCCCGCCGGCCAAATAGGCCTTTCGGCCTATCAGAGCCGCCTGCAACAATATATGCAAGGCCTTCCGGCCGGCAGCGCAGGCGAAGCCGACGACAGCTACGACGAAGACTGACCTTACCGCCGCGGAGCCGTCCGCAGGGCCTTTCCGGTCCGGACGGTTCCGCGGCATTTTTTCCGCATGCCCGCTTTCGGTCCGCCGACGACCGCCTTTTGCGACCGAAGCGCCCGGATTCAATCCCCAACATGTTCATCGAACAACCTGCCCGCTATCTGCGCTGGCTCTACCCCCACGCCCTGTGGCGCATGAACCCTGCGGAACGGGCCGTCTACCTCACATTCGACGACGGCCCCATTCCCGAAGTCACGCCCTGGGTGCTCGACGTGCTCGACCGCTACGCCGTCAAGGCCACCTTCTTCATGGTGGGCGAAAACGTGCGCAAACATCCCGCCGTCTTCGACGAAGTGCGCGCCCGCGGCCACCGATTGGGCAACCACACGTTCAACCACATCGGCGGCCTGCGCCACGGCATCCGTTCCTACGTCTACAACGTCGACAAGGCCAACGCCCTGCTCCACACCGACCTGTTCCGCCCGCCCCACGGCTGGATGAAGTGGTCGCAATACGCCTATGTCACGCACCGCTACCGCGTCGTGATGTGGGACCTCGTCACGCGCGACTATTCGCGCCGCCTCAACGGCCGCGACGTCCTGCTGAACGTGCGTCGCTACGCCCGTCCGGGCTCCATCATCACTTTCCACGATTCGCTCCGCTCGCTCGACAAACTGCTCTACGCCCTGCCCCGCTCCATCGAGTGGCTGCAGGCGCAGGGTTACGCCTTCCGCGTGTTCGACTGACCGCTGCCGACATACAGTAAACACGGATATGAAACGCCTTCTGCTCACACTCTGCTCCCTTCTGCTTTTCTGCTCGGCCGGCCGCGCCGATTCGCCGCTGACCTCCACCGAATGCTATCGCGCCTGCCCCGACATTCCGCTCGTTAAGGCCGCCGACTGCCCGACCGCCCAACCAACCACTCCTCGACGGCCGCGCATGAAAAAACAACGCGGCGTCAGGAAGAATTTGCGCAGCGTCAGGAAAGATTTGCGCGGCGTCAGGAAAGATTTGCGCAGCGTCAGGAAAGATTTGCGCGGCGTCAGGAAAGATTTGCGCGGCGCACGAAAAAACTAACGCGGACTTAGTTAAAGCTTTCTCAGACTAAGTTGAAACTTTCTCAGACTAAGTTTTCGCTCTGAACCGAGTACACGCAATTACCTCTCCTTCAAAGCGTTGCAAAAAAACGCCAAAAACACCTCTTTATTGCCGCCCATGCCGCCCGCCGACCTGCTTCTTTCCGACCGTGTCAAGGCCGAAGCCCGCCGCCTCGGTTTCGCCGCCTGCGGACTGGCGCGCGCCGAACGCGTAGCGCCTTGGCGCGAAGACGAACAGCGGCGCTTCGTTGCCGAAGGCCGACACGCCGGCATGGACTACCTTGCCCGCCACCTCGAACTGCGGCTCGACCCCACGCTTC
>JAFLUW010000013.1:0-18027 GCA_022508615.1 Prevotellaceae bacterium | reverse complement strand
CCTTTCGTCTTCGCCGACCACCTTTATGTCCAAATCACGCTGGACAGCGTGCAAAAAGCCCGCTTCATCTACGATACCGGCGCGAGCTTTTCCTGCATCGACAGCACCTATCGTGCCGCCGTTCCCGCTCTTTCGAAACTTTCTACGGCCCGGGCGCGCCTCGGCGGCGTCGGGAACGGCGAACAATGCGTTCCCCTGCTCACGGCTCCCCTTACGTTCGCCGCAGGCGGCGCGGGCGGCTGCCTTACGCCCGCTCCCGTCGTCGACCTGCGGGCCATTGTCGGCCGATATGCCGACGGCATCATCGGACAACAGGCTTTCGGCAAAGGAGCGCTGGGCATCGAGTTTTCCACGGGCCGTCTCGCCCTCTATGCGCCGGGCGAGAAACTCCCGACACAAGGCTACAAGCGCTATGTGTTGCGAAAGACGAAAAACGGCCTTTGGTATATCCGCGCACGCCTCGCCTTGGACGGCCGAAGCGTCGAGGGCGACTTTCTTGTCGATACCGGCTCGGGCGGAGGGCTGATTCTCACGGCAGAAACTGCGGCCCGACACGGCATTCTCGCCACTTCGAAGCCGCAGAACCGTTTCGACTGCGCCGTGGGCGGCCTGGGCGGGGCGAGCAGCCGCGTCTATGTGCGGGCCGACAGCCTTTGCCTCGGCGAAGCCACGCTCACGGATTTTCCTGTCGCCTGCTCGCTCGATAGTGCCGGCATGCTGAGCGCCCGCGGCTATGCAGGAATCGTCGGCAACCGCGTGTTGCAATGTTTCGACCTGCTTTTCGACCCGGCGCACGCCGCGCTCTACTTGCGTCTGCGGCCCGAAATGCCCGGCAAGTTGCGCCATGCGCACTGCAATGTGCTAGGATTCGGCTATGTCGACCGGACGGACATCGGTCGGGGCTGGATAGTCAACGGTGTCTTTGCGCGCAGCCATGCTGCCGGGGCTGGACTGCGGACGGGCGACTGCATCGTGGCGTTCGACGGCCGCCCGACGGCCGGCATGCCGTGGTCGAAGGCTTTTTTGTTTGGAGAAGATTCGCGCGGGCCGCAGCTCGGCGCAACGGTGCGGCTCACGGTTTGGCGCGACGGCGCGTTGCGCGAAATTGTTCTGCCCGCAGACGGCGATGTCCTTTGAATGCGCGCGGTTTGCACGCGGCTGTTTGCTCCGGATACAACGAAAATCGCCCGCAACCAATGTTGCGGGCGATTTTATTCGGTCTGTTTTTCCTTTCTGTCAAGCCAGTTTGTTCACATACTGCATGAGGCTCGATTTGAGGTTGGAGGCTTTGTTCTTGTGTATGATGTTGGTTTTGGCAAGCTTGTCGAGCATTTTCTGCACCTTCGGCAGAAGTTCGGCCGCGGCTGCCTTGTCAGTCGTGGCGCGGAGCTTGCGCACGGCATTACGCATGGTCTTGGCGTAATAGCGGTTGTGCAGGCGGCGCGTGGCGGTCTGACGGATTCTCTTTACCGATGATTTGTGGTTTGCCATTGTGTAGTTTTCTTTTTCGTTGTAGTAGTCCCTAGCGGAATCGAACCGCTCTTTAGAGAATGAAAATCTCTCGTCCTAACCGATAGACGAAGGGACCGGTAGTGCGCTTCACGCTCCTTTCGGGGCGATTTGCGAGTGCAAAAGTACGCGCTTATTTTTTATTCACCAAACTTTTGCCGGATTTTTTACACTTTTATTTGTTTTTCGGGCGCTTCTGCCTTGTCCGGAGGGTGGATAAGGGTGTTTTTTCGTAAGTTTGCGCGTATCTACGAACTTTATTTTTTTACGTTATGCAGAAATTCGTATCTACGGCCGAGGCTCCCGCAGCCATCGGGCCTTACAGTCAGGCCGTCGAGGCCGGCGGCTTTGTGTTTGTCAGCGGCCAGCTGCCTGTCGATCCTTCTACGGGCCGGTTTGCCGAGGGCGGCATCGGGGAACTGACGCGCCGCTCGCTGCTCAACGTGCAGGCGATACTCCGTGCGGCCGGATTGGGATTGGAAAATGTGGTCAAGACGACGGTGTTTCTCGCCGACATGGAGGACTTCGCGGCGATGAATGCGGTCTACGCCGAATTTTTCGGCACGCCTGCGCCTGCGCGGTCGGCCGTGGCCGTGAAGACGCTGCCTAAGGGCGCGCGGGTGGAAATCGAGTGCATTGCGGCGCGATGAGCGGCGCGATGCGGCTTTCCGGGCGGGCGGAAAGGCCTTGAAGAAAGCCCCTGATTCTGAACCGGACGGGGTGGGCGAAAACTAACGCAGACTAAGTTGAAACTTACTCAGAGATAGTTTCAACTTAGTCTGCGTTAGTTTTTCGTATCGCGGCATTTGTCTGCTGCCATGCGGACTTACGTTTTCGCCGACGGGCGCAGCGGTCGCGCGGCGCGGCGTTCAGAGCCCGGGAAAGAGGCCGGGGCCGCAGCCGGGCAGCCATGTAAACGACCGACGGTGTATGGGCGTCGGGCCGAGGCGGCGAATGGCGTCGCGGTGGGCGCGTGTGGGATAGCCGGCGTTGCTTTCCCAGCCGTAGCCGGGATAGGTTTCGGCCATGCGGCGCATGTAGGCGTCGCGATGCGTCTTGGCCAGAATCGAGGCGGCGGCGATGCTCATGTAGCGGGCGTCGCCTTTGACGATAGCGGCGTGCGGGAGGCCGGCATAGCGATGGAAGCGGTTGCCGTCGACGATGACGAACTCGGGGCGCACCGTAAGGGCGTCGAGGGCGCGGTGCATGGCCAGGATGGAGGCTTGGAGGATGTTGATGCGGTCGATTTCTTCGGCTTCGACGAAGGCTACGGCCCAGCTGAGGGCGTCGCGTTCGATTTCCTCGCGCAGGGTTTCGCGCCGACGTGCAGTGAGCTGCTTCGAGTCGTCGAGGCGGGGATTTTCGTAGCCCGGCGGCAGGATGACAGCGGCCGCACAGACGCTGCCGGCCAAGCAGCCGCGCCCGGCTTCGTCGCATCCGACTTCGACGAGACCTTCCTTATTATATATAGGGGCCAGCGGTTGGCGTTCGGTCTTCATCTCGGGTCAGAACATGCGGCAGACGCGCTCCAAAGCGTCGGCAAAGCGGTCGATTTCCTCCTCCGTGTTGTACATGGCTATCGAAAGTCGCGCCATGCCCTCCGTGCCGAACCGCTGCATGAGGGGCTGCGCGCAGTGGTGGCCCGTGCGGATAGCCACACCCAGGCGGTCGAGCAGCGTGCCGAGGTCGAGCGGGTGAATGCCGGCCACGTTGAAGGCCACGACGGCGCCTTTGTCTTCCGCAGCGCCGTAGATGCGCATGCCGTCGACGTGCTGCATGCGCTCGACGGCGCGTCGGACGAGCGCATGTTCGTGTCGGGCGATGTTTTCAAGCCCCGTGCGCTCCACGAACGCCAGCGCGGCGGCCAAAGCGTGCGTGCCGATGTAATCGGGCGTGCCTGCCTCGAACTTAAAGGGGAGTTGCTCGAAAGTAGTGCGCTCGAAAGTGACGCGGCTTATCATTTCGCCGCCGCCTTGATAGGGCGGCATGCGCTCTAATAGGTCTTCGCGGCCGTAGAGCACGCCCAAACCCGTCGGCCCGTAGACTTTGTGGGCGCTGAACACGAGGAAATCGCAGCCCAGCGCGGCGACATCGACCGGCAAGTGGGGCACGCTCTGCGCGGCGTCCACGAGAATGTGCGCGCCGTGGGCGTGAGCGATTTCGGCCATGCGCCCGACGGGATTTTCCGCGCCGAGCACGTTGCTTACATGGCAGACGGCAACGATTTTCGTGCGCGAAGTGAACAGTTTCTCATACTCCGCGAGGTCGAGGCGGCCGTCGTCGTCCATCGGTACCACCTTGATTTTCACTCCGCGCCGCTGGCCGAGCAGTTGCCAAGGCACGATGTTCGAATGGTGCTCCATGACGGTGAGTATCACTTCGTCGCCTTCGCGCATGAAGGCTTCGCCGAAACTCGACGCCACGAGATTGATGCTTTCCGTCGTGCCGCGCGTGAATACCACTTCGTTCGTACTCCGCGCCCCGATGAAAGCGCGCACTTTCTCGCGCGCCGCTTCGTGCAACTCGGTGGCTTGCTGCGAAAGATAGTGCACGCCGCGGTGCACGTTGGCATTGACCGAAAAATACTCCTCGGTAATGGCGTCGACCACGGCGCGGGGCTTCTGCGTCGTGGCGGCATTGTCGAGATAGACAAGGGGACGGCCGTATACCTCGCGGCCGAGAATCGGAAACTCCTTGCGAAGGGCTTGTATGTCGTACATAGTGCGAAAAGTTCGGTGAAATCGGTGATTTTTGCAGCCTTCCGATGTTTTTTTGCAGCCGCCCGGCGGCCGTTTTTCCTTAGTGACAGAGGCTGCACGCACCGCAACGGCCGTCTACGCCGCGGAAACGTTGGTCGACAAGGGCTTCGACGCGCTGGCGAAGCGGCTCTATTTCGATATGTCGCAGCACTTCGCTCACAAAGGCGTGTTGCAGGAGCAAGCGGGCCTCGGCTTCTTCGATGCCGCGCTGACGCATGTAGAAAAGTGCGGTTTCATCGAGTTTTCCGGTGGTCGATCCGTGGTTGCAACGCACGTCGTCGGCATAGATTTCGAGCATCGGTTGCGAATAGGCGCGGGCTTCGGGCGAAATGAGCAGACTTGCGCTGCGCTGTGCGCCCACCGTTTGCTGCGCGCCGGGCGCTACGTAGACGCGACCCGCAAATGCGCCCGCGCTGCGGCCGCCGAGCACCTGTTTGTGCAGCATTTCGCTGCTGCAAGCGCAGGCTTCGTGGCGCACAAGCACGTCCGTGCCGGCCCTTTGCTCGCCGCCGGCAACCACTGCGCCGGCGGTCAGCACCGCGGCACCCTCGCCCGTGAGGCGCACGTCGGCCGTCGTGCGCACATTGCCGCCCGAAAGGTTCACGTCGACCAGCGTTACGCGGCTTTCGGCCTGACCGACGATGTCGTAGTGCACGAAATCGGTCGTCCCGGCGCGCCCTTCCTGCATATTGACAAGGTCTATGCGCGCGCCGCGGCCCGCCACGACCTCCACTTCCTGTATATTGAGGTATTTATGGCGGCCGTCGCTGTGGTTGCACAGCAGCAGCGTGAGCCGGCTGCCGCTTCCGCAGCGCACCACGAGACGCCGGCTCGACAAGACGTCGCCCGCGGCGGCCGAAACGCCGACGATTTGCACGGGCGTCGCGATTTCTGCGCCCTCGGCCACATCTACTACCAAACCGTCCTGACAAAGCAGCGCGCCGAGCGCACGAATGCCGTCGTCGAAGGGCGAAAGTGCGCCGTTTTCCCCGATGAAACCAGCATTTTCCGCGCCGATTCGCGACAGACGCAAACCTTCCGTCGCATGCGGCGCGTCGAGCGAAACCACATCGCCCAATATATATATGGTCTCGGCCGAAAGGCCCGGCAAGGCGCAGCGAAAGGCGCGCTCAGCGCCCGAAACGAGCGGCCGGCGCAGCACGTTTACGCCGTAATCGGGCGCAAAGGCCGCCTCGACGTCGACATATTTATAGCGTTCGTCGCCACGGCCGGGCAGACCGCGGGTTTGCAGCCGGTCGAGCGCAGCGGCACGGCGCGCATTCAGCGCAGCGGGGCTGTGAGCCTCGATTGCGGCACGCTGCGCGGCGAAAAGGTCGAGATATTGTTGCAAAGCGCTCATCTTCAAGCCTCCTCTTTAATCCAATCGAAGCCCCGTTCCTCGATGGCATAGCCTAACGAGGCGTCGCCTTCGCGCACGACGCGCCCGTCTACGAGCACATGGACGAAATCGGGCTTCAAGTAGTCGAGCATGCGCTGATAGTGCGTGATGACCATGGCTGAAGTTTTGGGCGAACGCAGACGGTTAAACCCTTCGACTACTGTGCGAAGCGCATCGACGTCCAAGCCCGAATCCGTTTCGTCGAGAATGGAAAAACGCGGTTCGAGCACGGCCATCTGAAAGATTTCGTTGCGCTTGCGCTCGCCTCCCGAAAAGCCTTCGTTGACGCCGCGGCTCATGAAGCGCTGGTCGAGGCCCACGAGCCTGCGCTTCTCGCGCAGCAGTTTGAGAAACTCGGCCGCAGGCAGCGGATCGAGACCGAAGTATTTGCGTTTGGCCACCACGGCTGCGCGCAGAAAGTTGGTCATCGTCACGCCGGGAATTTCGGTCGGCGCCTGAAACGACATGAACACGCCTTCGTGGGCGCGGTCTTCGGGCGAGAGGGCCAGCAGGTCTTTTCCGTCGAGCGTGACGGTGCCTTCGGTCACCTCGTAGCGCGGATGGCCGACGAGGACGTTCGAAAGCGTGGACTTTCCCGAGCCGTTGGGGCCCATGAGCACGTGCACCTCGCCGTCGCCTATCGTGAGATTGACGCCGCGAAGGATTTCTTTTCCCTCGACCGAGGCGTGGAGATTGCGTATTTCGAGCATAGTGATTGGTGAAATTGCGTTGCGGGCCACAAAGTTACGCAATTTCTTCGATTCCCCGTCATCGGCAGCGGCGAATCGCGGCACGGCGAGCCACAGCCGGCGGCAACGGGAAAGAGACGCTGAGAAAGCAGAAAAACATCGGTTTCATCGGGGAAATCGGAGCAGTTTTCCGATGGAAAAAGTCAAACTATTCCGGCAGCTGCACGGCTGCATGGAAAACGAACACGGCGTTGCGAAAAACTAACTCAAAGAAAGTTTCAACTTAGTCTGAGTAAGTTAAAACTTTCTTTGAGTTAGTTTTTCCTCTTGCAAACCGTTGAGCATCAAACGGCCTTTTCGGACATTCCGACACCCGCCGCGCCGGGACGGACATAGTGCCACAGCACGGCGCCGAAGCGTTGCTCCAAAACCGGCGCGAGTCCGGCCGGCATAGCGGGCGCTGGCACGTCGCCGCCGGCCGCTTCGGGCGAGATTTCACGCCAGACTTCGTCCCAAAGTCCCTCGTCGATAAAGGTTTGCAGCGTCTGCCGGCCGCCTTCGACCAATAAGGATTGCACGCCGGCCTCGTGCAGGCCCTTTAATAAAGACGGTACGTCTGCATAGCCGCAAAAACCGTCGGGAAGGGCTTCGGCGGCGACCTTTCCCAAGACCAAACGCCGCGGATTCGCGCCGGCCCAGTGACGAACGTCGAGCCGCGGGCGGTCGGCCTCGAACGTGGCGCGCCCTACGAGGATGGCCTCGGCGTGCGCACGCAGACGGTGGACGTGAACGAGGCTGCGCGGCGTGGAAAGCAGCAGTCGGCGGGCACGATTTCCGATGAATCCATCGGCAGATTCGGCCCATTTCAGCGTAATGTGCGGCCGGCCTAACGTATGAAAGGTGAAGAAGCGGCGGTTGAGCCAAAGGCACTCCTTTTCGAGCACGCCCGTGCGCACATCGACGCCGGCCGAGCGCAAACGTGCGATGCCGCGGCCCGCAACCCGGGCGAACGGGTCGACAGCGCCCACCACGCAGCGCGCAATGCCCTCGCGGACAATCAAATCGGCGCACGGCGGCGTTCTTCCGAAGTGGGCGCAGGGCTCGAGACTGACATAAATCGTGCTGCGCCGCAGCAAGGGCCGGTCTTCGGGCCGCACGGCGGCAATGGCCCGCACTTCGGCGTGCCCTTCGCCCGGACGAATGTGAAAACCTTCGCCGATGATGCGGCCGTCACAGACCACGACGGCGCCGACCATGGGATTGGGCGCGGCCGTGCGGCGTCCCATGCGCGCCAACCGTATGCAGCGCGCCATGAAGCGCTCGTCGGCTTCGTTTTGCAAGGATTTTTCTTCTGTCATGCTGAACAATAGGTTTTTGTGCGGGTGTTAAAGCGTTTTAGTCGTACCTTTGCGGCATGAACGACGCATATCGCACGCTGCTCGACGCGCTTCGGCCGCACTACGACGCACACGAGGCGCGCCAGATTGCGCTTCTCGTCCTCGAAGAGGCTTTCGGCGTGGGGCGAACGGCTGCCGTCATCGGCGAAATTAGGGATTTTTCGGAAGAGGAACAACGTCGTTTCGGCGAAATCGGCCGCAGGCTCCGTGCAGGCGAGCCTGTGCAATATGTTTTGGGGCGTGCCGAGTTCCTCGGTCTCGCCCTCGATGTCACGCCGGCCACATTGATTCCGCGGCCCGAGACCGAGCAGCTCGCCATGCTGGCCGCCGGGCGCCGGCCGCGGCGTGCGCTCGATGCAGGCACGGGTTCGGGCTGCATTGCGCTGGCTTTGAAGCGCGCCGTGCCCGCTTGCCGCGTCGAGGCATGGGACATTTCGGAAGAAGCGCTCGCCGTGGCGCGCCGCAATGCCCGTCGCCTCGGGCTGGACGTCGTTTTCCGCCGCGTAGACCTGCTCCGGGCGGCCGAAACGCTGGCCGATGAGCAAAAAAACGGCGGTTTCATCGGAGAAAACGGCGCATCGGAAGCGCTAGACCTCATCGTGTCGAATCCGCCTTATGTTTGCCGCAGCGAAGCGGCCGGCATGGCGCCGCATGTGTTGCACTACGAGCCGTCATCGGCTCTTTTCGTGCCCGACGACCGCGCGCTTTTGTTCTACGAAGCGCTTGCGGCGCTCGGTCAGCGGCGTCTCGCGCCGGACGGGGCGCTCATGGTGGAGGTAAATCGCGCTTTTGCCGAAGAAACGGCCGCTCTGTTCCGCACGGCGGGCTATGCCGATGTCGCCGTACACCGCGATTTCGTCGGTAATCCGCGTTTCGTGACGGCCGTGCGGCGATAAAGAAAGTTTGCGGGGAGAAAGATTTCGTTTTCTGCGGTTTCATCGGGAGAAACAGAACTATTCGCAAAAATAAGTCCGCCCGTCTGTCAAGACAAGCGGACTTGTTTGCAAAAGAGACAAACTTTCTTGCAAAAGGAACGGACTTTTGGAAAAAAGAAACGCTGCCGCGCGATTTTTCGTCCGCGCGGCAGCGTCTTTATAAGGAAAGTCTGTTTAGTTTAGGCTGTTCAGTCCGTAATGACGGCCCGATTTTACATCATGCCGCCCATACCGCCCATGCCGGGAGCGCCCATGGGCATTTCGGGCTTTTCTTCCTTTTTGTCGCAGATGACACATTCCGTGGTGAGGAACATTCCGGCGACGGAAGCAGCGTTTTCGAGCGCTACACGCGTCACTTTGGCGGGATCGACGATGCCTTGGGCGCGCAAATCGCCGAAGGTTTCGTTCTTGGCATTGTAACCGAAGGAGCCTTCGCCCTCGCGAACTTTGTTTACTACAACGGCACCTTCGACTCCGGCGTTGCGGCAAATCTGACGCAGCGGCTCTTCGATGGCTCGGCGCACGATGGAGATGCCGGTCGTTTCGTCGGCGTTCTCGCCTTCAAGGCCTTCGAGTGCTTGCTGGGCGCGAATGTAGGCTACACCGCCGCCGCAGACGATTCCTTCTTCGATAGCGGCGCGTGTGGCGCAGAGCGCGTCGTCGCAGCGGTCTTTCTTTTCCTTTTGCTCGGTTTCGCTGGCTGCGCCTACTTCGAGTACGCACACGCCGCCGGCGAGTTTGGCCAGACGTTCCTGAAGTTTTTCCTTGTCGTAGGAGGATGTGGAAACGGCCATCTCGTTTTTAATCTGCACGATGCGCTGTTCGATAGCGTCTTTCGGGCCTGCTCCGCCGACGATGGTGGTGTTTTCCTTCGTCACGGTGACTTTTTCGGCCGTGCCGAGCATTTCGAGCGTGGCTTGTTCGAGTTTGAGGCCTTTTTCCTCGCTGACGACGGTTCCGCCGGTCAGTATGGCGATGTCTTCGAGCATGGCTTTGCGGCGGTCGCCGAAGCCGGGAGCCTTGACGGCGCAGATTTTGAGCTGCGTGCGCAGACGGTTGACGACAAGCGTGGTGAGGGCTTCGCTGTCGACGTCTTCGGCGATGACGAGCAGGGGACGGCCGCTCTGGACGGCGGGTTCGAGGATGGGGAGGAAGTCTTTGAGGTTGGAAATCTTCTTGTCGTAGATGAGGATGTAGGGATTTTCCATGACGCACTGCATTTTCTCGCCGTCGGTCACGAAGTAGGGCGAGAGATAGCCGCGGTCGAACTGCATGCCTTCGACGGTTTTGAGCACGGTATCGCGGCCTTTGGCGTCTTCGATGGTGATGACGCCGTTTACGCTCACGGCGCGCATGCCGTCGGCAATGAGTTTGCCGATTTCGGGGTCGTTGTTGGCCGAGATGGTGGCTACCTGCTCGATTTTCTCGTAGCTTTCCTCTACTTGTTCGGCCTGCGTGTGCAGATGGCCTACTACGGCCGACACGGCTTTGTCGATGCCGCGCTTGAGGTCGAGGGGATTGGCTCCGGCGGCTACGTTTTTCATGCCTTCCGTGAGAATGGCTTGCGTCAGCACGGTGGCCGTGGTGGTTCCGTCGCCGGCGTCGTCGCCGGTCTTCGAGGCTACGCTTTTTACGAGCTGCGCACCGGCGTTCTGGAAGGCGTCGTCGAGCTCGATTTCCTTGGCCACGGAGACACCGTCCTTGGTGATGCGCGGCGCGCCGAATTTCTTGTCGATTACCACGTTGCGACCTTTCGGGCCGAGCGTTACTTTCACTGCATTAGCCAGTGCATCGGCGCCCTGACGGAGCATTTCGCGGGCGTCTACGTCGTATTTAATGTCTTTTGCCATGGTGTTTTGTGTTTTGTTTCGTTAGGGTTGATGTTTGCGCGCGGCGGGCGTCAGCCGATGACGGCCAGCACGTCGCTCTGACGCATGATGAGGAGTTTTTTTTCGTCGATTTCGACTTCGTTGCCGGCATATTTGCCGTAGAGCACGTTGTCGCCGGCTTTCAGCACCATTTCTTCGTCTTTCGTGCCCTGTCCGACGGCCAGCACGCGGCCTTGCAGGGGTTTTTCCTTGGCGGTGTCGGGGATGATGATGCCGCTGGCGGTCTTGGTCTCGGCTTCGGCGGGCTCGACGAGCACGCGGTCGGCTAAAGGTTTGATGTTCATAGTGTTGTTGGGTTTTAATTGTGTTTTGTTCGGTTTTTTGTCTGCCTTTGTTTCTGCCAAAAGTGTGCCAACGGGGCGTTTCTGCCATTTTGGCAGGCTTTTCGTTTGCCTTGCGGGCCCTGGGGTTGCGCTATCGCCGTGTTAAGTAAAACTTAGTCTGAGTAAGTTTAAACTTGGTCTGAGATAGTTTGAATTTACTCAGACTAAGTTTCGCGCCATTCAGCATTATTCGTAAGCATCTTGTTTTCAACGTCGTAGAAAAGCGTGCCGGAAGACGCGAAAAACACGTCACCGGCTCGTCGGAAACTGGTCGAGGCGCCACGTGACGAGGTTGTTCATCTGTCGGAGTATCCAGCGCTGGCGCTGGCGCATGTAGGGAGAGGGCGACGCGCTGGAATAGCGCAGCGGGTTGGGCAGTGTGGCGGCTATCAGGGCGCAGTCGGCGCGCGAGAGTTCGCTGGCTTCGCGGCCGAAGTGCTCGCGGGCCACGGCTCCCACGCCGTAGATTCCGGGGCCCATTTCGATGGAATTGAGGTAGACTTCGAGAATGCGTTCCTTCGGCCACATTTGCTCGATGAGCACGGTGAAGTAGGCTTCGAGCCCTTTGCGCAGCCACGAGCGCGAGGGCCAGAGAAACAGGTTTTTGGCCGTCTGCTGCGAGATGGTGGAGCCGCCGCGCACGCGCCGCCCCGTCTCGCGTTCTTCGAGGGCTTGGGCGATTTGCTTGAAGTCGAAGCCGCTGTGGCGGGCGAAGAGCTGGTCTTCGGAGGCGACGACGGCCAGCGGCATGGCGTCGGGCATTTCGGACAGGGGCACCCAGTCGTGGCGCAGGCGCGGACGCATGCCGTCGCCGGCTTGCTGGAACAAACGGATGAGCATAAGGGGCGTGAGCGGGGGATTGACCGTGCGATAGAGTAGCACGATGCCCACACTCGAGAGCAGAAACAGGGCGATGGCCCATTTCAGCAGGCGGCGCAAGAGTTTTAAGAAGAACATCGGCAGGGAAAGTTAGCGCCAGCTGCGGCGGGTGAGATAGCGCACGGGATACCAGAGGCTCGCGAGGCTCACAACAACGACCGTCAGGAGCACGAGGGCCGCGTCGCGCACTTCGAGCGCCACGGGATAGGCCTCGACGATGAAGTCGCCGGCCGATCCTAAGCGCAACAGGCCGTAACGGCTCTGCGCCCAGCAGGCTGCAGCGCCCAAGGCGAGGCCTGCGAGCGCGCCCGAGAGCGAAACGAGCAGGCTTTCGAAGAGAAAGATGCGGCGGATGGTCGGCTCGCGGGCGCCGAGGTGGCGCAGCGTGGCGATGTCTTCGCGTTTTTCGATAATGAGCATCGACACGCAGCCGATGATGTTGAACGAGGCGACAAGAAGAATGAAAGTCAGGAAAACGTAGGCCAGAAGTTTCTCCACTTGCATGAGGCGGAACATGTCGGCCTGCTGCTCGAAGCGGTCTTCGACGCGATAGCCGTCGCCGAGCGTCTGCCGCAGCCGGGTTTTGAGCTCGTCCACGGAAACGCCGGCCTTCGGGCGCACGGCGAGCGAGGTGGCCTGGCCCGGTTTCTCGAACAATTCGCGGGCGAAGCGCAGGGGACAGAGCATATAGGCTTCGTCGATTTTGCGCTGATGGATTTCGAAGCACACACCGGCCGACGAGAGGTTGCCGGCGTTGAAGCTCTCGACGGGATTGGCCAGATTGATGCGCTCGCCGCCGCGCGGGGCGCAAATCTCCACGCTGCCGTAGTCCGTCGTGCCCAGCATGGCGGCCAAACCTATGCCCGGAATGCCGTAATCTACGTCGGCGGCTTCGAGACGGAACTGTCCGTTGCCGTAGAGCACGCGTTCGAAGTCTGTGACGCGCGTAAACTGGTCGTCCACGCCCACAAGCGTCACCACCGTGGGTTTTCCCATGAAAAGAATCAAGGCATTGTCGCTGTAAACGAGCGACGAAGCTTCAACGCCGCCCAGACGCCGCGCGCGGACTATCTCGGGCGACGAGCCATCGAAGCTCTTGCCCGAAGCAGCCCGCACCTCGACGGGCGGATCGAACGTCGTGTAGAGCCCGCCGACCAGATTGCGGAAACCGTTGAAGACGGAGAGCGTGCAGAGCATGGCCATCGAGGCCAGCGCCACGCCCAAGGCGGAAATGGCTGAGATGAGATTGATGACACCGTGGCGCTTGGGAGAAAACAAGTAGCGCCGGGCGATGAAAAAGGCAAAAGTCATGGAAACGAAGCGGCGGCCGGGACTTACTTCCCGAGGAGTTCGTCGATGTGCTCGATGTAGTCGAGCGAATCGTCGCGGAAAAATTTCAGCGTGGGAATGATGCGCAGCTGATGACGGCAGCGGTTGCCCAGCTCGAAGCGCAGCTGCGGGGCGCTGGCGTTGATGTTGCGCAACATTTCTTCGGCCCGTTCCGAGGGGAATATCGACAAGTAGCCGCGGCATACGCTCATGTCGGAAGAAATGCGCACACGGCTCACGCTGACCAGCACGCCGCCCATGGCAGCCGTCTCGCGGCGGAACATGTCAGAGAGTTCTTTCTGAATGAGTCGGGAAATTTTCTGTTGTCTGGTGGTTTCCATAAAAAATAGGTGAGATATATGTGCCGGCAGCCCGCGGCGCGGGGCGCTCAGCGTTTGCGAATAAGCGTAAGTCCGTCGCGCAGGGGGAGCAATACTTGTTCCACACGCTCGTCGGCGGCCACATGGCGGTTGAAACGCAGGATGGCTTCGGTCTGGGCATCGCCACGATAGCGTTCGTCCACGACGTGTCCGTCCCAAAGCGTGTTGTCGGCCAGCAAAAGGCCGCCCGGGCGAAGACGGGGGAGCAACAGTTCGTAGTAGTCGACGTATTGCCGCTTGTCGGCGTCGATAAAGCCGAGGTCGAGGCCGGAAAGTCCGGCATAGGGGCCGGATAGCAGCGCGAAGGCGTCGCCTATGACGAAATTTATCGCGGCGGCGAAGGGCGAACCCTCTATCCAGGGCCGCGTGAAGTCTTCCTGTTCGTCATTGATTTCGAATGTCGTAATCTCTCCGCCGGCCGGCATGCCTGAAGCCATGGCCAGTGCCGAATAGCCCGAATAGGTGCCTATTTCCACGACGCGACGGGCGCCCGAAAGCTGACAAAGCATCCTGAGCAACTGTCCCTGCAAATGCCCGCTGGCCATACGCGGCCGCAGCAACGTGGTCTGCGTGGCGCGGTAGAGGGCACGGAGATAAGGATGCTCGGGCGTGGTGACCGAAAGGATGTATTCTTCGAGTTCCAAGGGCGTTCGTATAGCGTTTCTGCCTACGGCGGGCGGTGCAAAGATACGTAATTCTGCGCACCTCGCATGCGCTTTTTCCGCTTTCCAGCTGAAAACGCGCAGGGAGCAGGCTTCTCGGCCCGCTCCCTGCGTTTCGGTCTGCTCCGGCGCGACAGTGGCGCCGTGCCTCACTTGATGTTCTTCTTTTTCCCTGCTTTCGCCGCGCCGGCATCGAGGCTATGCGCCGTAAGGTGGTCGGTGCGAATTGTCCAGCGGGGCTGTTCGTTTTTATGCTTCATTTCAGCCAGATAGGCGGCCCGTTCGGCGCGCTCGCGTTCGGCCTGCTCAGCGCGCTCGGCCAGCCAGTCGGCCGTAGAAACGTAACCCTCGAAAACGGGAACCGGTTTCGCGCTTTCGACGCCGAACGGCAGGTCGGAAACCTTTTCCACTTCTACCTGCGCCACGCCCGAAGCGACCATGCCCAAGTCTTTGGCCGCAGCATAGCTCAAATCGATTACGCGGCCGTGACCGTAGGGGCCGCGGTCGGTCACTTTGACGATGACCTCGCGGCCGTTCGTCGTGTTCGTCACCTTCAACATCGTGCCGAAAGGATAGGTGCGGTGCGCACAAGTCAGGCTGTCGCGGTGATAGCGCGAACCGTCGCTCGTGCGGCGGCCGTGGAGTTTGTGGCTGTAATAGCTTGCTTTGCCTTTGGTCTGCGCTCCGGCAGGCAGATAGGCCGCAAAGGCCAGCAGCAGGGCGGAGACAGATACGATTCTTTGGATAAATGTCATTGAATAAGGTTTTCGCGCGAGTCCGCAAGCCGGTGCAGGCCGGTCGGCGGGCAGCTGTCGGCGGGAGGTGTTTCCCCGGCGGCGCGGAAGCTTTTTTCCGGGCCGGCAGACAGCAATCTCACGACATTTGCAGATGCAAAGTTACGGCAAAACGGGCAGGCAGCCAAAAATATCTGCTTAAAATCAATAATTTAACATTTTTAAGCAAACCTTTTGTCATGTGGAGCCGGCGTTTTCCGCCCGTTGCACAGCGCGAAAAACGCCAGCAGCGCGAACGTCAGCGCGCCGTTCAGCAACAGCAGTTCGTAACCCAGGGAAAAGGCGCGTCCCAGGGCATAGCTCAGCGTTACACTCGCCACCGCCACAGGCGCCACCGCCGCGCCGGGCGGCCGCAGGCGGGTGAAGAGTCCCAGCGCGAAAAGGCCGAGCAGCGGGCCGTAGGTGTATCCGCAGAGCGTATAAATCAAATCGAGCAGCGAGCGCGACGAAACGGCGTGAAGCAGCAGCATGGCGGCCAGCAGGGCCAGCGCCGAGAGCGCATGCAGAAAGTGGCGCCGGCATTCCGGGAGCCGTCCGCCGAAAAAGTTCAGGCAGCAGGTCGTGGTGAGCGACGTCAGCGCCGAATCGGCCGACGAAAGGGCTGCTGCGCTCACGCCAAGGGCGAAAGCCAGTTCGGCCGCGCGCCCCAGATGACCGCCACCGGCCACAAAGGGCACGAGGGCGTCGGCTGCGGCGGGCGGGACGAGGCTTTGCGCCGAGCAAACGCCCCAAAGCAGCACGCCGAGGGCCAGCAGCAGCGCATTGACGGGCACAAAGGCCAGTCCGTAGAGACACATTTCGCGGCGGGCCTCGGAAAGTGTGCGGCAGGCCAGATTTTTTTGCATCATGTCCTGGTCGAGGCCCGTCATGACGACCACGATGAACGCGCCCGAGAGCACTTGCCGCACGCAGCGGCCCGCGTCGACCGCCGCCTCGGGCGTTCGCGGCGCGAAAAGGTCGGACATCGGGCTGCGCGCCACATATTCGGCCGCTTCGGCCGCATTCAGGCGGAGCGCCGCGGCCGCCGCGACAATGAGCGCGCCCACTGCGGCGAGCAGACAGGCCGTTTGCAGGCAGTCGGTGCGTACAAGCGCAGCGATGCCGCCCCGCAGCGTATAGAGAAACACGGACGCGACGACGAGGGCGGCCGTCAGGCGGAAGTCCCAGCCGAAAACCGTTTCGAACACCAAACATACGGCCATCAATCGGGCCGCTGCGCCCACCGTTTTACTGATAAAAAAGAAGAAAGCCCCCGTTCGTTCGGCCTGACGCCCGAACCGGAGCCCCAAATAACTGTAAATACTGACCAAACGCAGGCGATAGTAGAGCGGAAGCAAAACAAAAGCCACGATAAGGTAGCCCGGCACGAAACCTACGCAGAGTTGCAAGTAACTCCACCCGCTTTCGCGCACCATGGCGGGCACCGAGAGCAGGCTGACGCCGCTGATGCTCGCCCCAATCATGCCGAAGCCGACCATTGTCCAGCGTGCGCGGCCGCCGGCGCGAAAGAAGGCGTCGGCATCGGTCTTCACGCCCCATCTTCCTGCGGCGAAGACGACCGCTATATATATAAGGAGTACGGCGACGAGCATCTGCGCGCAACTGTCAGCCCACGATTTCGCCTTGCAGCGTGGCCGAGGAAGAATCCGTGATGCGGCAGCGCACCGTCTGGCCCACACGGGCTTCGCCACGGTCGAAGACGACCACCCAATTCTGCTCCGTGCGGCCGTAGAGTCGTTCGCGCGAGCGCTTCGACGTGCCTTCGACCAGCACGTCGAACTCCCGGCCCACGAGCCGTGCGTGCGCCTCGGCCGAAAGTTCGTTTTGCAGGGCGATAAGCTCGTTCAGGCGGCGTATCTTGACTTCTTCGGGCACGTCGTCGGGCAGATGGCGCGCGGCATACGTGCCCGGCCGCTCGCTGTATTTGAACATGAAGGCGCTGTCGTAGCCGCAGGCGCGCATGAGCGAGAGACTTTCGGCATGGTCGGCCTCGGTTTCGCCCGAAAAGCCGGCGAAAATGTCGGTCGACAGGCCGCAATCGGGCACGATGCGGCGAATGGCGGCCACGCGGTCGAGATACCACGCCCGGGTGTACTTGCGGTTCATGGCCCGCAGCACCTTGTCGGAACCCGACTGCACGGGCAGGTGAATGTGTCGGCAGACGTTGGGCTCTTCGGCGATGACGCGCAGCGTGTCGTCGCTCATGTCTTTGGGGTGCGACGTCGTGAAGCGCACGCGCAGGCCGGGCACTTCGCGCGCCACGCGGCGCAGCAGCCGGGGGAAGTCCGTTCCGTCGCAATTGTAGGAGTTGACGTTCTGCCCGAGCAGCGTCACTTCGCGGTAGCCGCGCGCAGCGAGGTCGCGCACCTCGGCAAGTACGCTCTCCACGGGACGGCTGCGCTCGCGGCCGCGCGTATAGGGCACGATGCAGTAGTGGCAGAAATTGTTGCAGCCGCGCATGATGCTCACGAAGCCCGAAAGGCGCGAGCCGTGGCGACGTTCGGGCACGATGCCGGCGTAGGTTTCGGTCGTCGAGAGCGTCGTGTCCACGCCCTTCTCGCCCACTTCGGCCGCAGCCGTGAGCGCAGGCAGCGAAAGGTAGGCATCGGGCCCGGCCACCACGTCGACGGCGTGCTCGCTCACCAACGTTTCCTGCACATGCTGAGCCATGCAGCCCAGCACGCCGATTACGAGGCGCTGCCCCTTTTTCGGCCCGCTGCGGCGCAGGCCGCGCGGCGTGCGCAGCGCGTTGAGGTGTTCGAGCCGGTGCACGATTTTCTGCTCGGCGGCTTCGCGCACGGAGCAGGTGTTGAGAAACACGGCGTCGGCCTCGTCGAGCGACGCGCAAGGCTCGTATCCGGCCATACGCATCACGCTGGCCACCACCTCGCTGTCGGCTACGTTCATCTGGCAGCCGTAGGTTTCGATGTAAAGTTTCTTCATTGCGGCGCAAAGTTACGCTTTTTTCGCGACAAGCCTCTGCCGGGAGCCGTCCGAAGCGGGAGCCGACGCCGTCGGACACGTCCGGATGAAGGAAACTTTAACATTTCGGAGGCTTCGTCAGTCGCGTATTTCCGACGGCC
>JAFLUW010000129.1 GCA_022508615.1 Prevotellaceae bacterium | reverse complement strand
TATCAGGAAGTTATAGCACCTTCCAGCCTACTTTTTGCATATTAGGCCTCTTTTTCGAAAGCAAACAGGACGGGAGAAATCGTATTTGTTTTGTTTTCAGTTGTTTCCTTCTTAACGGGAAAAGAAAGTCCGGTTAAAGCCGGAGCAACGGCACCGTGTGTCGGAGAGGCCCGCACGAACACGCCATACAACAATGGCCGCAGGTGTGTGTTTGAGGTCGATACCGTTTGAAAGCCGCTGGCGTTTGTCAAAATTTTTCACAAAATCCGATACCGTCGTTAGCGTAAAAGTAGCCGGCCGATACTTCGGGCGCGTATGGCGGATTGTTGCGCAAGCAGGCTTTCGGCGGTAAGCGGCTGGCTTTTAGCCGACTGGTTCGTGCAGACATGTAGCGTGCGGTGCGCAGTCCGCACGAAAACGACGGCTGAAAGCCGAAAACCGCAGTTCGTTCGGTTCGACTAACGCCTTGTTGCGGCGAACTTAGTCTGCGTTAGTTTGAACTAACACAGACTAAGTTTTCGCAAACGGGCCTCAGGTCTGGAAAATTGAAAGCTCCGGGGCAGTTCTGCCGCAAAGTTGTGTCTGTTTCGCAGGGGCGCGTTGTCAAAATTTTTTACAATTTTCGCCGTGTGCTTCTCCGGCATTTCGTGTTGCCGGCTGCGCGGAGATTTTGCGGCTGTCGGCGAAAAAAAAGAAGCCGTCGCATTCCGGAAGAGAGGCGACGGCTTGTGTGGCGGGGCCGGACGGGTGGGGCAGTGGCGCCTTGCGGTCGGTTAGGGCCGCAGCGTGCGGTCGTAGATGAGGCCGGTGGCCCCGGCGTTGGCGCGGATGTATCCGGCAGCGGCCGTTCCGGCAGCGCGAAGCGCGGCGGGGTCGGACAGCAAGCGGTCGAGGGTAGCGTCGACGTCGGCTTGCGAGCGGATTTCGAAGCAGCCGCCGCAGTCGATGAGCGCGCGGGCCTCGCGAAACTTGCGGTTGTTCGGCCCGACAAGCACGGGGCAGCCGTAGACGGCCGCTTCGGGCACATTGTGCAGGCCTGCGCCGAAACCGCCGCCCACATAGGCGGCCGTGGCGTAGCGGTAGATGCTCGACAGGAGGCCGTAGCAGTCGATGATGAGGCAGTCGGCCTGCGCGATGTCGGCGCTGCCGATGCTGCTGTAGCGCACGGCGCGGCGCGTGAGCTTGCCTTCGATTTCTTCGACGTGTCTTTCGCTCACGACGTGCGGAGCAAGGATGAGTTTCAGGCCGGGATGTGCGTTGAAATAGGCGATAAGCAAGTCTTCGTCGGGCGCCCACGTCGAGCCGGCCACGATAACTGCGCCGTCCGAGGCGAAGCGTTCCACCTCGGGCAAAGGTCGGGCGGCGTGCATGATGTCGAGCACGCGGTCGAAGCGCGTGTCGCCGGCTACGGTAGTGCTTTCGATGCCGAGATGGTTGAGCAGCCGGGCCGAAATTTCGTTTTGTACAAAAAAATGGGTGATGCGCCGCAAGCAACGGGCGTAGTTGCGGCCGTAGGGGCGGAAAAAAATCTGGTCGGTGCGGAAAATGCTCGAAATGCTGTAGACGGGTATGCCCTTCTTGTGGAGCATGTCGATATAGTTGCACCAAAATTCGTATTTGATGAGGAATGCCTTTTCGATGCGGGCCAGGCGTACGAAGCGGCGGGCGTTTCCGGGCGTGTCGAAAGGCAGGTAACAGACGATGTCGGCGCATTCGTAGTTTTTGCGAACCTCGTAGCCCGAAGGAGAAAAGAATGTCAGCAGAATTTTCTTGTCCGGCTGTTCGCGGCGCAGGCGTTCGATGAGCGGACGTCCCTGTTCGAACTCGCCGAGCGAGGCGGCGTGAAACCAAATGTAGTGCGAACGGCTGTCGATGCGCTCGCGTAGAATTTTCCACGTCTCGCGCTGGCCGCGGACAAGCAGACGGGCTTTTCTGTTGCGCAGGGCGAAAAGCTTCGCTCCGAGAGCGTAGAGATAGATGGCCAGTGAATACATGACAGCGCTTTCGTCGGTGGAAAAACTATGCTTGTCCCTCCGAAAGGGCCTGAATGGCGCGCTCCATGCGGCTCAGCGTCTCCGCTTTGCCGAGGAAGGCGGCCAATTCGTACATGTCCGGTCCCTTTCCGGTGCCGACAAGGCATACGCGCCACGCGTTCCAGGGTTTTACGCCCGAAGTTTCGGTCCAAGTATCGACGGCCTGGCGCAGATTTTCCACGTCGAACGGGGAAACATCCTTGAGCAGCGCGGCGAGTGTACGCATTTCGCCGGCCGTTTCCGCTTTCCAGTTCTTGCGGACGAACTTGTCTTCTGTCGTATAAGTTTGCGGGGAGATAAAGAAAAAGTCGCACAACGGCCAAAGTTCGCGGATGAAACTGATTTTCTTCATTTTCATCATACCGACAACGGCTTCCACGCGCTCCATGGGGGCTTCGATGCCGTTTTCGCGGAGCACGGCGTCGAAAGCCGGGGCCAACGCGGCGTCGGGTGTGCGTTGCAGATATTCACGGTTGAACCATTGCCCCTTTACATAGTCGAATTTAGCTCCGCTGCGCGAACATTTCGTAATGTCGAACTTGTCGACCAGCGCTTCGAGGGAGAGAATTTCCTCATCGTCGCCGGGATTCCAGCCGAGCAGCGCCAAAAAATTGATGACGGCCGCGGGAAGATAGCCACTCTCGCGGTAACCGCTCGACACGGCGCCCGTTGCGGGATCTTTCCATTCGAGCGGGAAGACGGGAAAGCCCAGACGGTCGCCGTCGCGTTTCGAAAGTTTGCCTTTTCCGTCCGGTTTCAGCAACAAAGGCAGATGTGCGAACGCGGGCATGCTGTCTTCCCAGCCGAAAGCGCGGTAGAGCAGTACGTGGAGCGGCGCCGAGGGCAGCCATTCCTCGCCGCGAATCACGTGGGAGATTTGCATGAGATGATCGTCCACGATGTTGGCCAGATGATAGGTGGGGAGGTCGTCGGCACTCTTGTACAGCACTTTATCGTCGAGCACAGACGAATTGACATGCACGTCGCCGCGGATAAGATCGTGCACCGTGATGTCCTGATCCGGCTCTATTTTGAAACGAACGACGTATTGCGCTCCTTCGGCGACGAGTCGCTCCGCTTCTTCGGCCGGCAAAGTGAGCGAATTGCGCATGGAATTGCGCGTATGGGCGTCGTATTGGAAATTTTCCGTTTCCTTGCGCCGCACTTCGAGTTCTTCGGGCGTGTCGAAAGCGATATAGGCTTTCCCTTCGTCCAGCAATTGTCTCATATACCGGCGATAAATGTCGCGGCGTTCGCTTTGCCGGTACGGACCATGGGCTCCTCCGAACGAAACGCCCTCGTCGAATTCGATGCCCAGCCAGCGGAAAGCCTCGATGATGTATTCCTCCGCTCCGGGAACGAATCGCGTCGAATCAGTGTCCTCTATACGGAAAACAAGTTCGCCGCCATGCTGGCGGGCAAAAAGATAATTATATAAAGCGGTGCGTACGCCGCCGATATGCAGGGGTCCCGTGGGACTGGGCGCGAATCGCACGCGCACTTTTCTTGCGGGCTGAGTCATGATGCTGTGTTTTATTGCCTGCAAAGTTAGTCGAAAAAGCGCCGGTATGCAAAAATTTTTAACATTAGGCAGTCTTTTCGGCAAAAATCGGGGTTTCTTTCACTTTTTGTGCAGAAAAAGGCGGTTTTGTTTGGCCGAAAAGAAATTAAGTTCTACTTTTGCAGCCGAAAACGAAACATCTGATCGCGGAGTGGAGCAGTTGGTAGCTCGCCAGGCTCATAACCTGGAGGTCGTTCGTTCGAGTC
>JAFLUW010000128.1 GCA_022508615.1 Prevotellaceae bacterium | reverse complement strand
AACTTACTCAGACTAAGTTTTGCACCTCGGCGGCGAAGTTTTGTTTGTGCGGCAATCGTTTGTCCCATAACGGGTTGGCGAAAAGGGTAGGGCGGCGTGTCGGTGCGCAATGCGGGTGCCGCGGACGCCGTGTCGAAATAAATCGTTACCTTTGTGCCGCATGCCCCTCTTCGGGCGCGCTTACGAAAATGATTCAGACGCAATTGCAGCACATCAAGCAGCGCTACGGCATCGTGGGCAACTACGAAGGGCTGAACCGGGCCCTCGAAGTGGCGCTCAAAATAGCCCCCGTCGACCTTTCCGTGCTCGTCACGGGCGAGAACGGCGCGGGCAAGGAGATTTTTCCCCGCATCATTCACGAGCACAGCGCCCGCCGCGCACGGAAATACTTTGCCGTGAACTGCGGAGCCATACCCGAGGGAACGATAGACTCGGAACTCTTCGGCCACGAAAAGGGCGCTTTCACCGGAGCCATAGAAAGCCGCGAGGGATACTTCGCCGCGGCCGACGGCGGCACGCTCTTTCTCGACGAAGTGGGCGAACTGCCGCTCTCGACGCAGGCCCGGCTGCTGCGCGTGCTCGAAACGGGCGAATACATCAGCGTGGGGTCAAGCACGGTGCGCCGCACCGACGTGCGCATCGTGGCAGCCACGAACGTAGACATGGACCAGGCCATCGCCCGCGGCCGTTTCCGCGAAGATCTCTACTACCGCCTCTGCGCCGTGCGCATCTCCGTGCCTCCTCTGCGCGAGCGGGGCATGGACATCGACCTGCTGTTTCGCAAATTCGCCCTCGAAATGAGCGAAAAATACCGCATGCCCGGCCCCGTGCGGCTCGACGAGGCCGCCCGACGCCTGCTCATGGCCTACGCCTGGCCGGGCAATGTGCGCCAACTGCGCAACGTGGCCGAAAACATGAGCGTCACGTGCGAAGAACGCCTCGTCACGGCCGACATGCTGGCCCGCTATCTGCCCCAGGCCGCGCCGCGGCAGATGGTAGTCTCGGGCGACGCTTCGGCCGACAGCGAAATCGACGGCAAGCTGGGGTTGCTCTACCAGTTGTTCGTCGAGCTGCGCCACGATGTCGACGCGCTCAAAGCCCGCATGGGCGCTGCCGCCGGCCAGCAGCCCGCTCCGCAAATCGGACTGCTGCCGGCACAGCCCTTCGCCGGTGCTCCGGCTGCCGCAGGCTTCGACGGCGAGCTGGCCGAAGCCGAAGAACTGGTGGAAGCGGCCCCGGGCGGCGTGGCACGTATGGACGACGTGGAGCGCGAGACAATTCGCCGCGCATTGGAGCGCAACCGGGGCAACCGAAAGCTCGCCGCCTCCGAAATAGGAATGAGCGAGCGCACGTTATACCGAAAAATCAAGGCTTATGGGCTGGATAAATAAACCTGTCGGCCGCATGGCGCCGGCCTTTTGGGGCCGTGCGGCGGCGGGAGTGGCGCTGCTGGCGTTTCTGGCCGTCGCAGCGGCCGGCTGTGTGAGCTACAAGTTTACGGGAGCGAGCATCGACTACAACATCATCAAGACGATTCAAATCGACAAAATCGCTAACCGGGCGCCCTACGGCTGGGCGCCCATGGAAGCGATGTTCAACACGAAGCTCTCCGACGTCTACGCCCAGCAGACGCGGCTGCAGCTCGTCAAACGCGGCGGCGACCTGAAAATAGAGGGAGAAATCACGGCCTACGACCAGTTCAACAAATCGGTGTCGGCCGACGGCTACTCCTCGCAGGTGCAGCTGCGCATGGCGGTTAACATACGCTATCAAAACACCAAGACGGGCGAAAACTGGGAAAAGCAGTTTTCGGCCACTTCGCAGTATGACTCCTCGCAACAGCTCTCGGCCGTGCAGGAAACGCTCGTCACGGAAATGATAAAAGACCTCACAGACCAGATATTCAACGCCACCGTGGCCAATTGGTGACATCCGACCGACGAACATGGACCTCGTACATCTCATCTCGCATCCCGAAGCGCTCGACAAGGATACGCTCTACCGGCTGCGCAGCCTCGTGGCCGCCCATCCGTCGTATCACGCCGCGCGGCTGCTGTTGCTTCAGAATTTGTTTCTGACGCACGACAGCTCCTTCGACGAAGAGTTGCGCCGAGCCGCGCTGCTCGTGCCCGATAGGCGCCGGTTGTTCGCTATGATTGAGGAAATCAATTATCGCATCGAACCGGCCGCGGCAAAGGCCGAGCGCCCGCCGCGCAACGCCTCGGCCGACCGCACGGAAAGCCTTATCGACGACTTTCTCGACACGCTCGCGCCCGCAGGACTCGGCACTGCCGTCCGCCAGGCGCCCGCAGCGGCCGACCCGACGACGGACTACATGGCCTATCTCATGCAAATGGACGACGTCGCGGCCGAAGCGCCTGCCGAAGGAGGAGCTGCACACGCGCAGGAACTGATAGCCGGATTTGTGGCGCGCGAAGAGCCGCGCATTACGCTGCGCGAACATCCCGAATATACGCCCGACGCCGACCGTATAGCCACCGATGACGAACCGATAGGCGAAGAATATTTCACGGAAACGCTTGCCAAAATCTATGTCAAGCAGGGGAAATACGAAAAGGCGCTCGAAATTATCGGCAAGCTAAATTTGCAGCATTCAAAAAAAAATAGTTACTTTGCAGACCAAATCCGGTTTCTGCAGAAACTGGTTATCAACAGCCGAAATAAAAAACAATAAAAACTATGTATCAGGTATTGGTAATTTTGGCCCTGATTGTGGCCGTTCTCCTGTCGCTGATCGTGCTGATTCAGGAAAGCAAAGGCGGCGGTCTGGCTTCGAACTTCTCGTCGTACAACCAGATGGCCGGCGTGCGCAAGACGACCGACGTCGTGGAAAAAGCTACGTGGGTGTTGGCCGGTGCACTTGTCGTGTTGTGTGTGGCTACGACTTTCTTCATCTCGCAGCCCGCTACGGCCGACAACGTAGTGACAGCAATGCCCTCGACGCCTGTGCCCGCAGCCCAGCCTGCTGCTCCTGCAGCCCCGGCTGCTCCCGCTGCGCCGGCGAACTGATTGCCGCGGAAGAGCAAGAATCGAGCCGATGCCTGCCCAAATGATAGGCGTCGGCTTTTTGTGTCGCCGCTTGTCGGTTATGTCATATTCATAATCCGGACATACCATATTATAATTAGGAAAAACGCGGAATCTATGCAAATCCGGACGAAAGAAGAAGTGGCCAATACGGTCACGCATTTGGCGGGCGCGGTGCTCGCCCCGCTCATGACCGCCGTGCTGGCCGCAGCCGGCGGCGGAAGTCTGCGCCATTTGCTCTCGGCGCTGACTTTCGGTTTCGGCGTGCTTGCGCTCTACACGGCCAGTACGGTCTATCATTTCGCCATGCCCGGCCGCTTGAAACGTTGTCTGCGTTACGCCGACCATATAGGCATCTACGTGCTGATAGCCGCCTCGTACACGCCAGTGTTGCTTTGCAGCGTGGGCGGAACGGCGGGATGGACGGTGTTCGGCCTGCTGTGGGCGCTGGCTGCGCTGGGTGCAGTCTATAAACTGTTCTTTCTCGGTCGCTGGCCGCGCCTGTCACTGGCGCTTTACCTGGCGATGGGGTGGAGCGGCGTGGCGATAGCCGTTCCCGTGTGGCGGGCAGTTCCCGCCGAGGCCTTGTGGTGCATATTTGCCGAAGGCATTTTCTACACGGCCGGCTCGTGGTTTTACGCTCGCGACGTGCGGCGATACTGGCACGCCGTGTGGCACGTGTTCGTGCTGCTGGGAACGCTGGCCCACTTTGCGGCCGTGTGGATTATTTATGCGATGAATTGACCTTTCCGCCGGCCGGCGGAAACTTACGCAGACTAAGTTTGAACTATCTCTGAGTAAGTTCAAACTTAGTCTGC